>CAYVDY010000071.1:2763-17887 GCA_964450255.1 uncultured Candidatus Solibacter sp. | reverse complement strand
GCCGTGTTGGGCGAACGGAAGAGAGGAGTGTTCATGGCGTTGAGTGCCTCGGCCCGGAACTGAGCTTTGATGCGCTCATAGATCTGAACAGTCATCAAGACGGAGATGTCGCAGTTGACCTGTCCGGGGCCGAGGGTGGAAGTGGTCCGGCTCCCGTTGCCCAAGGTGTACGGCGCAGCCTGCGAGAAAGCGGCCGGATTCAGGTACGTGTCGATGCGGTTGGACAAGCTGCCCTCGGTGGCAGGAGAGACGCCGGTGGCGTTGGGGCGCTGGCTGGCCGCGAAGATCACGCTGTTGTTGTTGGAGTTCTGGCGGATCTGCAGCGGGAAGCCGGTCTGCACGACGCTGACTGCGTTGACGGACCAGCCGCCGACGATGTAGTCCAGCGCCTTGGAGGAATTGGCGAGCGCCTTGCCCTTGCCGAACGGTAGTTCGTAGGTGAGCGCGGTGGCCCAGCGGTGTGGCGAGTGGATGTTGGAGAGGCTGTACTCACCGTCCATGTTGAAGGCATCCTGCGGACCGACGTTGCCGCCGTTGAGATTGTTGGCGGCGCCGCCGGAGGAGGCGTCCAGATTGCGCGACCAGGTCCACGTGGTGAGGAAGGTCATGCCCTTGGAGAAGCGCTTCTGTGCCTTGAGGATCATGGAGTCGTACTCGGCCCTGTTCTGATCGGAAAACTGATAGTTCAGATTGCCGAAGGCGGAAAACGGTCGCAGGAGTTGCGCCTGGGTGACGGTGGAGCCGCCAACCACGCCGGTGCCGCCCTTGCCGAAGTAGGGGTTGGTGACGCGCTGGGTGAGGGCGCTGCCCATCGAGAGGTAGCGGCCTTCCACCTGGTTGATGTTGATGGTGGATGTGCCGAGAACGAGATTGGCCGTGCGCGAACCGACGTAGCCGACCGTCATGGCGACGCCACCCGGCAGCATGCGCTGGACATCCAGAGAATACTGCTGGACTCGCGGAGAACGGGCGCCCGGATCGAAGAGCGTCATGTTGTTTCCGATGCCGGTGAGGTCTCCGCTCGAGTTGCCGGCGGGCTTGTTGAGGCCGTTCGGGAACGGGTTGGAGAGTATGCCGGCGGGCGTCGCGTTGCCGTCGAAGCTGCCGACATACTGCGTGGTGGCGGTGTAGCCTTCCGGCGAGTAGGGCGCGCCGATGGCGAACTGCGGCGCCCAGTAAATACCGTAGCCGCCACGCACGGTGGTCTTGCTGATCATCTGCCAGGCGATGCCGGCGCGGGGGGCGAGCTTGTTGAGGTTCGGATTGCCGACTGTCCGCTTGTTGCCGTTGATTCCGGCGAACATCACGGCGCCCTTGGGCGTGATTCCGGTGACGCCGGAGGCGATGGAGTTGACGACGTCGCGGTTGAAGCCGACGATCATGCCGTCGTTGGTCTCGCGCAGGCCGGTCTCGCGCTCCCAGCGCAGCCCCATGTTGATGGTGAGCTTACTGGAGAGGCGGAAGTCATCGTGAATGTAGCCGCCGTAGTAATCGGCGTTGTTATAGAGCTTGGTGGGGATGAAACCCGTGCCGGAAGCGGGGTAACCGAGCAGCATGCCGGCGAGGTCGGCGCCGGTGCCCGCCGTCGCGCTGCCGGGGGTGGCGCGGGTGAAGACGTCGTTGAAGGTGAAGGCGCCGGAGCTATCGCCGAAGTCGTTGCCATCGGCGTTGATGCGGCGGTAGTCCACGCCGGCCTTCAGGCTGTGGCGGCCGATGTACTTCGCCACCGAGGTGGAGAAGTTCTTCGAGTGATGCACGTAGTAGAAGTTGTTGTTCGTGCCGAACGCATAGAGCGACTCCATCGTGATGTTGGGAAACGTCCGCGAAGGGATGTCTTTCACGAACGAATTGGCGAAGCCGAGCGAGGCGACATCGAAGCCCTGGCTCTTCTGGTAGCCGTAGTTCGGGAAGCGGTTGAAGCCGTAGCGCACGTTGAGGATCGTGGTGGGATTGATCGTGATCAGGTTGTTGAACTGGGTGGAGTCCACCTTGCGATCCAGCAGCCACTGGCCGGGCGAGGAGATGGTGGGGAACCAGCTATCGCCGGGCTCGATGCTGTTGTACTTGAGGTAGGAGAGGCTGGCCCGCCACCAGGAGAAGACCTGATGATCGAACTTGGCGGTCTTCTGATCGGCCTTGCTGGGCAGCGTAGTGGGGCCGCTCAGGTTGAGGTCGCCGTAGTAACGGGCAGCGCGGCCAGGGGCCATGTAAGTGGCCGCCATGTTCTTACCCACCGTGTCGATGCGGTTGGCGGGAATGATGTTGCCGGCGAACGGCGTGCGCGTGCCGTTGGCGGCGGTGGTCAGAGGATCGTAGATCACCTGGACGCCGCCGGTTCTGGACTTCGTCTGTGAGAAGTCGCCCACGCGTTCGGCCATCGACGGTGTGGCGAAATCACCGGAGTTGGCCTGCGTGTCGCGATAGCCTTCGAATGCCAGCCAGAAGAAGGTACGGTTCTTGCCGTCGTAGACCTTCGGGATGGAAACGTGGCCGCCGACGCTGCCGCCGTAGTTGCGGAAGGGCTGCTCTGAAATCGCCACGACGGCGCGGTTGTTGAAAAAGGTGTTGGCGAGCCAGTCAGTCTGGCGCATATAGCCGAGCAGGCTGCCGTGGAAGTCGTTGCCGCCGGACTTGAGATAAGTATTGAACATGCCGCCCCCGGTGCGGGCCATCTCGGCGTCGTAGGTGTTGGCCTGGACCTTCACTTCCTCGACGGATTCGAGAGACGGAATGACGATGGCGCGGTTGGTGGCATCGGTGATTGGAATGCCGTCGAGCAGATAGTTGTTGCCGCGGACGGGGCCGCCGGCGATAGAGATGGCGGAAGAGCCGCTCTGATCCTGCATGCGGTTGTAGGCGGGGTTACCGACGGGCATGACGTTCTGCGCGACCTTCGACATCATGAAGGGATTTCGGCCGAGGTTGGGAAGGTCCACCAGTTTCTGGCGATCGAGTACCTGCCCCTGGCTGGCTGTGGACGCCTCGATGAGGGGCACGTCTTCGGTAACCTGCACACTCTCCGTCACCTGGCCGATTTCTACTTTCAGATCCAGCGACAGAAACTGCTGAGTGGCGATGACAACGCCTTTGCGCTCGAACTTCTTGAAGCCGGGTGATTCGGCCACGACGGAGTAGGTAGCGGGGACGACCTGATTGAAAACATACTCGCCCTCGGCGCTGCTCAGAGTGGAACGGGTGGTGCCGGCAGATTCATCGATCAGCGTGATCTTCGCGGCAACCACCACCGCCCCGGCCTGATCCGTGATCTGGCCGCGTACACCGCCCTGATAGGACTGCCCAAAGAGTGCGCTGGAAGCAAGTAGCAACGCGGTGACGGATGAGAAGAAGCGGGTCGAAGGAGAACCCTTGATTCGCATGGATAGACAACTCCCCTGAAGTCGATCAGTGCGTCACGGCGGCACACCATGGGATACGCCGGGATGCGTCTCGGAGTTGCTCAGGACATTGAGCGAAGGGAGGTCGATGGGGAGTGCCGCGACAGGAAATGCGGCGCTCTTAGCACAACTTGGTTACTAAAGATTGTAAACGAAACCGGTCCGGTTACCTAACGCTATTTTCGATTTCGAACTAGCTGACGGCTTCCACTTCCACCTTGCTGGAATCACGCTGATGGCGCAGTTTGGCCTGGTACTCCTGCCACAGCGTGGAGAAGCCGGCCCAGAAGTAGCCGCAGACAAAGATGGACAGGAACGGCAGCGCGAAGAAGTTCATCACTTCAATGCTGTACGCGACAATGCCGAGGAAGAACAGCCCCATCGCGATCTCGGCAAAAGGCAGCCATCCGGACTTCCGCTTGTAAGCGACCGCACCGAGCGTGGCACCGGCCGCGCGAGGCGCGTACTTCGGCGTGCGGACAAACGAGGACTGCTGGCCGCGCAAAGCCTCCAGCACCGCTTTGGTATTGGAGATCGTCAGCGCCACACCCATCGCCAGCAGGAACGGCAAAATGAAGATCGCCCGCTTCCAGTTCTTGGGGTACAACTGCTGCTCCGCCAGCAAATAGAACGTCACCACGCTCCAGAACGAGCAGATGATCAGCGGCACATCCACTAGAGCCATCTGGCCCCATCCGATGTAAAAGCGGACCATCATGACGGGGAGCATCATCGCCGATACGATCACCATCAGCGGATAGCTCAGGTTCGGCGTGAGATGGAACCACGCCTCCACCTTCTCGCGCCAGCCGATATTGGAGCGCATGATGGTGGGCAACAGCTTCATCGCCACCTGCGTCAAACCCTTCGCCCAGCGCTGCTGCTGCACCTGGAACCCGTAGGTATCGACAGGCAACTCGCTGGGACACTCGATCCACGGCAGATACATGAACTGCCAGCCCTTGAGCTGGGCGCGGTAGCTGAGGTCGGAATCCTCGGTCAGGGTGTCGTGCTGCCAACCGCCGGCGTCTTCGATCATGGCGCGGCGCAGAATCCCGGCCGTGCCGTTGAAATTGAAGAACAGTCCCTCGCCGAAACGGGCGACATGCTCCAGCGCGAAGTGGCCGTCCAGCATCAGCGCCTGCACTTCTGTCAGCAGGCTGTGGTCGCGATTGAGATACGTCCAGCGGGTCTGCACCACGCCGATCTTGGGATCGGAGAAGAAGTGCATCGACTTCTCCAGAAAGTCCTCGGGCGGGATGAAGTCGGCGTCGAACACCGCCATGAACTCGCCCTTCGCCAGAGCCATGCCGTTCTGCAGCGCGCCGGCCTTATAGCCCGTGCGGTTGGTGCGGTGGATGTATTCGATGGGGTGGCCCTGTGCCTTGAGCCGGGCAACCAGCGCCTCTGTGTAAGGATGCGTGTCGTCGGTGGAGTCGTCCAGGACCTGAATTTCGAGGAGCTCTTTCGGGTAACGGACCTTGAGAATGCCCTCCATCAGTTGATCGACAACGTTGCGCTCGTTGAACAGCGGCAGTTGGATGGTGACCCGGGGCAGTTGATCGAAGAGCTTGGCGGGCGCCTGAGGAATGCGGTGCTTATATTTCAGATAGCCGCGTACCACAGCGTAGCGATGCGCGCCGTAGATGGCGAGAATCGTGAGCAGCGTGAAATACGGAACCAGCATGAGGTAGTCGAACCAGTCGAGCTGGTGGATGCCGGCAAAGGTATTGTCGGTTAGGGCGCGCGTCCACTTGTCCATCTTCGACGGAGCTACCAGGAAAGCCAGAGAACTGATGAAATCCATAGGTTGGAGACCACTCCAGACCGGCGTTGCGGGCCTTGCGATTCAACTGAGTCTATCACTGCCGGTTCTCGCTGGGAACCCGGGAAGCAACGTGGCGCGGGCGATCACGATTCTTGTTACGTCTCTCCTATTTTACATGATCGGATATTGGTCCGTGTTGCAGGAAAAGCCCTTAGGGCCGTCTGCGGTCTTTTCTTTCGTGAACTCCCAGCCGGTTTCGAGCGTAGAATTAGCTAGATACATTGTCCGGAAGAGAGGAAGAAATGGCGACACACGTCCGCATACTGGCGTGGCTGAACATCGCGCTGGGCGGGTTGGGCGTCCTTGGCGCATTCGTGGTGTTCGCCGGCGCGCAGATCATCCCAGCCATACTGGCACACACGGCCGGCGACGAATCGGCCCTCCCGATCGCCGTGATCCAGTTCCTTATCACCATCGTGGTCAGCATTATCCTGCTGATGTCGCTGCCGTGCGTGGTGCTGGGGTTCGGGCTCAATAGCTTCCGCCCTTGGGCGCGGATTCTGGGCCTCGTGCTTTCCGCGGTGAATCTGCTGAACCTCCCTTTCGGGACCATCATCTCCCTCTATGGCTTCTGGGTCCTGCTGAAGCCGGAGACCGAAGCGCTGTTCGCCGCTGAAACGGCATCGCGCGGCCTCAGATAGTAGTCGAGCAGATCCTCCCGGCCCGTCTGTGACGGCTCGCCGGCGGCTTCCGGATGCGTCGCACGGAAGCGGTCCAGCGCCACTTGCTGCAGTTGAGTGACCACGGTCGAATTCTGCGCCGCCACATTGCGGAACTCGCCCGGATCGGCCCGCAGGTCGAAGAGCTTCGTGTAACGGCCCGGCGTCGGCTGATCCGTCAGATAGCCGTCATCCCTGCGGCGGTGTCCGGACCCCTGGATCAGCTTCCAGCGCTCCGTCCGTACAAACACCTCCTCGTTCTCCAGATATTCGCTGACGATGTGGGCTCGCGGTGCAGGCGCCGGCTTGCCCTCCAGATAGGGCTTGAGCGTTTGGCCGTGCTGCACGGGCAACTGCGGGGCGTCCAGCAGGTCCAGCAGGGTAGGTGCGAGGTCGATGTGCTCAGTGAACTGGCGGACCACTGCAGGCTGAAGGCGGCCCGGTTGGCGCACCATCAGCGGCACGCGCAGCGCCTGATCGTACCCGCAGTGCTTTTCGAACCGCCCGTGGTGACCCAGGTCGTAGCCATGATCCGCCGTGTAGACCACCAGCGTATTCTCCTCCAGGCCCAACTTCTTCAGATGGTCCAGCACGCGCCCGAAGTTGCGGTCCATGAAGTGCGCGGAGGTGTAGTACGCCGCGATGATGCCCTGCTTCTCCTCCGGTGACAGATCGCGGAAGATCAGCGGGATCTGCGGTGGATCCTGCGGACCAACCTCGGGCGCCTGGAACTGGCGCGGATCGAGCAGGTTTCGGTCTTCAATCGGAAAGTCGAACGGCGAGTGGGGCTCCTGCAGACTGACCCACAAGGCGAAGGGCTTGTCGCGGTTCTCATCCAGGTAGCGCATCCCCTGACGAGCGATGTAGGTGCCGCGCATCTCGGCGTCGCGGCGCGGATAGGGCCGCTTCCCTGCGTTGAGCCATTCGCGGGCCGGAACCTGGAAGGGCCGCCACGGCAGGGCCTGGGTCTGCACATCTTCAGGCAAAGGGGCAGGCTTCACCTCCTTCTGCCAGGCGCGCGTAATTTCACCCTCGGTCACCATGTGGTCGAAGCCGTGCAGTCCGGGCGCCGCCGGGCGGTTGAAGTGCATCTTGCCAAAGACAGCCGTCTGGTAGCCGGCCTGCTTCAGTTGTTTGGCCAGCGTGGGCTTGTCCGGCGAGAGCGCAGTCCTCAATACAGTCACTCCGCTGGAGTGCGGCATCTGGCCGGTGAGCAGCGATTGGCGGGAGGGCGTGCAGACGGGCGAATTGCAGTAGTGGCTCTGAAACCGCACGCTCTGCGTGGCCAGCCGATCGAGATTCGGCGTCAGCGCCTGGCGGTTTCCGTCGCAGCCCATCACATAGCCGGCATGGTCGTCGGCGATGAGAAACAGGAGATTTGGACGGCGGCGGGATTGAGCGCGGCCGAGGATGGCGGGACCAAGCCCGCAAGTAAACAAGCGCCGGGTGAGCACGGCATGATTATAATCTGTGAGTAAGGACGATGTTGTCTCCGCGAACCATCGAAGTCCTGCACGCTCTCGTGCAGTCGTATATCGAGACCGGCGAGCCGGTGGCGTCACGCAGCATTGCGCGCCGTCGTAAGGACAACCTGAGCCCGGCCACCATCCGCAACATCATGGCCGATCTGGCCGACATGGGTTACCTCGATCAACCCCACACCTCAGCCGGACGTGTACCCACGGCGAAAGCATTTGAGCATTTCGCGCGCACTGCGGCCACGCGCAGCATTCCCGGCAGCGAACTTAATCGCTTGCGCGAGGAGCTCGAACAGCACCCCGGACCGGAAGAGCGCGCTGAGCACACCTCCCACCTCCTTACCGAATTGACGCGGCAGGTCGGCATCGTGGCCGCCATCCCGAACAGCGGCCAGTCCCTGGAACAGATCGAACTGGTGCGCCTGCCCGATTCGCGAGTGCTGATGATCGTCGTCACGCGCGACGGCATGATCCGCAATCAGGTGGCGCAGTTGCTGGAACCGGCCACGCAGGATGAGCTGGCCTCGATCCGCAACTACGTCAACCAGAACTTCTCGGGCTGGAGCATGAAGGCGATCCGCGAGGAGCTCGGCCTGCGGCTGCAGGAAGAGCGCGCCACCTACGACGATCTCCTGCGCAAGCTCACACAGCTCTACGACCAGGGACTGTTGAACACCGGGATGGCGCCGCACGTGTTCCTGGACGGCACATCGTATCTGGTGGGCCTGGATCTGCATCTCACGAAAGAGAAGATGCGCGACGTTTTTCGCGCTCTGGAAGAGAAGCAGCGATTGATTGAGCTGCTGGATCAGTTCCTGGGCGGGCGCAGCGGCGAAGTCCAGGTGCAGGTCGGTCTGGGCGATGCGCACCCGGCAATGCGCGAGCTGTCACTCATCGGCGTCACCGTAGTTACGCCGGGCGGTCTGGAAACGCGCATGGCCGTATTGGGTCCCATCCGCATGAACTATCCGCGAGTTGTCGCCGCGGTGCTGCATCTGGGCCAGGCGCTCAAGAGCCTGCCGCGGCAATCCTGATAACCTGAAGTTTGGAAGAAAACATGGAAGAAAACACACCCAACGCTGAAGCTGTGCCCGCAGCCGAAGGCGATCAGGTCGCCATTTCGGATTCGATCCTGCAGTTAGAGGCGATCGCGGCGGAACGGGACCGGCTGGAACAGGAGAACAGCGATCTCAACCAGCGGACGCTTCGCCTGGCGGCGGAGTTCGACAACTACCGCAAGCGGACGGAACGGGAAAAGTCTGAGCTGCTGGAATACGGCGCCGAGGGCGCCGTAAGAGCGATGTTGCCGATCCTTGACGACTTCGAGCGCGCTTTGAAGGTAGAGACTCCGGATTCGGAATACACCCGCGGCGTGAATCTGATCCACCAGCGCATGGTGGAGTCCCTCGCCAAGCTGGGGTTGGAACCGATCGACTCCGAAGGCAAACCGTTCGATCCGAATCTGCACAACGCGATCGACCGCGTGGAGTCGGCTGACGTGGAAGAAGATACGGTGGCCTGCGTCTATCAGCGCGGCTACACGTTCAAAGGCCGCCTGCTGCGAGCGGCGATGGTGCGCGTGGCGGTCAAGCAGTGAGCAAACGCGATTACTACGAGGTGCTTGGCATCCCCAAGGGCTCCAGCGAGTCTGAGTTGAAAAGCTCCTATCGCAAGCTCGCGATGAAGTACCACCCGGACAGGAACCCCGGAAACAAAGAGGCCGAGGAGCGATTCAAGGAGGCGGCCGAGGCCTATAGCGTGTTGAGCGACGCCGAGAAGCGGCGCGCCTATGACACTTACGGCCATCAGGGCGTGAGCGGCGCTGCCCAGCAGGGCTTCAACCCCGACGCCTTCTCCGATTTCTCGGACATCTTCGGCGATTTCTTCGGCTTCGGGGATCTGTTCGGAGGAGGGGGCGGCGCTCGCCGCCGCAGCCGGGCCCAGCGCGGCGACGATGTCCGCTACGACCTGGAGATCGGGTTCGAGGATTCCATTCGCGGTCTGGAAGCGGAGATTCAGGTGCCGCGCATGGAGGCCTGCACAACATGCCACGGCTCCGGCGCGGAAAGCGAAGACGGCTGGACTCAGTGTTCGCTGTGCCGCGGCCGCGGCGAAGTTTTCTATCAGCAGGGATTCCTTTCCATCCGCAAAGCCTGCGGTCAGTGCGGCGGCGCGGGCAAGATCCTACGGCGGCCGTGCAAGGCTTGCCGTGGCGAGGCCTACATCCAGACCACTAAGAAGCTCAAGGTGAAGATCCCGCCTGGCGTCGATACGGGCATGAAGATGCGCGTCGGCGGCGAGGGGCAGCCCGGATCCAATGGCGGTCCGGCTGGCGATCTGTACGTGTTCCTGAGCGTCGAGGCCCACCCGGTCTTCGAGCGCAAGGAATACGACCTGCACTGCACCGTACCGGTGAACGTGGCGCAGGCGGCGCTCGGCACCGAGATTCACGTGCTGACGTTTGAGGGGCTGGCAACGCTGAAGGTGCCCGAAGGCGTGCAGAGCGGAGAGACGCTACGCCTGCGGCAGCGGGGCGTGCCGTTCGTCAATGGCGGCGGCCGCGGGGATCTGGTGGTCCACGTCGAAGTGCGCACGCCGCGCAAGCTGACGCGCGAACAGCGCAAGCTCATGGAGCAGTTGCGGGGCACGCTGCCGGAAGAGAACGAGCCGGAAGAGAAGTCGCTGCTGGATAAGCTCAAAGATTATCTGATGTAGAGGAGCCTGACCCTACCCCGGGCCAGTGTCTGAGCCGCGACTAAAAGGAGCGGTGCGCGGCCTACAGCGTCCGCAGCCACGCGGCCGTGGCGTCCAGGTCCGCGGCGTTGCAGATCAGCGACCCCGGCACAATCGCGTCGGCCCCCGCCGCGCGCAGCAGGGGCACCGTATTCTCGCGGATGCCGCCATCGGCGGTCACGCTTACCCGGTAGCCATTGAGCAGCGCTTTCATGGCGGTGATACGGTCGCACGCCCGCTCGTCCAGCCCGCAGCCCTTCACCCCCATTGCCGTGCCCATCAGCACCACGGTATCGACCTTGGCGCGGTACGCCTTGGCCATCTCGACATCCGTGTCGAGCTCCAGCGAAATGCCCGTCTGCTTGCCGCGTCCGCGGACATGCTCCAGCACCTGCCAGACACGCTTCCCCATCTCCACGGGGATGGTCACGGTATCCACGCCGGCCTCCAGAAACGCGGGCAGCAGATCCATGGGCCGCGTCGCCATCAGGTGCAGGTGTAGAGGCTTCGTGGTGAGCTGGCGAATGCGGGCCACCAGATCCGGAAAGAACAGCAGGGTGGGTGCGTAATGCCCGTCGCAGGCGTCCAGATGGAAGGAGTCCGCCACCGGTTCCAGACGGCGGATATCGCGTTCGAGATTGGCGAGATCGGCGGACCAGAGCGAGATGTCCAGGCGGAGAAGATCGAGGGGGGAGATATTCACTTTGCTACATTGAAATTATAGCGATGAAGAGACTTGTACTGATCGGTTCGATCGTAGCGGCTGCCGTTTTCGCGCAGACCGCCCCCGCCCCGCCGGTGGTAGCCGGCGACGATCCGGTGGTGGCCGTGGTGGAGGGCAAAGAGTGGAAGAAGTCCGAGTTGGAAGCCATGATCCGCTCGATGGGCCCCAACATCACCCGCAACTACATGGCGGACAAGCGCACTTTCCTGCAGACGTTCGCGCTGATGGCCAGGCTGGTGAAGATGGCCGAAACAGAGGGCATGGACAAGCAGGATCCGCACAGCTGGCGCCTCTTTTACAACCGTATGGTCTATCTGGCCCAGGCCCGCGCGGACGGCCAGATTGCACGCCAGCCGGTGCTGCCGGCGGATCAGCAAAAGTATTACGAAACGAACAAGTCCAACTACTCGTCCGCTAAGGTGAAGGTGATCTTCGTCAACTTCAACGACAATCCGATGACCGGGGCCGCTGGCATGACGAAGCCCAGGACCAGCGCCGAGTCAGAGAAACTGGCGGCGCAGATCGTCGCGCAGGCGCGCGGCGGCAAGGACTTCAGTGAGTTGGCGAAGCAGTATTCAGACGATAGCGAGTCCAAAGCGAAGGGCGGGGATTTCCCGCCGATCAAGCCAACCGACACAGCGCTGCCACCCGAGATGAAATCGGCGATCTTCGCGCTGAAGGCTGGCCAGGTGTCCGATCCGTTGAGGCAGGCAGGCGGTTTTTGGGTCTTCCGTATGGGCGAGTTTGTCACTCCGGCCTATGACGAGGTGAAGGACGAGGTCTACAAGGCGATCCAAGAGGCGAGGTTCCGCGAATGGATGGACGACGTCCGCAAGAACGCGAAGGTCGAATTCAAGGACCAGAAATACCTCGACGAGAAGGAACCGGCGGTCCAGCCGCCGGGGCTGAAATAGAGCTGGCGCTGCGGACCCTGCCGCGGCTATCGGGGGATCCGGTCCAACTGTGGTGGCAACCGAAGCTGCGCGCCTGGCGCGGGAAACTCTACTCCGGGCCAGGGCCCGGCATGGAGGTCCATGCAGGCGGGTTTCTTCGGCAGCGGGAAATTGTCGTGGATGAGGCGCTCCGGTGCGATGGCAGCGAACTGGCACGGATCCTCACTCACGAAGTGTTTCACTTTGTCTGGCTCCGCCTCGGCAACGGCCGGCGGCAGGAATGGGAGCAGGTCCTGCTGGACGAATGGACCCGCCGGGCGACTGGAGAGTTGGGTTGGTCGTCCGAATGGCGCAAGCTGCGGCTGACGCCGGACGACCGGCCGCAACGTTCGCGGCGTTGGCGAGAATACGCCTGCGAGAGCTTTTGCGACACAGCGGCCTGGGTGTACGCCGGCAATGGCGGGCACCCGGAATTCACGTTGAGGCCCAGGTTCAAGGCGGCCCGCCGCGACTGGTTTGACGATCTGGCTTGTCACGAAAGGGCCGGGTTCCGCGTCTAAGCTGATAGAATTCGAATTAGGACCCCCCGAAACAATGGCAACGATACTTGTGCGCGCGGCCGCGACTGCCGCCATTCTGGCGTTTACACTGGCCGGCTGTGCCTCGCAGGCGCAGAAGGAGTTCACGGTCACCAACCAGAAGCCCGCGGAGAAGCGCAATCCGGCCCCCGATTTCGCTCTGAAAGACGCCGACGGCAAGACCGTCAAGCTATCAGATTACAAGGGTAAGGTGGTCCTGCTGAACTTCTGGGCCACGTGGTGCGGACCCTGCAAGATCGAGATCCCGTGGTTCATCGACTTTCAGAAAACGTACAAGGATCAGGGCTTTACCGTGATCGGCGTCTCTGTGGACGACGAAGGCTGGGAGATCGTCAAGCCCTACCTCGCCGACAAACAGGTGAACTACCCGGTGGTGGTCAGCGATGAGACGGTGAATACCATGTATGGCGGAATCGAAGCTCTGCCGACAACGTTTGTCATCGATAAGGACGGCAAGATCGCCAACACCCACGTGGGCCTGGTGAGTAAGAAGGAGTACCAGAGTGACATTGAGCAGCTTCTACGGTAGTGCCGTATTGCTGGTGATGAGTGCTGGCGCGGCCTGGTCGCAGACGGCCATGCTCACGGTGCAGGAGCCCGCCAAGCTCGTGGTGAATCGCACGGAGAATCCCACTCAAGTGCTCAAGGTGGCCATGAAGCCCGGCTTCCACACGAACTCCAACAAGCCGACGGAAGACTACCTGATCCCGTTCAAACTGACGTGGGATCCAGGCGGGCCGCTGGAAGTCGTGGAGATCGTCTTCCCGGCCGCAAAAATGGAGAAATACTCCTTCGCCGAGAAGCCGATCTCTGTGTTTGGCGGTGAATTCGAAGTGGTGACGAAGTTCAAGCGCGCGGCGAATCCGGCGCTCGGACCGGGTTTTGTGACTGGAAAGCTGCGGTATCAGGCGTGCAACGAGACAACGTGCTTCCCGCCGAAGACAGTGGCGATCAAGCTGCCCGTCCTGATGCAGTAGTGCGGCGCAGGCTGATCGTGCGTCCGGGTGCGATCGGCGACACTGTGGTGTCGCTGCCGGCACTGGAGTCGCTTCAGGCGCAAGAGATCTGGGCGCCGGCACAGAACCTGCCGCTGTTGCGGCATCTGGGCGAGTGCCGATCTCTGATCTCCACCGGCATCGATTCTCTGGTGATTCCCGAAGCAACACTTCGGCGCCTCTCGGAGTTTGACGACATCGTCTCCTGGTACGGCTCCGCCCGCGAGGACTTCCGCCAACAGGTGGCCGCGCTGCCCTTCCGTTTCTTCCCCGCCCTGCCGGCCGCTGAGTGCAGCACCCACGCCGTGGATTTCTACCTGCGCCAGGTGGGCGCCCCGGAGGGGGCGGTGCCGCGGTTGCCCGTGGAGAGGCGCGACGAGGGCTTCGCCGTCATCCACCCCTTCTCCGGCAGCGCTCGCAAAAACTGGCCGCTCGCGCAGTTCTGCGCCGTGGCGGAACATCTGCCGATGCCCGTCCTCTGGTGTGCCGGACCGGAGGAGACGCTCGACGGCGCCGCACAATTCGCGGATCTCGGCGACCTAGGACACTGGCTCGCCGGAGCGCGTGTCTTCCTGGGCAACGATAGCGGCATCGCGCACGTGGCCGCTGCCTGCGGCGTGCCGGTGGTGGCGGTGTTCGGGCCGACCGACCCCAGCGTGTGGGCGCCGCGCGGCAACCGGGTCCGCATTGCACAATGGGATTGGCCGCCGGAACGCGTGGCCGCAGAGGTGCTCTCATGCTGTTAGCTATGCTGGCCGCGGCCATCGAGATCGTCACAGTGGCGCAGAATCCCTTCGGCCTCGCCGTTGGCCCCGATGGCGCGCTCTACATCTGCGAGGTGGATGCCCACGCCATCACCCGATACGACTTCTCCACCCGCCAGAAGACCGTGGTGGCGCGCGGCAAAGAGCCCTACGAGCTCCGCTTCGACCAGACGGGAGCGCTGTTCTACGTGGACCGCGTGGAAAACTCAGTCCGGCGCGTAGATCTCAAGACCGGCGAGAATCGTGTCCTGCTCGGCCAGGGCCTGAACCAGCCGCACGCGCTGGAATGGGACGGCAAGGGCCGCCTGCTGATCTGCGACACCATGAACCATCGCGTGGTGGAACTCGACCCCGCATCCGGCACGCACACCGAGTGGGGCAAGTACCGCGGCGCCCGCACGTTCGCCAAGGACGAGCGCGGGAATTTCTATCTGGCCTTACGCGAAGGCAACGCGATTCTGAAGTTCGACGCCCGCACCGGGGAATCCGCGCGTGTGGCCAGCGTCGGGCCAAAAGGCATGGCCTGGGCGCCCGACGGATCGCTCTATCTGGCCGATACCGAAAACCATCGCATCACGCGCCTCAACCCGGCCACCGGCGCCATCACAACCGTGGTGGATGGCTTGAAGCGTCCGCACGGCGTGCTGGTGCACGACGGCTGGCTCTACGTCGGCGACAGCGAGAACCACCGCGTCATCCGGCTGCGCTTACCCGCGGCCAACTAGCGGCATCTTGGTGGCCATCACCGTCATGAACGGCACGTTCGCCTCCAGCGGCAGATTTGCCATATAGAGCACGGCCTCGGCGACGTGCTGGAGATCCATACGCGGCTCCACCTTCGTCGTGCCATCGGCCTGCAACACCCCGCCGGTCATCCGTTCCGTCATCGCTGTGGCCGCGTTACCGATATCGATCTGACCGCAAGCGATGTCGAACGGCCGCCCGTCCAGCGCGATGCCCTTCGTGAGCCCCGTAATGGCGTGCCTAGTGGCCGTGTCCGGCGCCGGATGCGGGCCCGGCCCCGTTTGACCGCCTCATGGGTCACCAGGTGCACGT
>CAYVDY010000071.1:0-2753 GCA_964450255.1 uncultured Candidatus Solibacter sp. | reverse complement strand
TGTCTTTGGGGCGCCCGGAATGGGCGGGTTTGGTGGCGTGCGCGGGGGCGGAATGCGGGGGCGGCCCTTGGGCGGGGTTCGGGCCGTCGTTGATGTCCCTGCCGCCGCGCGGGCTCTGCTCCTTCATCAGCCGGATGGCCTCCTGCGCGCACAGGAACGCCCCGGAGAGATTCACGGCCAGTACGCCGCTCCACTGCTCCCAGGTGAGGTCCTCCATCGGGATCGCCGGCGTGTTCGAGCCGGCATTATTGAACAGAACATCCAGGCGTCCAAACTCCGTGCGGATGGCGCCAAACAGCGCGCGGACGGAGTCCGGTTGGGTCACGTCGGTGGGAACCGCCAGCATCTTCGGCCCTTCAGAGCCGCCCAGTTCGGCAGTCTCCGCCAACTGCGCCGCCCTCCGGCCCGCCAGCACCACAGCGAACCCAGCGGAGTGAAGCGCGAGGCTGACGGCGCGGCCGATGCCCGAACCCGCGCCAGTGACAAGTGCGATTTTGCTGCTCATGGTTGGAATCCAATGCCGGTCAGAATCAGGCCCAGCTTACGGTTGTCGCCGCGGACAGAGAAGTCCTTATCGATGGAGAGCGTCACGACAGCGGTGTCACCCTTCGTCTGTAGCGGAGCCGTCTCCAGCGTGTACGAGTCGGGCTTGTCGAAGGTCCGCTTGAGTACCTCGACACCATCCAGCGTCAGCGTCACGGTCCGGCCCGGAGCCATCTCTGGGATGACGATCTCCGCCCGCAGCGGCTTGGCCTCCGCCGGCGGCTTCAGGAAGAACACGGCCCGCCCGCTCATCCACCGCCACGCCCCGTTTTCCAGCGTATAGACGCCGCTGATGATCTGCGATTCCGTGCTCGGCGTCGCCATCGGCAGCCACGAGAGCGTCGGCTTCTTCTCGACGATCTGCGAGATGGTCACGATATCCACCGGCGCGCTCGTCACATCGAACGGCCACAGCCCAAAGCCCACCGACGAATAGCCGGACTTCACGCCCAGGCCGATCAGCCGCAGCGGCAACGCGGGCTGAATCACCAGCCGCGACTGCTCCACCATCTGGCCGCCGCCTGTGGTGAAGGGAATCCTCTCAGCGAGCTCGTTCGTGATCACCAGGTCGCCCGGCCGCAGTGTCTGGCCCCGCACGATCGGCAGCGCCCCGCGGGCCTCCGTATAATGCCGCAGACCCCATTCGCTGTTCACCCACACCCGCTGCCGGCCGTACTCCACCTGCACGTCCTTCATCGCGTCCGCAGTGAAGCGGCGGTAGCCATCCCAATGCTCGTAGTTCACCCACGCCAGCGAGAGCCCCAGCGCCAGTTGCAGCGCCAGGCAGGTGAAGATCATCATCGGCCGCTGTGCGTAGTACATCGCGACGAGAATCGCGAACGGCGCGGCCAGCGGCAGCAGATACCGCGCCGACCCCGCAAAGAACAATACCAGCGCCGCCGCGAAGAACAGCCCCACCCAGGCGCTCAGGAACCAGTGCCGCCGCCGCAATAGCGCATAGAAGCCGATGGGCGTGAGCATCACGATCAGGTGCCCGCTGAGCGCGATGGCGCTCTTCAACTTCATCTCCAGCCGCTGCAGCCCGTAGGTCTGGAAGTGCTGCGTCAGCACCTGCGCCGGCATGTCGCCCGAAGTCATCCGCTCGAAAAGTTGATACCCGCCGAGCACGCCGGCCGGAATCAGCAGCAGCCACCAGCGTCTCTTCAGCTCACCCTGCCGCCACAGCCACAGCCCGAGAATCGGAATCAGCAGCACGCTCTGATAGGCCATCAGCGAGCAGAGCACAATGGCGATGGCCGCCAGTCCCGTACGCCCCGCGATCACCGCCGCGATGCTCAGCATCCAGAACGCCAGGAACGGCAGATCCGCCTCCAGCGAGTTGCCATTTACGACAAACGCCGGTACCGCGCAGAACAGCAGCGTGGCCTCTAGCGCGCGCTCCGGCACGAATCGTCGTGCCAGCGCCAGCATCGACAGCGCCGCGATCAACGAGAGCAACAGGTACGCCGCATGGAACGGTACTTCGTACACATCGCCCATCAGCGCCAACAGCCCCGCGAGAATCCAAGCGTTGCCCGGCGGATGCGGGTGGCCGCGCATATCCAGCGGCTCGCCCAGAAACACGTACTTGGCGTGATGCGGATGCGCCGGATCGATCTGCGCGTGCTGCGCGGCGGCCAGGTAATAGAAGTCGTCCCCCTGCACCGCCTGGTTCAGAAACGGCAGGCGAAGCAGGAGGACGAATGCGATGACGATGAAAATCTGCCGGCGCACGGGACGCTAGGGCTTCCAGCGTACAACAGGTTTACGGGCCGCCGTCACCTCATCCACGCGCGGCGTGCGCGTGAGATGCGGCGCATGCTTCACCATCTCGGGATCGGTCTCGATCTCCTTGGCGATGGCGATCATGGCGTCGCAGAAAGCGTCGAGCTCCTGCTTCGGCTCCGTCTCGGTCGGCTCGATCATCAGCGCGCCGTGGACGATCATCGGGAAGCTCACCGTGTAGGGGTGGAAGCCGTAATCGATCAGCCGCTTCGCGATGTCGCCCGTGCGGGCGCCCTGCTTCTCCTGCTTCGTGTCCTCGAACACGCACTCGTGCATGGAAGGAGCGTCGTAGGCGATCTGGAAATGATCCTTGAGCCGCGCGCGAATGTAGTTGGCATTCAGCAGCGCATCAATGGTGGCGTTCTTCAGCCCCGGACCGCCGTGCGCCATGATGTAGGCCAGCGCCCGCACCAGCACGCCGAAGT
>CAYVDY010000070.1:4727-17927 GCA_964450255.1 uncultured Candidatus Solibacter sp. | reverse complement strand
ACAGCTTCATGTCCTCCGGCAGGCGCGTCATCGAGCGCATGTGCTCGGAGCCTGTCGAGGTCGGATACATCCCGCTGATGATGGTGGTGCGGGCCGGCGCGCACACCGGCGCATTCGACCACGCATTGAAGTACATCGAGCCGCGCGCCGCAAAACGGTCCAGGTTTGGCGTCACCGAATACTCGTCGCCGCACGCGTGCAGGTGCGGCCCCGTATCCTCGCAGGTGATCCACAGGATATTCGGGCGCTTCGCTTGGGCGCCTTGAATCAACGGTGCGGCGCCAAGCGCGCCAGCGAATTGACGGCGGGTGATAGCCATAATTACTTCTCCGGTGTCACGATAACACTGCCGGGTATCGCACTCAGGCGCGTGCCCTTCGCAAACGGTTTCTTCGGTGTGATGGCCAGCGTATGGAATGTGCGCTGGCTCAGCGTCGCCACGCCCCCTGCGGGTTGCCCGTCGATTTCTACACTGGCGTCCGCCACAGGCGGTTCCACGCTCACGCGGTACCGGCCGGGTGCGGCGGCGAAATTCCACTGTAGCTTGTACACGCTGGGTTTCTCGTAATAGCCTCGCCCGTTGTAGTTGTAGAACTTGTCGGCCTGTTGCGCGCTCAGCGTGAGAGCGCCATTGCCGCCAGGCGCCACCAGCGGCGGAGTCACCTCCAGTGCACCCTGATACTCTGCCACAATCACTGTCACGGGCGGAGTCTTTAGCCCCGTCTCCGGCATCCGGATCTCGCCTCCCCGCACTTCCAAAGGACGCCGCTCCGGGTCGGCCAGAAAATAGGCGCGCGTGAGTTTCGTACTGAGCCCCGGCAGCTTCAGCCGCCCATCGGCCGGCCGCTCCCGAACAAACAGAAACAGCTTCCCCGGCTTCACCGTCGCGTGCCCAAATCCGAGCTGACGGAACGGCTGCGCCTGCGCATCATAGATGGCCTCGCCATTGACGCGCAGCCACGCGCCCATGCCCTTCAGAACATCGGCCTCAAACTCGACAATCGAGCCATCGCCGCGCGGCCCGATATTCAACAGGTAGTTGCCGCCGCGGCTCACCACCTTCACCAGATTCAAAATGTGCTCCGCCGTCTTGCCAGGCAGATCCCCGCGCTTCTGCCACGAGCGATAGCCCCACGTCTCGTGATACACCGATGCCGGCGTCTGCCACGGCTCGTCGATCACATATTCCGGCACGCGGTTGTCACCCATCACCGTGAAGTCGCCCTGATGGTTGAACACGCGCCCGCTCACCATGCACTCCGGCTGCACGGAATGTACGGCGTCGGCGAATCGCTTGCTCTGCGCCGGTGTGGGCTCACCCATGTCGAACCAGATCTCGGTCATCGGCCCGTAGCCCGACATCAATTCCCGAATCTGGCCCACGTTGAAATCCTCGTGCGCTTTCGGAATCGGGTTATTGTTGCGTCCCAGATCCGACGGCGTCGCACCCGGGTAATGCCAGTCGATCGTTGAATAGTAGACGCCGAACCTCAGCCCCTCGCGCCGGCAGGCCTCCGCCAGTTCCTTCACCACGTCCCGCTTGTAAGGTGTTGCCTCCACGATGTTGTACGGAGTCAGCTTCGTGTGGAACAGGTTGAAGCCGTCGTGGTGTTTCGATGTCAGCACCACGAACTTCATGCCAGCGTCTTTCGCAAGTCGCGCGACCGCCGCCGGGTCCCACTTTTCGGGGTTGAACTGCGCGGCCAGCTTGACGTAATCCGCTTTAGGGATTCGCCCCTCGCCTTGGATCTGCTCGCTGTAGCCGGTGCGCACCGGTTGGCCGTTCCACACGCCGCCGGCAAGCGAGTAAAGGCCCCAGTGAATGAACAGGCCGAACTTGCGGGCCTGCCACTCCTCCACGGTTTTCTGCGAGGGCTGCGCGAACGCGCAAAAGGAGATGAGAACGAAACAGAAAATGAGGCGCATGGACGCCTACGAGACTATCAAAACCGTGCGTCTACGGCTTCTTCCGTTGCAGCTTCTGGATCTTCTTATGCGCCTTGTCCACCCACGCGGTCGGCGCGCAGGCCAGCAAGACAACGCTCACACCAAGCACCATAATGCCGATCATCAGAGGCAGCGGAAGTGGGCCAAAGAACTCCTGCATGGGTTACTTCTTCGCTTTAGGGGGGAAGTGTTCGAACATCTTTGTCACTGTCTTGCGGACGCGCTCGGCGTTCTTCTCCTGCTCCGTCCTCCTGCCCAGCGACGACGTCGCAACGGCCAGCCAGGATGACTTCTTCGACTTCGCATCGATCAGATTCACCGCCAGCGTGCCCTCTTCGTTGTAGCGGCTCATCATGCCGATGGGACCGCCCACGGCCCACGTCGCGTTGATAGGGGAATCCATCGCGGCCATCGACTCCATCTGCGGGCTCGAATACCGGCAGGCGAAGGACACCACTTCCAGGTCCCCGCCGCTCGGAACCTCGCGCAAACCCTTGGCCGTGAACTGCGCGTTGAGGGCCCCCTTCAGCACGGGTGTGAAGGTCGGGTTGTTCTCCACGAGGCCCGAACTCTCCAGCGTTTTCACCGGCGCCCAGCTGTAAGTCTTGTACGACGAGAAATCAGCGGTCGGGCTGTACTGAACGGACTTAATCTTCCGTGCCGCGCTCGGCAAGGCCAGACAACAGGCCGCAACGAGGAGAACAAGGCAACGCATCCCTCCATTATGTAACGGGCGGGCTTTCGGCGTTGTAACTGACTGAACCGTATGGAGCCAGCGGAGGGGATCGAACCCACGACCCTCTGATTACAAATCAGATGCTCTACCATCTGAGCTACGCTGGCTCACCCGATCCCCTCCATTATACCGACTCGGCTCAGTCCATCACAGCCCACTCGTCCGGTAGCTCGCCGTCAGCGTGTCCCCCGCCTGTGGAATTGATACGCTCAGAAACGTCACCCCGTTCCCGCTCAACGTATAGTCCGTCGCCACCTTCTGCAGTATGCCATTCCGGAACAGGTGCAGACTGGCCGCCGGGAACGGCGCCTGACCCAGTGTGAACACACTGTTCACTCCATTCATCAAACCCGCCGGAACCTCCATGTCGACGAAGCCAACCGTGCTGCCTCCGCCCGTCCCGCACGCCCCGGTGCTGCCGTCTACCCGCACACAGTCGCCGGGCACGCCGCCAACGGCGACGAGCCTCCCCAGGTCATTGATCAGCGCGATGCGGTTGATGGCGAACGCCGGGCCCTTCAACGGTCTGTCGTTCAACGCCTCCGCCAGACCCACCACGTCGCCCAGCAGCACGGTGCCAGAGCCAGTCCCACCCCCGCCTGTTCCGCCCGGGGGCGCAACGGCGATCCGGATGTCCTTCAACCCCAGCGTCAGTGCCGACGGCGGCACGGCCCAGGTTTCGCTGAACTGCGTTCGACCGTCTACCGTGAATCTCACCGCGTAGTGCGCACCCGCGGACGCATTCGTCGTCGGCACCAACTGCACCCGCAGCAACCCGTCGACAATCTGGACTGTAAGCACATTGGCCGGAATACTCGTAGTGTCCGACGCCGCAAACGATCGCCACGTGATCGTGACCGCACCCGTGAACGGCGTCCCGTCGGCGCGATAAAGTACGTCCTGAATCTGTGTCAGCGGCGGAGCCGCCAGTGCCGGCGTGGCAAACCAGGCCGTAAGAACCGTCAATGAGAAGAGAATCTGGCGAAGCTGGAACATTTGGTTACTGAAAACCTCCCGCCAGTACAATAGGCACAAGGATTTCCGAAACCGTCGTCCGGCCAGCCCGGCAAAAACGCTAAGAGGCTCATTCCAGGCTACTTGCCGCCTGAAAATTTTCTGAAAACGGTTGTGAACGGCCTAAATCAGTTTGCCGTTTTTCTCGATCCGCTCTGCATTCAGATAGGGCCGCAGCGCCTCGGGCAGCACCACGCTCCCGTCAGCCTGCTGGTAATTTTCGACGATCGCCACCCACGTCCGGCCCACCGCCAGGCCGCTGCCATTCAGCGTGTGCGCGAACTCGCTCTTGCCCTTCGCCATCTTGCAGCGAATCCCGGCTCGCCGCGCCTGGAAGCTCTCAAAGTTCGAGCACGACGAGATCTCGCGATACGCATCCTGGCCAGGCATCCACACTTCCAGGTCGTACGTCTTCGCCGACGAAAAGCCCATGTCGCCCGTGCACAGCGCCATGCGCCGGTATGGCAGGCCGAGCTTCTCCAGCACCTGCTCGGCGCTACGCGTTAGGTTCTCCAGTTCCGCATAGCTCTGGTCCGGCCGCGCAAAGTTCACCAGTTCCACCTTCTGGAACTGATGCTGCCGGATGATGCCGCGCACGTCCCGCCCATGGCTGCCCGCCTCGCTCCGGAAGCACGGCGTGAACGCGCAGTACCGGATCGGCAGCGAGTCGCCGTCCAGCGTCTCGTCGCGATAGATGTTCGTCACTGGCACTTCCGCCGTCGGAATCAGCCAGAAGTCAGAGCGCTCCAGCTTGAACAGATCGTCTGCAAACTTCGGTAACTGCCCCGTCCCGAACAGGCTGGCCGAGTTCACCATGAAGGGCGGCAGCACTTCCGTGTACCCGTGCTCCCGCGTGTGCAGGTCCAGCATGAAGTTGATCAGCGCCCTCTCCAGCTTCGCGCCTGCGCCGAAGTAGATCGCAAACCGCGCGCCGGTGATCTTGGCCGCCCGCTCGAAATCCAGAATCCCCAGGTCCACGCCCAGATCCCAATGCGCCTTCACAGCAAATTCGAACGCCCGCGGCGTGCCCCACTGGTTCACTTCCACGTTGTCGTCGGCGCTCTTCCCCACCGGCACACCCTCGCCCGGCAGATTCGGAATGCTCGCCAACTGCAGGCGAAACTCGTCGTCGATCCCCTTCACCACCTCGTCGAGCTCGGCCACTCGGTCGCCCATCGCCCGCACCTTGGCCTGCAACTCCGAAGTGTCCTGACCGGCCTTCTTCAGCTTGCCGATCTCCATGCTCTCGGCGTTGCGCTGCGCCTTCAACTGCTCCGCTTCCGTCAGCGTCGCACGCCGACGCGCGTCGATCTCCCGGAACTGCTCCACGTCCAGCGCGAACCCGCGCTGCGCCAACCGCTCCGCGACGCTCTCCAGATTGGCTCGAAAGGTACCTAAGTCATGCATACGAACTCACATTGTACCGTTCCCTTCATCGGTTAAACTTGTCAGAGGAGGGAAGATGCATGGCGACCGCGAATAGCCCGGCTGCAGCTACGCACGAAAATACCACGCGCTATTGCGGCCTCGACCGCGAAACCATGCAGCGCGCCTTCCGCCTGATGCACACCGCCCGCCGTCTCGACGATCGCGAAGTGATGCTCAAGCGCCAGAACCGCATCTTCTTCCAGATCAGCGGCGCCGGCCACGAGGCCATCCAGTGCGCCGCCGGCCTCGCCCTCCGTCCCGGCAAGGATTGGTTCCATCTCTACTACCGCGACCGCGCTCTTGCCCTCACCCTCGGCGTCACGCCGGAGATGATGCTGCTCCAGAGCGTGGGCGCCGCCGCCGACACCGCGTCCGGTGGCCGCCAGATGCCCTCCCACTGGAGTTCGCCGGAACTGCACATCTTCACCGGTTCCTCGCCCACCGGCACCCAGTTCGTCCACTCCATCGGTTGCGCAGAGGCAGGCCGCTACCTCAATCCCGGTTCCGATGAGCTCACCCTCGTCACCACCGGCGAGGGTGCCACCAGTGAAGGCGAGTTCTGGGAATCCATGAACGCCGCCTGCCTCAACCGCCTGCCGGTCATCTACATGGTGGAGGACAACGGCTACGCCATCTCCACGCCCGTTGAGCGCCAGACTCCCGGCGGCAGCATCTCCGCTCTACTCACCGGCTTCCCCGGCCTCCTCATCCTGGACTGTGACGGCAACGACTTCCTCGATTCCTACCGCGCCATCAACCAGGCCGCCGAATACGTTCGCGCCGGCCAGGGCCCCGCGCTCGTGCACGCCCACTGCACCCGCCCCTACTCCCATTCACTCTCCGACGACGAGCGCCTCTACAAGACCCAGGCCGAGCGCGACGCCGAGTCTGAGCGCGACCCCATCATCACCTTCCCCCGCTACCTCATCAGCGAAGGTCTCATGGAGGAGCAGACCTACAAGCGAATCTGCCACGAGGTGGACGTGGAACTCGCCGAGATCACCGAGCGCGTCCTCAAGGCCGCGCCGCCTGCCAAGTCATCCGCCACCCAGTTCCTCTATTCTCCCGATATCGACCCCTGCTCCCACCGCTTCGCCGCCGAGCCCCACTTCAGCGGCGAGCCCCGCACAATGATCGACGAGATCAACCGCACTCTCGCCGAAGAGTTGCAGTCCAATCCCAATGTCGTCGTCTTTGGCGAGGATGTCGCTGACTGCAGCCGCGAGGAGAACCTCAGCGAGGTAAAAGGCAAGGGCGGTGTCTTCAAAGCCACGCACGGCCTCCAGAGCCAGTTCGGCTCCCGCCGCGTCTTCAACACGCCCATTGCCGAGGCCGCCATCGTCGGCCGGGCCATCGGTATGGCTTCGCGCGGCATGAAACCCGTCTGCGAAATCCAGTTCTTCGATTACATCTGGCCCGCCATGATGCAGATCCGCGACGAGATGGCCAACATCCGCTGGCGCTCCAACAATGGCTGGTCCTGCCCCGTCGTGATCCGCGCCGCCATCGGCGGCTATCTCAACGGCGGAGCCATCTACCACAGCCAGTGCGGCGAGGTCGCCTTCACCCACATCCCCGGCCTGCGCGTCGTCATGCCCTCCAGCGCCATTGACGCCTGCGGTCTCCTCCGCACCGCCATTCGCTGTGACGACCCCGTTCTATTCCTGGAACACAAGCGCCTCTACCGCGAGCCCTACAATCGCTCCCCCCACCCTGGCCCGGATTACACCATCCCGTTCGGCAAGGCGCGCGTCGTTAAACCCGGCCACCACCTGACGATTCTCACCTACGGCATGACCGTGCAGAAGTCGCTACTCGCCTCCACGTTCCTGGAGCAGTCGCACCCTGGCAAGTCCATCGAGGTGATCGATCTCCGCTCGCTCGCGCCTTACGATTGGGAGGCCATCAGCCACTCCGTCCAGAAGACCAGCCGCGTCCTCATCGTCCACGAGGACACGCTCAGCTTCGGCTACGGCGCCGAACTCGCCGCCCGCATCAGCGGCGAACTCTTCGACTATCTCGACGCCCCCATCGGCCGCGTCGCAGCCCTCGATACCTGGGTCGGCTACCACCCCGATCTCGAAGACGAAATCCTGCCCCAGACCGAAGACATCCAGCGCGAAGCCGAACGCCTGCTCGCCTTTTAATTCGGGGACGGTCTACTCAATTCCCAATTTTTTCGCCCAAAACCACACTCACCGTCACCGCCTCCGATACTCAAAAGGCGCCCGAACCTCTTTCCCGTTCACAGTCTTGATCAGCGTTACCGTCAGCCGGTCCTCCGCCGTCCGTTCGTAAACCAGCCGCGTCCCTGTCTTCTCCTCGACAAACTCCGCCCGCCGCCCCACTAAGTCCTTCAAGACAAATGACAATGGAGCGTCTTTCTCTTCCTTGGCAACCTGCCCTCCGCCGAAATGCCGCAATAGCAGAACAATGCCCTCTGCCCGCTCCTGCATCACGCCAATCTCGGTTTGCCTGGTCTTGCCGCCGCTCACCAACCGCGCCGCCCCCACGATGGAGTCACCTTCCGGTTCCATCCACTGCTCTTCAATCACAGATCCACCCTGCGTCCCGCGCCATGCGCCGGAAACAAAGCCCAGATCCCGAATCCCAGCCGACGCCGTCGTGCAAATCGCCAGTAAGGCCCCAATCATAGTCGTATGGTTCATCGAAGCACCCCTCCCTGCGATGATACTTTTTCCGTACTGTTTTGGCTTGACTTTACACTTCTCGTAAACTTTGCAATATAATACTGCAAGTGTCTATTTCAGGAGGTCTGTGTCCGATGACCCTTCGCTCTTTGCTGAGCGCCACGATGATGGCTGCTCTTACCCTCTCCTCGGCATCCGCCCAGGAGACGCGCTCCATGCTGTTCGGACGCGTCCTCGATCCCCAGGGCAGCGCCATTGTCGGCGCCGCCGTCTCCGTGCGGAATGCCGATACCGGCGTCTCTCTCAGTTTCAAAACCAATGACACCGGATACTATGAAGCCAACCTGCTGCTCCCCGGCAACTACGAGCTAACCGCCGAGATGGCCGGCTTCAAGAAGCACGTTCGTAAGGGCGTGAACCTGCCCGTATCGTCACGCCTGGAGATCCCTCTCCCTCTGGAGATCGGCGGCGTGACTGAGACCGTCTCCGTCACCGCCGAGGCCCCCCTACTGGAAACCAACGCCGTCAGTTCGGGCCGCGTGCTCGATAACAAGACCGTCATGGAACTGCCCGTCATGGGTAACAGCGCCATGCTGCTGGTCAAACTGACACCCGGCATCCAGACCGGCGGCGTCAATAACTACCTGGCGCTGCACTCCAACGCCGGCGGTTCCGATTACAGCGTCGGCGGCAACGTCGGTGGCAACTCCTGGTCCATGGACGGCTCCCCGAACCAGGGCCCTGGCCGCCGCGCAGCCTATCTGCCCTATACCGACGCCGTAGCCGAGTTTAAGGTGGAGACCAACAACTTCGACGCCTCCATCGGCCAGACCTCCGGCGCGGCGATTCAGATGATCTCCAAGTCCGGCTCCAACGAGTTCCACGGCACCGCCACCTGGCAGCACTGGCAGCAGCGCTGGCAGGGTTCACCCTTCTTTGTGAAGAAGGCCTATTTCAGCCGCATCGCCGCTGCCGAATCCGCTGGCAACTCCGCACTCGCCAATCAGCTCCGCGCTACCGACAAACAGCCCACCGGCCGCTCCAATAACTGGGGCATCTCCGGCGGCGGCCCCGTCATTATTCCGAAAGTCTACGACGGCAAGAACAAGCTCTTCTGGTTCTTTACCTACAACGGCTTCAAGGACGTGAAAGTGGAAGACTCCAGCCAGTTCAACCGCACCGTGCCCACCCTGGGCGCCCGCGAAGGCAACTTCGCCGACATGCTGACGCTGCCCAATGGCGCGCGCTATCAGGTGTACGATCCTGCGTCCACCAAGCCGGATCCTGCCCGCCCCACGCACTTCGTCCGTACCCCGTTTTCAGGTAATGTTATCCCGAAAAGCCGCTTCGTGAATCCGGCCTACAACAAGATCCGGGACTTCTACCCGTTGCCGAACAACACCATTCCCGGGCAGGATCCCGTCAACAACTACCTCGCCTCCCAGACCCCATACAACTGGGACTATGCGGCCTACTCCAATCGCGTTGACTACCAGATCAACGACAAGTTCCGCATGTACGGACGCTGGTCTTTCAACAACTTCGGCCCGGAAGATCGCGGCGATTGGACCTATGAATCGGCTCGCGGCCTCAACCTGGGCGGTCTTGTCCGGAACAATAAGGGCGGCAACATCGATCTCGTTTACACCCAAAGCGGCAGCACCATCTGGGACTTCACCGTCGCCATCAACCAGTTCCGCGAAGGCAACATTCAGCCCAAGGCGCTCGAGTTCAAGCCCAGCGACCTCGGTCTGCCCACCTACATGGATGCCAAGGCCGGCAGCCTCGCGCTGCTCCCGCAGATGAATCTGAATAGCTACTCCACCATGGGCCCCGGCGGCTACACGACGTGGACCCGTACCCGCAGCCAGACCTTCAAGGCGGAAGTCAGCCATGTTCGCGGCAACCATACCCTGCGCGCAGCGTTCGATACTCGCGGCATGTTTCGCACCGGCGGCGGCGGCGGCAATACCAGCGGCAACTTCGCCTTCTCCGACAGCTTCACCAGAAGATACGACGACGGCCTCGCACCCTCCTCCAACATCGGTCTCGGCTGGGCCGCCTTCATTCTCGGCATCCCCAACGGCGCCAGCATCGCCACCAACGACGACTACGCGATGTACACGCCCTACTACGCCGGCTTCATCCAGGACAACTGGCGCCTCACGCCCAAACTGACCCTCAACCTCGGCCTGCGCACCGAATGGGAAGGCGGCGCCACTGAGCGCTACAACCGCATGATCGGCAATTTCGATCCCACCCTGACGCTGCCGATCACCGCCGGCGCACAGGCGGCCTACGCGGCCAGCCCCATCCCCGAACTCGCAGCCGCCAACTTCAAAGTCCTCGGCGGCGCCACCTACGTCAACAGCAACGGTCAGCCCCGCAACTGGTTCCAGAATCAGCTCATGTGGCTGCCCCGCATCGGCGCCGCCTATCAGTTGAATTCGAAGACCGTCATCAGAGTCGGCTACGGCGTCTTCTACGACACGCTCAACGTGATGAACTTCGGTCCCGATCAGTCCGGCTTCAGCCGCAGTACCAGCTCCATCATCACCAACGACTTCGGCACCACCTGGAACTTCCCGGCCAACGCCAATCCATCCAATGGCAACAGCCCGTTGAACGATCCGTTCCCCGTTCGCGCCGACGGTTCCCGCTTCGACGTGCCCACCCGGGAGGCCCTCGGCTCCATGGCCAAAGCGGGCCGCGGGTACGACTACACCGCCTTCAATCAGCCGCACGCCAAGCAGCAGCGCTGGCGCGCCGGCTTCCAGCACCAGGTGGGCAAGAACATCGTGATCGATGCCGCCTACGCCGGTTCCTACTCATCGGATGTCGTCATCCCCGATCCTTTCCGCCGCGAGGACAACCTGCCCGAACAGCACTGGGCCAATGGCACCGTCCGCAACGACGCACTCGCTAACAACCTGAACTCGAATGTCACCAATCCATTCAACATCAGGAACTTTACCTCCCTACAGCAGTCCAGCCCTTTGATCTACCAGGACATGACGACCAATGGGTTCTTCACGTCGCCGACCATCAGAAAGTCACAGCTTCTGCGTCTGCTTCCTCTCCAGAGTTCCGGCAATGGACTGCGCAACAGATCCGAGTACACCGGATACGTCAAGGCCCACGAATTCCAGTTGAACGTCGAAAAGCGCTTTGCCAAGGGCTTCAACATGAACTTCGGCTACACCGCGATGAAGCTCCGCGAAGCGGACTTCTTCTTCTACGAGTGGGACACCGAGCCCACCGAGCGCGCCTCCAATGACGGCCGCCCCCACCGCATCGTCGGCAGCGGCATCTATGAAGTGCCGGTCGGTAAGGGCAGGCGCTTCCTCGGTGATGCCAATAAGCCCGTTGACCTCCTCCTCGGCGGCTGGCAGTTCTCCGCCACTTACGAGTGGCAGCCTGGCCCGCTGCTCGACTTCGGATCCAATGTCTTCTACTACGGCTCCGATGTGAACGAAATCAAGAACGTCAACCGCACTTTCGATACGTGGTTTAACACCGCCAATTTCGAGCGCATCGCGGCCAGGGGACCCAACTCCTTCCACCGCCGCGTCTTCCCCACCCGCATCGATGGCCTCCGCCGCGACATGACCAATCAATGGAATGCCAATGCCGTGAAAAACCACCGCTTTGGCCCGGATGACCGGCTCAATCTGCAACTCCGCATCAACGTGCTGAATGTGCAGAACCGTTCGCAAATGGACGCGCCCTCGCGCGATCCGTACAACACCAACTTCGGACGAGTGCTGGCCCAAACCTCCGCCACCAACCGCTGGTTGGAACTCCAGGCCCGATTCACGTTCTAGCCCATTCCCTCCCCATACAGGACAGGCCTTCGGGTCTGTCCTGCCCACCCCTTGACTCCTCCCCCCTTCCAGCGCACCCTTGCCGTAGAAATCGGGAACTGATCGATGACTCGCCGCGTAATACGGAGCAGACAGAAGGGAGCGCGAACCATGCTCCACATCGTTGCTCAAATTCGGGAATGGCTCGAGAGACGCCGCTGCTTCTCGCTGGAATGGGCATTTCATCGCGAGCGCGCGGGCATCGAGCTTGAATCGCTAGGTCTGAACCGTCGGGAAGCGGAAGCAATGGCAGCCGCCCGGACGGGTCGCCGTTCCCGTTACCGTCGCGAGGCACTACACGCCGCCGAGGGCGACCTCGTGGGCCTGGTCCAACTCCTGTTGCCGGACCGCAGCCTTCAAACCGCCTGGATTCTGCCTCTCTCCCTGGCCGCTGCATTAGGACTCCTCTATGCAGTCAACCCTGGCCGCCAACCGGTTTGGCAAACGGTCACAGGCTCCAATTTCGCCGCCGAAGTCGCCCCGTCCCATGCCGCTGCCTGCACACCGCGCACGCCTCCCGCCGATCGGGCCATCAAGTGGCATACGGCCGATCCCTGTGTGGAGCGTGCTCCCTGGGTGCAGCCCATCACCATCCCGGCGGCCTTCGGCAAGGCCGCGTCCTGGATCATCGTCCTCGTCGGCGGTTGGCCCCTCGTGCGCTACTGGTGGGGCAACCGGGAATCATGGCGCCTGATGCTCTACGGCCTCTCTACACTCATCCTGATCGCGGGCATCGCCGTCACCCTGTTCGTCACCGCCATGCAGTATCACTCGCTGGCGAACTACCCGCACTGGGACCTGCGCGTCGCCGCTTACCTCACCTACACCTTTGCCCACACAATCGCCATCGCCTATGCGTTCCGCTTCTGGCGGCACGACGTCAACGCCCGCTGCCCGCTCTGCCTCGAGGCGCTTCGCCTGCCTATGGAGCGCGGCCATCTCGATAGCCTGCTGATAGACCCGCCGGAGGTGGAATCAGTCTGTATCCAGGGTCACGGCACGCTCACCGAGACCCGTTGGGACCGGCACTTCCAGGATTCACGCTCGTTCTGGGACGATCTCGCCGGTACGTCCTCGCGCTAGCGGATTTTCCACTTGTTAGCCAGCATCGCGATCTTGTCGTCCATCGACGGCGCTGCCTGGGGCGGCGCCTGCGGCCGCGGTCCGCGCTGCGGCGCCGGCGCCATCAACGCCTTCATCGAAAGGGCGATGCGCTTCGTTTTCGTATCCACGCTCAGCACCTTTACCTTGACGATCTGCCCGGCCTTCACCACCTCCGCCGGTTCCGTCACGAACTTGTTCGACAACTCGCTCACATGCACCAGTCCATCCTGGTGCACGCCGACATCGACAAATGCCCCGAACTTCGTCACGTTCGTCACCACACCCTCCAGCACCATCCCAGGCTGGACGTCGGCGATCTCCTTCACGTCGTCCTTAAAGCTCGGCGCGACGAACTTATCGCGTGGATCGCGCCCCGGCTTCTTTAACTCCTCCAGGATGTCGTTCAACGTGTAGACGCCCGCCGTCAGTTCGTTTTTGTTCACCTGCTCCAGTAGCT
>CAYVDY010000070.1:0-4717 GCA_964450255.1 uncultured Candidatus Solibacter sp. | reverse complement strand
AGTAGCTTCGGATCCTGAATCAGCTGAGCCGTCCCCACGCCGAGTGTCCTGGCGATCTGCTCCACCACCGGATACGACTCCGGGTGCACGCCCGTCATATCCAGCGGATTGTCCCCGCCGCGGATCCGCAGGAATCCCGCCGCCTGCTCGAACGTCTTCGGCCCGATACCAGGCACCGCGTTTAATTGCACCCGCGAGCGGAAGCGACCGTGCTCATTGCGGAATTCAACGATCTTCAGCGCCGTCCGCTCGCTGATCCCCGCCACATAGCGCAACAGCGCCCATGATGCTGTGTTCAACTCCACGCCCACACGGTTCACGCAGCTCTCGATCGTCGTCTCCAAAGACTGCTGCAACTGCCGCTGATCCACGTCGTGCTGATACTGCCCCACGCCAATCGACTTCGGGTCGATCTTGACCAACTCCGCCAGCGGATCCTGCAATCGCCGCGCAATGGAGATAGCGCCGCGCACCGTCAAATCCAGATCCGGGAACTCCTGCCGCGCAATATCGGACGCGCTGTAGATCGACGCGCCAGATTCGTTCACAGTGACGTTAAACACGCCTTCAAAGCCCGATTCGCGCAGGAAATCGCGCACAAACGCGTCCGTTTCGCGCGATGCCGTGCCGTTGCCGATGGCGATGGCCTTTACGTTGTTTTTCACCATCAGCGCTTTCAGAGTCTTCGCCGAACCGATGTGATCGTTCTTCGGCTGGTGCGGATAGATGACGCTGTGCTCCAGGAACTTGCCCGTCTCATCCACCACCGCGATCTTACAGCCGGTGCGAATCCCTGGGTCAATCCCCAGCACGCCCAACTGCCCCGCCGGCGCCGCCAGCAGCAGATTCTGCAGGTTCTCACGGAATACGCCGATCGCCTCCGTATCGGAACGCTTCTTTAACTCCAGCCGGATCTCGGTCTGAATCGACGAATTCAGCAGCCGCGAATAGCTGTCCGCGATCGCCAGTTCCAGTTGCGGAGTCCAGTCGCCTGCATCGCGCAATACGCGGCCCTTCAACAAGCTCAGCGCCCGCAGCTCCTCCAGCTCGATCAGGAAGTACAACACGTTCTCGCTCTCACCGCGCCGGATGGCCAGCATCCGATGCGACGGGATCTTCGACACCGGCTCGCGGTAGTCGTAGTACATCTTGAACTTGTCCTGCTCGTCCACCGCGTCCATCGCCTTTCGGCTCACCACCACGCCCTCGTCGTACATCATCTGGCGCAGCGCCTTGCGCAGGTCGGCGTCTTCGCTGACCATCTCGGCGACGATGTGCCGTCCGCCCTCCAGCGCTTCTTCCATGGTGTTGACGCCCTTCTCGGCATTCACCAGACTGGCCGCCAGTTCCCGCAGCGTCGTCGCTGCCGGCGCCTGCGCCCACAGATATGTAGCGATGGGCTCCAGGCCCTTCTAGCGTGCAATGGTGGCCTTGGTGCGGCGCTTGGGGCGATAGGGCAGGTAGAGGTCCTCCAACTCGCTCTTTTCGAGCGTGGCCTCGATGCGCGCCTTCAGTTCAGGCGTCAGCTTGCCCTGGTCCTCGATGGAGGCGAGGATTGTCTTCCGCCGGTCTTCCAGCTCGCGGAAGTAGCCCAGCTTCTCTTCGATATCGCGGATCTGGACCTCGTCCAGATTGCCGGTCGCCTCTTTCCGGTAGCGGGCGATGAATGGAACAGTGCCGCCCTCGTCGAGCAGTTCGATGGTGGCCATCATGCCGCGCATCGGAACGTTGAGGGTCTTGGCAACGTGGAGAAGAATCTCCGGGGATAAGGACTTCAGTTCAGCCATGAGAGAGTAACCTCTATGGTAAACCGGCGGCTACTTCACGCAGCGAAATCCTAAATCGTCATCTGCCATGTCTTGCCGGGTTACCACCGGCACACGCAGCAGTGGCGCCCCTTCGGTGGCCCATGGCGAAATCTTCGGGCAACTCATCCAACTGCCCCCGCGGAAGACGTAGCGCTCGCCTTTGGTCCACTCCCAGACGTTGCCCTCCATGTCGTGGAGTCCCCAGGGGTTGGCGGCCTTTGTGCCAACAGGTTGAGGCGCGCCATTGGAGTTTTCGCGGTACCAGATGAACCGTTCGTTTAGGCCTTCGCCATAAGAATGAGTGGCGGTCGCGCCCGCCTTGCTGGCGTACTCCCATTCGTCCTCGGTGGGCAGACGCGCTCCGTTCCAGCGGCAGAACGCCTCGGCGTCCCGGTAGTTGACGTAAACCACGGGCTGGCTGTCGGTTAGTGGGTAGCCGGGACTGCGCCAGTTTCGCTCCGTCTTCGCCTGTTCGGGCACGGTCCGGTGCCCGGTAGCCTCGACGAACGAGCGGAACTGTGCCACGCTGACTTCGGTCCTATGCATTCGCAAACCAGACGGCAGTTGAACGAATTCCGGTTCCGACGCCGCGGCCATCATGCAGATCAGCGGAACCAGCAGGCGCCTCATAGTACGATCTCCACCGCGCCGCCCACCTCACGCACCGCATACACCCGAATCGGCTTCGGCGCCGGCCCGCGCAAAACCTTGCCCTGTAGATCGAACTCGGAATGCCCCAGACTGGTGCACTGCACCGTGCCGTGCCGCTCGTTCATTACCAGGGGCGCGCCGCCGTGCGTGCAACTGCCGCTCACCGCCGCCAATTTGCCGTCTGCCGTCCGTACCACGACGATCTTCAACTTGCGCCCGTCGTCGCTGATCCGCAGCGCCTGGGGTAAGTCTTTCATTCTCAGCGTCAGAACGCCCTGTTTGATCTCGAAGCTACCTGCCGGCGCCTCCGGCAGATCGCAGCAGCGCGGCGGCAAGGCCGCCAGCAGCATCGGGCTCAGTAGAAAATTACGGCGTTTCATATCTGATAGTCGTAATATACCAGCCGGGGCTGCGGCAGCGCACAATCGGCTAATCTGGAGTGGTTATGTCCACGAACAACGGCGACAAGGCCCGCCACAACAAAATCCAGAAACGGCGGGCCATCGCGCGCGCTAAGATGCGCGTGATCAAGGCTGCACTCATCGCCGCCGCGGCCGCCGCCAAAACAGCCGAACAGCCCGCCAGCTAACCCCAGGCGGCACAGAACGAATCCGGCCCCGGCGCAGTCTACTGTGTCCGGGGCCGATTCATGTTCAGGCACTCAATCCAGCGATCTGCGCCCGCAGTTGATCCAGTAGTTGATTCGGCGTCAAGCCCGAATCCAGCGGCAGCCGCAACACCCCCGCCGGCGTGAACTGGGCCCCTTGTGTCCCGCTCACCAGGCTCATCAGCTTGTGCGGATCGATCGCCGCGCCCGGATGGAACTTGACGTTCACGCCCCCGCCGCGACGGTCGATCGTTTCAATTCCACACCGCGCCGCCAGCGTCTTGAGCTGAGAGAAATCCACCAATTGCCGCAGACTCTCCGGCGCCGCCCCATATCGATCCTCCAACTCCGCCAGCAGCGTCCGCGCCTTCTCCGGTTCGCCCGCGTCCGCGATCCGCTTGTACGCCTTCAGCCGCTGTTGCTCATCGGCGATATAGGCCGCCGGGATGCGGATATCCAGGCCGAGATTCAGCGACGAATGTACCTCCGGCGCCACCACCTCACCACGCAACTCACGAGCCGTCTCGTCCAGCAGTTTCACATACGTCTCGTAGCCGACCGACGCCATGTGCCCGTGCTGCTCGCCGCCCAGCAGGTTCCCGGCGCCGCGCAGCTCCAGATCCAGCGCCGCGATCTTGAAGCCCGCGCCGAGGTCGGAGAATTCTTTCAACGCCGCCAGCCGCTTCCGCGCCACCTCCGACAACTCCACATCCGGCGGCACCAGCAAATACGCATACGCCCGCCGGTTGGAACGCCCCACGCGCCCGCGCAACTGGTACAACTCGCTCAACCCGTGATTCTGCGCGTTCTCGATAATGATCGTGTTCGCCAGCGGGATATCTAGACCGTTTTCCACAATCGTCGTGCAGACAAATACATCCGCCTCGCGCTGCATAAACCCGAGCAGGACTTTCTCCAGTTCCTCCTCGCCCATTTGCCCGTGGCCGACAGTGACGCGCGCGTTCGGCACCAGCGCCTGCACGGCGGCGGCCCGGCTCCAGATGGACTCCACCCGGTTGTGCACAAAATATACCTGCCCGCCGCGCTGAATCTCCTGCTCGATGGCGGTCTTCACCAGATCCGGGTTGAACTTCGCCACCACGGTCTGCACGGCCAGGCGGTCCTTGGGCGCGGTCTCGATCACGCTCATGTCGCGCAGGCCCAGTAGCGACATGTGCAGCGTGCGCGGGATGGGCGTGGCCGACATGGTCAACACGTCCACGCTGCGCTTGATCTGTTTCAGCCGCTCTTTATGCCGCACGCCGAAGCGCTGTTCTTCGTCCACCACCAGCAGGCCCAGGTCCGGAAACTCCAGATCCTTCGAAAGGATCCGATGTGTGCCCACCACCACGTCCACCTTGCCGGCGGAGAGATCGGCCAGGACGGCTTTGATCTCCTTCGGCGTGCGGAACCGGCTCAGCATTTCGATGTTCACCGGGAAGGCCTGGAAGCGCTTCCGCAGCGTCTCATAGTGCTGCAAGGCGAGCACCGTGGTCGGCGCAAGAATCGCCACCTGCTTGCCGTCGCCCAACGCCTTGAACGCGGCGCGCATGGCCACTTCGGTCTTGCCGAAACCCACGTCGCCGCAGAGCAGGCGGTCCATGGGGTGCGGGCTTTCCATGTCGCGCTTGATCTCGGCCACCGCCTGCAC
>CAYVDY010000069.1:0-17971 GCA_964450255.1 uncultured Candidatus Solibacter sp. | reverse complement strand
CTGTAGTGTTTTATCGAGCGGGCTTGGAGAAATCTATCTCCGACAGACTCCTAGAAGCCGAACGTCAACATGAACTCGATCTGGTTGCGGCTGGAGTGGGCGCCGTATTTCTGGAAGGTCTCATTGAACCAGCGTGTGTAGCGTACTTCCGGAATGATGCGAATGCCGAAGTCGTCCTTGAAGTGCATGCCCGCTCCCGCCGTGGCGCCGAGGGCATTCTGCTTATAGATACGCGTCGGCGTGTTGTCGCAGCAGGTCGTGCCATCAATGGTCTCGGTGGTGATGGAGGTCTTGACGTTCCAGGCATGACGTACGGTACCGCCCCCCTCCACGAACCAGCGCCTGCCATCTTTCTTGTGGCTCTTGCTGTAGAAACGCACCAGCAGCGGCAGATCCAGGTAGTAGGCGTGGGTGTCCTCGTAGGCGATGTAGTACTTCCGGTCGTCGGTCGGCGTGGTGGGGAGATCTATACCTTCGATGGTATTGGCGGATATCACGAATCCCGCCTGGCGCACGATCGCGTTCACGGCGAGCGCTAAGCGACTCGTGAGAGTCACCTGCATCGCTACGCCGGCGGCATACCACTTGGAGTTCGCCGCCGAGCTCGATTGAACATCTTTCGGCCCGGGAAACACAACTCCCGAAAAATCGCCCCCCTTCATCAGATCCCACGGTGTGAAGCTGGCTGTGAGGCCGGCCGAGAACCTGCGAACCTCAGCAGGCGATTGGGGCGCGGCCAGCGGCACGAGGGGCTTATCGGCGTCCGAGGCAGCAGGCGCCGGCGTGACGACGGGCGGCGCCGGAGGCTTCGGCGGTTCCTGAGTTGCGGTCTGCGCAGAGAGAGCGGCGGCTCCCAACGAAAGGGCGAGCAGGGAGACTGAGATGGTGTTGCGAATCACGAATGGTCCTTAGAAGCTGTCCTGGCGCGCAGCCGGGCTCGCAGAGTCGTACCGGCTACCGGCGGGCGTAGGTATCCCCACCTGGTTGGTGACGCGCAGTCTTGGCAGAGGGGTACGCACTTTTTCTATTTTTGCAGATCCGGACGCTCGCTGCCCAGCCGTCTGCCCAGCCCCCCCTTTACATTTCTTAGGGCGGCCGCGCGTCTCCTTTCCGCGATGAGTCTCGTCTTGTGTAGTGATGACACGCAAGACCGCAATCGCGATTCTGTTCTCCGGGTTGGTTTTCGTCGCAGCGCAGACCGCGGCCAACAAGCCCGCGCTGGGAACCATCACCGGCTTCAAGGCTGACACGGCCGAAATCCAGGTGAAGCCCGACGACAGCGATCCCATCTTGATCCGCTGTGGCCCGGACACACTGGTACAGCGCGTTGCGCCGGGTGAGAAGGACCTGGAGAGGGCCGCGGCCATCGCCGTAACGGACCTCGCCATGGGAGACCGCGTCCTGGTCACTTTCTCCACCGGGTCAACCGAGGCCAGGCGCATCGTCGTGATGGCGGCCAACGAGATTGCCAAAGCGAAGGAAGCGGACAAACAGGACTGGCAGAAGCGCGGAGTATCGGGCGTTGTGTCGGCCGTCAAGGGCTCCGAGATTACTCTGAGTTCGCGCTCAATGCAGGGTGAGATTACCTCCACGGTCACGGTGGACGCGAAGACGCTGTTCCGGCGCTATGCACCGGATTCAGTACGGTTCGCCGACGCCAAGGTCAGCATTCTGGCCGACGTGCGCGTTGGGGACCAACTGCGCGGCCGAGGCCAGAAGAGTCCGGATGGGTTGAAAGTTTCCGCTGAGGAAGTGGTCTTCGGGACGTTCCTGACTAAAGCGGGCACCATCACGGCGCTGGACGCCGGCACAGGGGATGTCACGGTGAAGGATCTGGGATCGGGCAAGACATTTCTGATCCGTGTGACAGGCGAATCGCAGGTAAAGCGCATGCCGAGCTTCGGCGGCGGAATGCCGGGCGGCATGCCCGGCGGACGGCCGGGCGGCGGTGCGGGCGCGATGGGCATGGCACCCGGCTCGGGTCCCGGTGGCCCGCCAACCGGCGGAATGGGCCCGCGGCCCGGCGGCGCCCCGGACCTCACTCAGATGCTGGAACGGATGCCCACTTCGAAAGTCTCTGACTTGAAGGTGGGAGAAACAGTAGTGGTCTCCAGCACGCGCGGAGCGTCCAGCCGGCAGGTGACCGCCATTATGCTGCTGGGCAACGCGGACATGCTGGTTCAGATGGCGTCCGCCACCCAATCACGCGGCCAGCAAGGCGGCGGTGTGAGCCTGGGCGGCGGGATGATCATGGGCGGAATGATGGGCGGCTCGGGCGGACTCGAGTTGCCAGGAATGATGCAGTAGCCGCGGAACGACGGCGAGGACAGGACTAATCACATGAAACACGCTCGATTTGTGCTCATTTTCGTACTCTTCAGTTTGCTGGGCGCAGTCTGCGCCCAAACGCCGGCAACCGGCCTGCAAGGCGTAGTGACGGACCCCTCCGGCGCGACCGTGCAGGACGCATTGGTGCAACTACGCGGACCCGGCGGCGAGCAGCGCGCCACAACAGACGTCACCGGCCGGTACAGCTTCCCCACGCTGCGGCCTGGCAAGTACGTTGTGCGAGTCATCGCCAAAGGCTTCACTGTCACACAGCACCGCGATTATCAGATCAGCGGCGCACAGACGCTCGACGTGCAGTTGACTATCGAGGCGCAGTCCCAGGTGATCAACGTCGAGGATGAGGCCAGCAAAGTCTCCACCGATCCGGACTCCAACGCCAGCGCGCTGGTGATCGGCGAAAAGGAGTTGGCCGCGCTGTCCGACGATCCGGACGAGCTCGCCTCCCAGTTGCAGGCCATGGCCGGCCCGGCGGCGGGACCCAGCGGCGGGCAGATCTACATCGACGGTTTCTCGGGCGGAAGCATGCCGCCGAAGTCCTCCATTCGGGAGGTGCGCATCAACTCGAACCCGTATTCGACGGAGTACGACCGGCCCGGCTTCGGCCGCATCGAGATCCTCACGCGGCCGGGCACCGATAAGATCCGCGGCCAGGCTTTTATGCAGTTCAACGACGAATCGATGAACGCGCGCAGCCCGCTGCTGACGGATCCCACTCTGCCTCCTTACAGCGCCAAGCTGTTCGGCTTCAACCTCAGCGGGCCCATCAAGAAGGGTAAGGCGTCTTTCGGATTCGATCTGGAACGCCGCAACATCGACGAGAACGCCTTCATTCTGGCGACCACGCTCGATAGCTCCTTCAACCCCGTCACGGTCAATACCGCCGTGGTCACACCGCAAACCCGCACGAGCTTCGGACCGCGCTTCGATTGGGCACTGAACGCCAACAATACACTGGTGGCTCGCTACCAGGAAGGCCGGTCCTCGCGCAACAACGAGTGAATCGGCAACTTCGCGCTCGAATCCCGCGCCTACGATCAGACCAACTCCGACCGCTCACTGCAGCTCACCGAGACCGCCGTGCTGAGCCCGAAGTCGATTAACGAACTTCGCTTCCAGTTCCGGCGCTCGGTACTCTCCAACACGGGCGACAACTCCATTCCGTCACTCAGCGTGCAGGGCGCCTTTGAGGGTGGCGGCGCGCAGATCGGCAACTCCGGCAACATCTCCAAGAGCTGGGAGCTTGCCAACTCCACAACGCTCACGCACAGCACGCACACGATGAAGTGGGGCGCCCGGCTGCGCAACTCGGGTACCGACAATACATCGGTGAACAACTTCGGCGGCAGCTACATGTTCTTCGGCGGACTGGGGCCGACGCTGGATGCCAACAACCAGATTGTGGCTGGACCGCTGGTACAGCTCACGGCGCTGGAACGCTATCAGCGCACTCTGCAATTTCAGTCTCTAGGCTACTCCGCTGAACAGATCCGCCTGCTCGGTGGCGGCGCCTCTCAGTTCAGCCTGGCCGCAGGCACCCCGCTCACTTCGGTAAGCCAGTTCGACGCCGGGGTGTTCTTCAACGACGACTGGCGGATCAGGCAGAACCTCACCCTCAGCTACGGCGTGCGCTACGAAACGCAAACCAACATCAGGGACTACTCCAACTGGGCGCCGCGCGTGGCCCTGGCGTGGGGCATCGGCGGCGGCGCGGGCAAGACGGTGAAGACGGTGCTGCGCGTCGGCGCGGGCGTTTTCTATGACCGCATCTCGGATTCGGTGACGCTGCAATCGCAGCGTTTCAACGGCCTGACTCAGCAGTCCTACCTGCTGATCAACCCGAACTTCTTCCCGCGGATCCCGTCGGCCGATCTGTTGCAGACGGCCCAGCAGCCGCGGCAACTGCAACTGGCGGACAGTACGCTGCGCGCCCCGCGCAACTACCAGGCCAGCGTCGGCGTGGAACGTCAGATCGGCAAGTACACCAAGCTCAGCGTGCAGTATGTCGGCGGCCGCGGCGTGCATCTTCAACGAGTACGCAACATCAACGCGCCCATCGACGGCGTCTATCCCTACAGCGACAAGCAACTGCGCCTGTTGACCGAAACCACGGGCTTCAGCCGCTCCCACCAGATCATCTTCAGCCCGAACGTGAACTACAGGAAGATGTTCCTGTTCGGCTTCTACTCCATCGGACAGGGCAAGACCGACGCCGAGGGCTCGCCGGCCGATCCTTACAACCTGCGCGCCGAATGGGGTCCTTCCTCCTTCAGCGACGTGCGCCACCGCGCAGTCATCGGCACCAGCCTGCCAATGCCCTGGAAGATCACCCTGAGCCCCTTCCTGATGATGAACAGCGGCAGCCCTTACAACATCACCACCGGGCGCGACATGAATGGTGACGGATTTACGAATGAGCGGCCTTCGCTGGTATCGGGCCTCAACAGTGACACCTGCACGGGCGGCGACTTCGCCTACGCGCCGGGCATGGGCTGCTTCAACCTGAATCCTGCCGTGGGAACAGCCATCACTCGGAACTACGCACGGGGTCCGGCTACCTTCACGCTGAATCTGCGGCTGGGCCGGAGCTGGGCGTTTGGCAGCCGCGGTGAATCCGGCCTGCAGGATGGCGGCATGCCTCCTGGCGGGCCCGGCGGCGGCGGCCCGCCTGCTGGCGGCGGTGGCCCCGGCGGCGGCCCTCCTCCCGGCGGCGGCATGGGTGGCGGAGGAATGCGCGGCGGCGGGCCCGGCGGCATGTTCGGCGGCAGCAGCAGCGGCAAGAAATACAACCTGACCCTGAGCCTCTCCGCCAACAACGTTCTCAACCATGCCAACTTCGCCGCTCCCAGCGGCGACCTCTCCTCCCCGTACTTCGGTGAATACCGCAGCCTTGCTGGCGGATTCGGCCCGATGGGCGGCGGATCGAGTACTTACAACCGCAAAATCGACGTTCAATTGCGATTCACATTCTGATGCATACCTTGGAAGCACATCGAATCCTTCTCGTGGAGGATGATCCGCCTCTGGCGCTAGTCCTCACGGACCTGCTGGAGGCGGAGTTCCATCAGACGACGACGGCCGGCGATGCAACCACCGCCATGGCCAGGGCTTGCCGCGAGCGTTTTGATCTGATCGTGCTGGATGTGATGCTGCCGGATCTGAATGGGTTCGAAGTCTGCCGCGAACTTCGCCGGAACGGCATCGAGACACCCGTTCTGATGCTCTCGGCCCGATCCGCGCTGGCGGACCGTGTGCAAGGTCTGATGTTGGGCGCTGATGACTACATGACCAAGCCGTTTCATCCCGCAGAGCTGATCGCGCGGGTACATGCCTTGCTACGACGGGCACGCAGGACTATCTCTGGCCACGGGGCAAAGGAGCGTTTCGGTGACCTCTGCATCGATTTCGCAAACGGCCGGGTGGAGCGCAACGGCCAGCCGCTCGCTTTGGCGGCCAAGGAACTCGCACTGTTGAGGTATCTGGCCAGGCGTCCAGGCGTTGTGGTCAGCCGGGAGGAACTACTGAGCGAGGTGTGGGGCTATCACTCCACGAATACGCGCACGCTGGACGTCCACATCGCGCAGTTGCGGCAGAGGCTGGAGCCGAATCCGGGCGCACCCCAACTTCTGCTGACTGTGCGCGGCCGGGGCTACCAGTTCTGCGCCCCTCAGCCGCAGCAGGAAATGTAAGCCGATCTTTACGTTACGAATTGACATTCACCGCAACGCATTTTCTAAGGGCGCGTTTAAAGCACTAGGAGGTTTTACAAACCAAATGACAAGGCGATTTCTAACCGTGGCACTGGCAGTTTGCGCCGCCCTGCCGCTGATGGCTCAGGGCGGGCCGGGCGGCGGGCGCGGCAACCGTGTTGATTTCATGGCCGGCTATCTCAACCTGACCGACGATCAGAAGACAGCGGCCAAAACGATCTTCGACGCCGCCGAAGCCGCAGCCGAAACTGTATCCGGGCAACTGACCAGCGCGCATGACGCCCTCCGGGCCGCCATCAAGGCAGGCAAGACAGATGCCGAACTCGACGCGCTGTCTGCCGGGATCGGCACGCTGCAGGGCCAACTGACTGCGATCCAGGCAAAAGCGCAATCCAGGTTCTACGCCTTGCTGACCGCCGAACAGAAGGTCAAGTACGACGAGATGGGCGGAGGCAGGGGCATGGGCCCACGTGGCATGCAAAGCCGCGGACTACGCGGCCAGTAGGGCGCGTGGAGAACAAAGCGGGCACGGCCATCTCCCCAGGGCCGTGCCCGCTTTCGTGTTTTCAGTTGGAGAACCGGTAGCCGACCCCGCGCACGGTCTGGATATAGCGCGGATTCTGGGGATAGGTTTCGAGTTTCTGCCTCAGCCACGCCACGTGCACGTCGATGGTCCGGGAAGAGACGCCAGCCTGGTATTCCCAGACATTCTCCAGCAGTTCCTCGCGCGGGACCACCTTGCCGCGATGATCCACCAGATACCGGAGGAGTTGCAACTCCTTTCCGGCCAGACTCACAGTCTCCCCGCCCTTCCGAACTACGCCCTTCTCGAAATCGACATCCACATCCGAGAACTGGAAACTCACCACCGGCGTCAGTTTCTCCTTGCAGACACGCCGCAGCAGCGCTTCCACGCGAGCGAGTAGCTCGGAGGGGTCAAAAGGCTTGGTGAGATAGTCATCTGCCCCCAGTTTCAGGCCCACGACACGATCCACCACCTGGGTCTTGGCGGTGAGCATGAGGATTGCCACGTCTTTGCCTTGCTGGCGCAGGCCACGGCAGACCTCGAATCCGCTCATACCGGGCAACATCACATCCAGTATCAATAGGTCGAAGTGTTCGTTCAGCGCCCGGTTCATGCCCGTTTGGCCATCTCCAGCGGATTCAACCGCGTAGCCCTCTTCGGCGAGCAGGTCCGAAACGGTCATCACCAGACCGGGCTCATCCTCAATCAGTAAAACTCTTGCACTCATTTTGTTGCGCCACCGGGGCGGCTGGAAGTCTCATCGTGAAAACCGTGCCCTGTCCGGGACCGCTCTCCAATTCGATTGAGCCTTCGTGCGCCTCGACAATTCCTTTCACCAGACTCAGGCCCAAACCCGTACCGTGGGTTTGCGCCTGTACGGCCCGGCGCCCCCTGTAGAACGGCTCGAAGATCCTAGCCTGTTCCGCTTCGGGAATGCCCGGGCCATGATCGGCGACACGGACTTCAATACCGGACCGATCCGCGCCACCTGATGTTATGGCGCTGATCCCGATCCAATTGTTTCCCTCGCAGCCATATTTGGCTGCGTTCGAGATCAGATTGATAAAAGCGTGCTTCAGCGCGACGGCGTCGGCCAGCACTGGAGGCAGATCGGGCTGTACTTCCTTCTCAACACGGCAGTTCGCACTGTCCAGGACCGACGAACTGGCGGCCAGAGACTCGTCGATGATATCCTCTATCGACACGAGCTCCCTGTCCCGGATCACCTGTCCAGCCTGCGCGCCAGCGAAGCGCAACACGCGTTCCACGAGTTCGCGCAGCCGCTCGCTCTCCTGTTGGATCAGCGCACCGTACCGGGCAACGCGGGCGGGATCCTGCGCCACTCGGCCCCTAAGGTTGTACGCCGCTGTATGAATGACTGTCAGCGGAGTCCGGAGCTCATGCGACACGCCGGCGACGAAGTCCATCTGCAAGTCGGCGAGCTTCTGCGCGCGCTGGGTGTAGCGGATCAATGCCAGCACAGTGGCAAGCATCAACAGAAGGATGCCGCCCGTCACTGCGAGGTTCCGCCACCGGGCGCGGTTGACCACGGTCTCCAGGGACCCGGCGTGGTGGCGCGCGGAAAGCACCCAACGGCCCCATTCCAGAGATGCGTTGCGAGACCGCCCGGCCTCACGTGAGCCGCGCCGTAGAATGCGGTCGTATTGCAGATCCATCAGATTGGCGGTGGCATCGGCGGAAGTGCCGATTGACGATGTTTTCGCGCCATCTGAGGCGAAGATCAGGCGCCGAGGCTTGGTCTTCGTAGCAATCTCAACCTGAAATTCGCGGCTGCCCTCCACCCCCAGGTGCCTTCGCAGGAGTTCGGGCAGCACGTTGTTGGTGAGATGGGCGGGCTCCAGTTCGAATACGAGCCATTCGGCTGTCCTCCAAACGGCTGGCCCGCCTGGCACGCCGCCGCTCACCTGTACAAACCGCGGCACGTCGAGCAGCATGCCTAGCTTCTCCACCGGGGGGGCCGGGGGCAGCGGCGGATCCCTCGTATCCCTCGGTAAGTACGCCCGGAGTCGCACGCGCATCGGCTCCCAAGTGTCCGGCCACGGCGCGTCGGCAAACGTACCCGTCGCCATGTCCATGCGGCGCAACACCACATCACCGTTGTGCGGGACCGCTCGCGCGATCGAGCGGAACACCGGCTCGTGCTGGATGGAATCCCGCCACTGCAGATAGCGGGCAGTGTACTCTTCCTCGCGCGGCTCGCGCACGCCCGCCTGCTGCACCGGTATCACCGCCGCACAGGCGGCGCTGATTTCGGTATTGAATTCCCGGCTCAGACGGTTCAGGCTGGACTGCAACCCGCTCTTCAGCCGGTGCCGCTCGGCGAGACTCACTTCGCCAACCCATTGGTACTGCAGCCCGCCCAGAACCGTGCACAGCACCAGCAGCGTGCCCATGCTGATCCAGGAGAGCCGCGATCGCCGCTTCTGTGCTTCCGCGCCCATATCTCTACAGTAAGCGTATCGCGCCTCGCCCACACGGCTGAGGGATCGTAAATCTTCAGTCAAGACTGTTAAGACTCATAACTACACGAAACCTCCGGGTGGCTGGGGGGGGTCGGTGTTGTATGGACCGAAACAATTGCTTCCGCCTGCTTTTGCCGTTCGTGCTCATTCTCGCTACCCCACTCGTCGCCGGCACGATCCCCGGCCGCTATATCGTCGAGTTGAGCACGGAACCCGTGGCCGATCACGTTGCCAGGCTGGGCACGCGCACGCGGTTGCAGGGTAGTTCGGCGGCCTCGCACCGCAGCCGCATCCGCGCTGAACAGACACGCATGCGGGACGAAGTGGAGCAGCGCGCGGCGCGCGTCCTGGATAGTGTTGACACAGTGGCCAACGCACTCTTCATCGAAGCATCCGCTGAGGTGGCCGCGGAAATGGCAGCGCTGCCAGGAGTGCGGCGCGTGGTTCCGATGCGCACGGTGAAAATGATCCTCGATCGGGCCGTGATGCAGCACAAGGTAGCGGAAGCATGGAGCCAGATCGGCGATGACCGCGCAGGCGCGGAGGTGAAGATCGCCATCATCGATAGCGGCATTTCAGCGGGTCACGAAGCGTTCCAGGAGTCTGGACTTACTGCTCCGGACTCCTATCCGCGCGGCTACAATGCGTCCGATCTCTCCTTTACCAGTGGAAAGGTCATCGTGGCGCGCAGCTATGTCTCCCTGCTGCCATACCGCGATCCCGACTCCAGCGTCCGGGACCGGGTCGGGCACGGAACTGCGCTTGCCATGATCGCCGCAGGCGGGCGGACTGCCGGTCCGCTGGCAACCATCACCGGCTTTGCGCCCAAGGCTTATCTCGGCGTCTACAAGGTCTTCGGCACGCCAGGTTACAACGACTACTCCAGCGACGCCGCGATTATCAAGGCGGTGGACGACGCCGTATCCGATGGCATGGATATCATCAACCTCAGCTTAGGGGACGATCTGGCGCCACGCCTGGCGGAAGATCTCGAAGTGGAGGCGCTGGAGCGAGCCGTGCAGGCAGGGGTCATCGTAGTGGCTGCCGCGGGCAACAACGGCCCGGGGCTGAACACGATGTCGTCACCCGCCACGGCGCCCTCCGTGATCGCCGTGGGCGCGACGACGAACGACCGGCGGTTTGCCGCCAGTGTGGAGGTGTCTGGGTTGTCGCCGTTCGTGGCGGTCACCAGCAGCGGCCCGGCCCCGCAGACTCCAATCGTGGCGCCGATCGTTGACGTTGCGGCGCTTGACGAGACTGGACTACTCTGTTCGGCAGTTCCAGGCGGCAGTCTCGATGGCCGCATCGCTCTGATCCAGCGCGGGTCCTGTACGTTTGAGACCAAGCTCAATCTGGCCCGTAACGCGGGTGCGGTGGCTGCCGTTGTATTCGCCGCGGAAAGCGCCCCGGAACCGTTTTCGATGAACGTGGGCACTGCGACGCTGCCGGCGGAGATGATCAGTTACGATGACGCTCAAGCGATCAAACGTGCGCTGTCGGAACAGGGCGAACTCTGGGGCACGGTGAGCTTCACGCTCGGCCCGGTGCCGATGATCGCGAACCGGCTGACCGATTTCACGGCCGCCGGGCCAAATGTCGATCTCGGCATCAAGCCCGACCTCATGGCGATGGGCGGCGACATCTACACCGCCACGCAATCGGTGGATCCGTCGGGCTCGATGTATTCGGCCAGCGGTTTCGTTTCAGTGGACGGCACGAGTTTCTCAGCGCCCATGGTGGCTGGTGCGGCGGCGCTGCTGAAAAGCACGCGGCCCGGGCTGAGCGTGGATCAGTACCGGTCGCTATTGATCAATTCGGCGGGCACGGTGGAAGGAATGAAAGGAGGCGTGGCCGGACTGCAGCAGACCGGCGGCGGCCTGATGAACGTGTTCGCGGCGCTGAACGCGACTGTGACGGCCTACCCGGTTTCGTTGAGCTTTGGCGCGGGCGGCGTGGACGCAGACATGGCACGGAACCTCACCATCACGAATGTGGGTCCGGAATCGGAGACGTTCACCATTTCCGTGGAACCGCGGAACGAGACGCCCGGACCAGTGGTGGCGTCGCCCAGCCTGGAACTGGCTGCCGGCGCCTCGGCTGAGCTGCCAGTGTCCTTCGTGCTGCGTGGCACTGCCATTGGGCCGCATGAAGGCTATCTGGTCGTCTCCGGCACTGCCACCGGGCAGAGCATCCGCGTGCCCTACTGGTACGCCGCAACCGAGTATATTCCTGCCTACATCAACGTGCTGAGTGCCACCTCCAGCGCGCGTAGGGGTAGCGTGCAGCGCGACGCAATCCTGTTCCGTGTCCTGGATGTCTCCGGCGTGGCAATCACCGACAAACTGCCTGAGATCACGGTGGTGAGTGGCGACGGCGCAGTGAGCAGCGTGACCGCGTACGATACGGCCATCCCCGGCCTCTTCGGTTTCGACGTGCGACTTGGATTCTCCGCCGGCGCGAACGTCTTCCGCATTCAAGCGGGCAGCATTCTCACCGACGTCACGATCACCGGCCAGTAACTAGCGAACGAAAGCCGCGGACTTCCCTGCCAGATCGAGTATGAACGACGGGAAGATGCCCAGGGCGATGGTCAATGCGGCGGTGACCAGCATCGTCACCCGGATGCCGATGGTGGGCGCCAGCAATTCCTCGGCGCCCTCGGCCGGAGCGTGCATGTACATCAGCACGATCAGCCGCAGATAGTAATATGCGGCCACTGCGCTGTTCAACATGCCCAAAACCGCCAGCCAAACCAGGTTGGAATCGAGCGCTGCCTTGAAGATGTAGAACTTGCCGAAAAAGCCCGCGGTCAGCGGGATGCCCGTGAATGACAGCAAGAAGATGGTGAACATCGCAGCCACCAGCGGCTGGCGCTGGCTGAGTCCGGCGAGATCCTGGATCTCGACGAAGCGCTCGCCCTTGCGCACGATGTAGACCACGATGGCGAAGGCGCCCAGGCTCATCAGAGCGTAGGCCGTGAGATAGAACATCACCGACGCCGTGCCGATCTCGCTATGCGCGGTGATCGCTACCATCAGGTAACCGGCGTGCGCGATGGAGCTATAGGCGAGCATGCGCTTGAGGTTGGATTGGCGTAGGGCGGCACAGTTGCCGATGGTCATGGTGGCCAGCGCCGAGATCCAGATGAGCGGCTCCCAACGTTCCTTCACCGGCTCAAATGCGGTCATCATCACTCGCACGAACATGGCGAAAGCGGCTGCCTTTGAGCCGATCGACATAAAGGCCATGATCGGCGCGGGCGCGCCCTGATAGACGTCTGGAGCCCACATTTGGAACGGCGCGGCGGAGACCTTGAACGCGAAGCCGACAAACATCAGCGCGGTCGCCGCGCCCACCACCACCATGTTGGCGTGATGCGCGGGGTCCATCAGAAACGTGCGGATGGCGCCGAGATTCGTGGTGCCGGTGGTGCCGTACATCCAGGCCACACCGTACAGCAGAAAGGCCGTGGCGAACGAGCCAAGGAGGAAATATTTCAGCGCGGATTCGTTGTTGCGCTTGTCGTCGCGCAGATAGCCGGCGAGCACGTAGGTGGCGATGGAACTGCACTCCAGTCCGATGAAGAGCATGATCAGATCATTGGAGGCGGCCATCAGGCACTGGCCCACGATGGAGAACAGCAGCAGCGCGTAATACTCGCCAGATTCGTGCCCTTCCAGCTTCAGGTAGTTGGTGGAGATCAGAATGGTGAACATTCCGATGCCCAGGACGAGTACGCGGAAGAACGTGGCGAAACCGTCAATCATCAGCAGTCCGGAGAACGCCGGTCCCTGGTCCATTCCGGCGGCGAGGGCGAGCGCGACAGCCCCGGCCAGTGCGGCAAATGAGATAACGGCGAACTTGCGCTTGCCGTCGGGCCCGCTCAGCGGCTCCATGATCATCAGGAGCACGCCCACGAGAATCAGAAGCGACTCCGGCGCGAATCGGAGGTACTCCTGCGCGGTGGGCATGAAGTTAGCGGGCATGGACGGACTCCTTTGCGGCCTGCACAGCCACTGGAGTGGCCGGCTGCTTCATCACTTCCACAATCGGCGCGTTGGTGGCCGTGATCGCCGGCAGGAAGCTCTGCGGGCCGATCCCCATCCAGACCATCAGTGCAATCAGCGGGACAATGATGGCCCACTCGCGCGCGTTCATGTCGGGCATATGGTGCTTCACTTCGTCCGAAGTCTCACCGTAGAAGACGCGCTGCACCATCCAGAGCATGTAAACGGCGGAGAGGATCACGCCGATGGCGGCGAACACTCCGTAAAGCAGATTCACCTGCACGGCCGCCTGCAGGACCAGGAACTCACCGACGAAGTTGTTGAGGAGCGGCAGGCCCACGCTGGCCAGCGTAGTGATCACGAACATTGTGCTGAGCCACGGCGCAACCGTGCCGACACCGCCGAAATCTGAGATCTCCAGCGAATGGCGGCGCTCATAGAGCATGCCCACCAGAATGAAGAGCGCGCCGGTGGAAATGCCGTGATTCAGCATCTGGTAGACAGCGCCGTCGAGGCCCACCTGCGTGAATGTGAAGATACCGAGAACGACGAATCCCAGGTGGCTCACAGAGGAATAGGCCACCAGCCGCTTCATGTTCGGCTGTACCATGGCGACCAGCGCACCGTAGATGATGCCGGCGATGGCCAGCACGATAATCCAGTTCGCATTCTCACGGGCGGCCCCAGGGAATAGCGGTAGGCAGATGCGAACCAGTCCGTAGGTGCCGAGTTTCAGCAACACCGACGCCAGCATGACGGAACCGGCAGTGGGCGCCTCGCCGTGCGCATCGGGCAACCAGGTGTGCAGCGGGAAAAGCGGCACCTTGATAGCGAAGGCGACGAAGAAGGCGAGGAACAGCCAGAAGGACTCCGTGCCGCTCAGCACCAGCCTGCCCTTGGCCATCATGTCGAGCAGTAGCGGGATGTCGAACGTGCCGCTCTTGTTGTAGAGATAGATGATCGCCACCAGCATCAGCGCCGAGCCGGCCATGGTGTACAGGAAGAACTTCACCGCCGCGTAAATGCGCTTGTCGTGACCCCAGATGCCCACCAGGAAGTACATGGGGACCAACGAGATTTCCCAGAACACAAAGAACAGGAACAGGTCCTGCGCCACGAAGACGCCCAGAACACCAAAGAGCAGGGCGAGCAGGAACGCGTAGAACTCTTTCACGCGATTCTGAATGTACTTCCAACTGACCAGGGTCACGATGGGCGTCAGGAACGTGGAGAGGACCACCAGCCACAGGCTGAGACCGTCGAGCGCCACGTGATAGCGAATGGCGGGATACTCGATCCACGACGAATTCCCCTCAAGCGCCAGGCGCCCCGGACTGGCCTGCACCGGACCAATCAACAGCAGCGAGAACAGGAACGTGACTACCGAGACGGCCAAGACGAAATTGCGGATCAGGCCCGGGTTGTTCTTCGGGAGGAAGAGCGTGAGCAGGAAGCCCGCCGCCGGTAAGATCAGCAGTATATCCAGCAGGTTCACTTCACGCCTCCCCAGAAGCTCACGACCGCGATGATCACAACGCTGCCCAGCACCACCCAGGCCGCATAGCGCCGGATGTATCCGGATTGCATCTGCCGCAATCCGCCGCCGATGGCTTGCATCAGCGAGCCCGTGCCGTTCACGGCGCCATCGATCAGCCCCGCGTCCACGCCCTTCCACAGCACCGACGACGAGCCGTCGCGCAACGGGTGGACGATGACGGAATCGTACGCTTCATCCACGAAATACTTGTTGTAGAACAGCTTGTACGGCCAGCTGAACGTTCTCGCCAGACCATCGGCCAGGCCGGGCTTGACCACGTAGAACAACCACGCCAGCAGGATGCCGAAGGCGCCGGCGCCAACCGATATCGCCACCAGTGTCATGTCGTGCTCCGCGTGCCCGCCGCCGAACATCGGTTCCAGGAAGTGCGGCACGTCCAGATAGCCGCCGCCCAGGCTGAGAGCGGCCAAAACCATCAGCGGCGCGGTCATCACCAGGGGCGACTCGTGCGCGTGCGCAGTGCCGCGATAGGTGCCAAAAAAGCACATAAAGATGGCTCTAAACACGTAAAAAGCGGTCATTCCTGCAGTGACTACGCCCACCCAGTACATCCATGGGTGATGCGCGTGCGCGGCCAGCAGGATGGCGTCCTTCGAGTGGTAGCCGGAAAACGGCGGCACACCGGCGATGGCGACGGCGGCACACATCAGCACCGCAAAAGTGATCGGGGTCTTCTTGCGAAGCCCACCCATCATACGCAGATCCTGTTCGCCTTCGAGGGCGTGAATTACAGATCCGGCGCCAAGGAAGAGCAGCGCCTTGAAGAAGGCGTGCGTCATGACGTGGAAGATGCCGGCGGAGTAGGCTCCGGTGCCGAGCGCCAGGAACATATAGCCGAGCTGCGAAACCGTCGAGTACGCGAAAACCTTCTTGATGTCGTACTGCGTCAGGCCGATGGTGGCGGCCATCACGGCGGTGATCAAGCCGACGTAGGCGACCACCTCCATGGCGACGGGCGCGTCGTTGAAGAGCGCAGCCGAACGCGCCACCATATAGACGCCTGCGGTGACCATCGTGGCCGCATGGATCAATGCGCTGACCGGCGTGGGGCCTTCCATGGCATCGGGCAGCCAGACATACAGCGGCACTTGCGCGCTCTTGCCGGCGGCGCCCACCAGCAGCAACAGGCAGATCAGCGTGATCACACCGGCGCTCGCTTCAGGCGGCATCGGCCCGGCCTTGGAGAACACGGTGCCAAAATCGAGCGAACCGAAGTTCACCATGATGAGGAACATGGCGAGAGAGAATCCGAAGTCGCCGATGCGATTGACGACGAACGCTTTCTTACCGGCGTCGCCAGCGCTTTTCTTCAGGAAGTAGAAGCCGATCAGCAGGTAGCTGCACAGGCCAACGCCTTCCCAGCCGACGAACAGCACCAGGTAGTTCGCGGCCAGCACAAGAATCAGCATGAAGAACATGAAGAGATTCATGTAGGCGAAGAAGCGGTAGTAGCCGCCTTCGTGCGCCATATATCCGGCGGCGTAGATGTGAATGAGCAGACCGATTCCAGTGACCACCATCAGCATGACAGCGGAGAGCCGGTCCACGGCGAAGTCGAAGCCGACGTTGACGAAGCCGCTCTGGATCCACGTGAAGTAGCGCTCCACGTGGGGTTCTTCCATGGAGCCGAGGCCCATGAGCGTTTTCACCACCCACAGGAAAGAAAGGAATACGCTGCCGATCGCCACCGCGTTGATGGCCGCCTTGGACAGCTTGCGGCCTAGGATTCCGTTGATCAGGAATCCGGCCAGAGGCAGTGCGGGAATGAGCCAGAGTTGATGCATCGGTTAGAGCTTCATCGAAGAGACTTCGTCGATTTCGAGCGTTTGCCGGTTCTTGAAGACCGTCAGGATAATGGCGAGGCCGACAGCGGCTTCAGCCGCCGCCACCACCATCACGAAGAACGTGAAAATGTGGCCGTCCACCTGCTTCAGTTGATGGCTGAATGCCACGAACGTCAGGTTGACTGCATTGAGCATCAGCTCGATGCACATGAAGACCGTGATGATGTTGCGGCGCAGCAGGAATCCGGTCGCGCCGAGCGTAAACAGGATCGCGCTCAGGATCAGATACCACGACATGGGAACAACTGTGGGAATGGGTGGCATGATGAGCTAGATCTCCTTCTTGGCCAGTACGACCGCGCCGAGAATCGCGATCAGGATCAGCACTGACGTCACCTCAAAGGGCAGCAGGTAGCGGGTGAACATCGCTCGCCCGAAGGTAAGAGGGTCACCACCGCTGAACGTGCCGAACTTCACGATGTCCGTGCTGGGCACCTGCGTCGCCACGATCGCCGCGAGCACGCCGATCAGCGAGAACAGCAGTGGCAGCGCGATGGCCACCGGCATCACTTTCTTCTTCGGCAGCGTGCGCTCGCCCTCAGTGTTCAGCAACATGATGACGAAAACGAACAGCACCATGATGGCGCCGGCGTAGACGATCACCTGCACAGCAGCGATGAAGGATCCGCCCAGCAACAGATAGAGAACGGCCAGCGAGGTCATCACCCCCACCAGCGACAAGGCGCTCGAGATCGGGTGCGTTTGCAGCACCAGATTGATGGCGCAGGCCACCGCAATCGCAGCGAATGTCAGAAACAGTATTGCGTCCATCTTGAGAGAATCCTCACTACTGGGAGGTGAGAGCCACCACCAGGCCGGTGATCAGCAGATTGACCAGCGCGGCCGGAAACAGGAACGTCCAGGCGAATTTCATGAGCTGGTCATAACGGAAGCGCGGCAGAGTGCCGCGCACCCAGATGAAGATGAAGATCAGCACCAGGGTCTTCGAGATGAACCAGAAGAACGGAATCAGAATCGGCTGCAGCATCGGCACGAAGAACAGGCCGGCCAGCCCGAGGAAGATCGCGCCGATGACGGGGAAGGAGAAGCGATCCCAACGCCGCGAGCGAGGCGCCTGCGAGCCGTGATAGATCAGCATCAGCCCGGCGAATCCAATGATCAGCGGCGGCAGGAAACTGCTGCCATAATTCGCCGACCAAAGCGGGTGCCATCCACCCAGGAACAGCGCGGTGGCCACGCAGCAGACCGTGATGATATTGGCGTATTCCGCCGTGAAGAAGGCGGCGAACATCAGGCTGGAATACTCGGTGTGGAAACCGGCCACCAGTTCGGTCTCCGCTTCGGGCAGATCGAACGGCACGCGGTTGGTCTCAGCGAAGATGGCGATCATGAAGATCAGGAAACTGAATACCTGCGGAATGGGTCCGGCAAAGATCGTCCAGCGCGGGATGAACCCGAACGCGAAGCCCTCCTGCGCCACCACCATCTCGCGGAAGTTGAGAGTATTCAGCAGCAGTAGGGGTGAGACGATCGCCA
>CAYVDY010000068.1:0-18044 GCA_964450255.1 uncultured Candidatus Solibacter sp. | reverse complement strand
CTGCTCTTTGATACTGCCTGCGGCCGCCATAAGTTCGTCCACTGTTTTCCCTTCCAGCTCATATAACCCGGCCTCGCCTTCGCGCCGCGCGATGTACTTGTCGCCCGCCTTGGCCAGTCCGACCTTCTCCGTGAGCTTGCCTTCCTTGGACGTCACGGTGAGCTCAACCGCTGCCGTTGTGAAGCCCGCATCTACGAACTTCACCGCCGACAACTCCCGCAGCCGGTCGATCAACGATTGCACGCCCACGGAATCCATGGGTTTCGTCCCCGAAAGCCAGCGGTCGCCCGCCTTGCTCAACACCATCTGCCGCGAGCCGTCGCGGTACTCCACCTTGCCTGGATCGCTGAATCCGAAATCGAAGATCTTCTTGTTTCTCAGGTCTTCGGCGGTCTTGTCGAAGCTCTTGCCCATATCGTCCAGCAGCATGTGGAACCCCTCCACAACGGACGACTTCGCGTAGTACTTGCCTTCCTTGTTCTTGCGTACGTCCAATCGCTGCGTGCCCGCCGCATCCGTCAACGCCACACTCGCCAGCGGCGCCGATCCGGCAAACTGCTTCGCCAGATCCGCCATCTGGTCCGATGTCAGCAGCGGGTCCAGCTTGGCCTCCCGCAGCTTCCGCAGCAACTCCTCCACCTGCCAGCCGTCAGCCCGCATCGGCTTCGGCTTCACAATCGCCCAATCGCCGCCACTTGATTTGGAGAGTTCGATGGCTCCGCCCTTCGCTGTCCATTCCACGCGCGCCAGCTTCTCGCCGTCAAACGTCAGCAGCCGCTTATCCCGTAAATCCACCGCGAACTTGTCGAGCCCGGTGCGTGTCACCGAACTCACCGTGAACACGCGCGCGTCGCCATCCACCTTCACATAGCTGCCGCCGCCCACCGGCGCCTCGTCGCCCAGCGCGATGGTCCGGGTCTTGCCGCCTTTCAGCGTCAACACGATCTGCGTGCCCGGCTGCGTCAATCCGAATCCCGCCAGATCGGTGGCTTGTTCTTCCACCACTTTCTCGGAGCTCAACGACGACAAGCCGGTGATCAACGTGCTCACAGCATCCCGATCCACCGGGAACGCCGGCTCGACCAGTTTCCACGGCCCCGACGCGTCGCGCTCCAGCCGCGTCGATTCGCCCGCGGCCCGCCGGATCTCCACCCTCACGATCTCGCTTTCTACCAACGCCAGCACCTTCGGCGGCGCGTCCTTCGGCGGTTGCGCTTCCTTCTCCCGGATGTCGCGGTTGGACCACCAGATCCCGGCGCCCAGGAACGCGAACAGCGCCGTCGCGATCAGCAAAGCTTTTGGTTTCACAGCTGCCTTATCTCCTGCGCCACCACACCATCAGGCCCAGCCCGATCACACCCAGCGGGATCATGAACTGGCTCACGGTGCGCACCATCAGCATCTCAGCTTTGGTCAACTGAATGCGCCGGTCTTCCGGATCCTTCGGGCGGATCGAGATCAGTTCTTCATCGTTGGTCAGCCAGTTCACCATGTTCAGGAACAGGTCCTTGTTGCCGCCAAAACCGATGGCATAGTTCGCGATCCAGTCCGACGAGCCCACCACCACGAAGCGGCCCTCCACTTTGCTCCGGTATGTGCCCGCAGCCACCACCGCATAGGACTGCGGCTCGCCCTTCGGCATCTTGATCCCGCCGCCGGCTGCGTTCAGATCCGTTACCGCCAGAGAGTTCTTTGACGTCGATACCAGCTTCTCCACGCTCGTCTGGTCCGTCGGCTTGGGCTCCAGCGAGCGCACCAGCGGAAACGCGGTCGCGGTGCGCTTCATCTCGCGCACAATCGGATGCGTCTCATAACGCGAAGCCAGCGCGATCTCCGGCCCCATGCCGTACATGCCGCCCAGCCCTGACGTATCCAGGATCAGGTCGTTGTTCAGCGTCACGCCCCAGCCCTGCAATACCGCCTTCATCCCGGCGTTCTCCGCCACGTTTTCCTTGCCCGTCTTCAACGGCGGATCGGCCAGGAACACCGCCCTTCCACCGCCCTCTACATACTTCTTCATCACGTCCACCACAGGCTGCGGATAGTCCACGCGTGGTCCCGCCACCACCAGCAGCGTGCAGCCAGCGGGCACTTCCGGCTTCTCGATCAGATTCACCGTGTCGGTTTTGTAGTTGTTCTTCTCGATCAGCGCCTTCACCGCGGAATACGCACCAGGTGTGGTGTCTTCCAACGAGTGTTCTCCCGCGCCAGTGGTGAAGCACGCCGTGCGGTCACCGGCCTTGAACAGCCGCACCACTGCGGACGTGATCTCTTCCTCGCTGAGTGAGCGGGCGTCCTGCCTTTTGCCCGACGCAGTCTGCAGCACGATCGCGCCGGTCTGCGTAATCCCATACTGCTTGGCCAAAGTCGGCTTCTTGAACGGGTCCAGCAACTCCACCTTCAACTTCGGCGAGAGCGTGGCGTAACGGTCCAGCAGATCTTTCGCGCGGGGGAACGCCGTCGTCTCGTCGAAGTACGAAATGGTGACGTCTTCTTTCAGCCCGCCCACTACCTTCACCGTCTGCTCCGAGAGCGAAAAGCGCTTGTTCGACGTCGAATCGAAGCTCTTGTTGTAGCGGTTCGCCAGAAAATTGGCCGCGCCCAGAATCCCCAGCACCACCGCGATGTACACGGTGCTGTAGGCGGAGAACTTCGTCGCGCGTTTCTTCAGAAATGCTGTATTCATGGCGTTAGGACCTCCAGCGCAGCGATTCCAGGCTGCGCGCCGTCAGAAAGAGCCCCAGGAAAATCACCGACGCGAAGTAGACCAGGTCGCGCGTGTCGATCACTCCCTTGGAAAACGGCTCAAAATGCCGGACCACCGACATGTAGCTCATCACCGTCGCCCAGGTCGCCGTCTCGTACCCGGCCACCCACTCCAACACCCACAACATCAGGCAGACGCCGAAGGTGACGGCCCCCGCAATGATCTGATTCTTCGTCATCGTCGAGATAAAGGCGCCGATCGCCAGCAGGCCGCCGGCCTGCAGGATCAGCCCGAGATAGCCGATTAGCACCGGCTTCCAATCCGGCTGCCCATAGGCGAACAGGAACGCCATGTTCAGCGCGCTGATGCCCAGCAGGCAGGCATACAATATCGTCGCCGCCAGCCACTTACCCACGATGATCTCCATGTCGCGGATCGGCGAGGTCATCAGCAGCTCTATTGTGCCGGAGCGCTTCTCTTCCGCGAACAGCCGCATGGCGATCAATGGGATCAGGAACAGCCCGATCACCGAAACGTTCATCAGCAGAGGCCGGATGATCATCTCATTCACGTCCATCGGGAAAGCCCGGCCCGACATCTGGGCCTGCAAGCTCATCGACACAAAATAGCCCACGGCGTTCCAGAAGAAGAAGCCGAACAGGACCGCGAACATCGCCATCAGCAGGTACGCGATGGGCGACGAAAAATAGCTCTTCAATTCCTTGCGGCAGATTGTGATTGCGTTGTTCACTGCTTCTCTCCTTCGGCCGCATGGCCGGCGCCGGTCAGTTCCAGGAAGACATCTTCCAGGCTCAGCGCCACGGCCCGCAGTTCATTCAGATTCCAGCCCGATTCCACCACGGCCCGCGCCACGTCACCGCGCACGTTCTGTCCCGCCAGCGACTCCACCTCGAACGAATGCCGGCCGTCGCGGCTATCCCGCGGCGCCGCCCGGCTCACGCCCGGCACCAGCTCCAGCCGTTGCTGGATGGCCGCGCTCTCTCCGCCAGTGACCTCCACTGCCACAGCCTCCTGCCCGCGCAGCCGCGAAGTCAGGTTCTGCACCGAATCCTTCGCCACCATCCGGCCCTTGGAGATGATCACTACGTGATCGCAGGTCTGCTCCACTTCCGGCAGAATGTGCGTCGAAAGAATGATGGTGTGCGCGCCTGCCAGCGAGCGAATCAAGTCGCGCGTCTCGTGAATCTGCTTCGGGTCCAGCCCGGCCGTCGGCTCGTCCAGAATCAGCACATCGGGATTGTGAATGATCGCCTGCGCCAGGCCCACACGCTGCCGGTAGCCCTTGGAGAGCTTCGAAATCAGCTTCTTGCTGACGTCCGCCACCGAACACTTCTCCGACGCCTCGCGCACCCGCTTCGCCAGATCCGCCGACGGAATCCCCTTCAGCCGCCCGACGAACGTGAGGTACTCCTCCACTTCCATCTCCGGATACACCGGTGGATTCTCCGGCAGATAGCCGATGCGCCGCTTCACGTCCATCGGCGACTCCAGCACATCGTAGCCGGCTATCGAAGCCGTTCCCTCCGTTGGCGGCAGGAAGCAGGTGAGGATCCGCATCGTCGTCGTCTTGCCTGCGCCATTCGGGCCCAGAAAGCCGGCAATCTGCCCTTTTTCAACCTCAAAACTGATGTTGTTGACCGCAACGGTGCGGTCATACCGTTTGGTCAGTCCTTCGACCTTGATCATTTATTCATCCTTAGCCGGGGTGGCGGGACACGAATCCGTCCCAGGAGAAGAGACGGATCGCGTCCGGATCTCGTGAGCTGCTTAACGATTATCAGATTAGATAATGGTCCGCCGGGGTGTCAACGCCTCGCTCCTTGAGTCTACGCGTTATTCACGCGACAATCGGCAGCTATGGCAGAAGTTCTTCTCGGCATCGGCTTACTGGTCTTCCTTTCACTGTCCTTCACGGCTCTCTTTCGAAAGACCCTGATCCCTGATGTCCTAATGCTGATCCTTCTAGGCATCGTGCTCGGCCCGGCAGTCCTCCACCTGGTCACGCCGGCGGACTTCGGCAAAATCGGCAGCGTCATGAGCACCATCGCCCTCGTCGTGATCCTGTTTGAAGGCGGCACCACCCTCGATTTCGACCTGCTGGCGAAAATGCTCAAGACCACCATGAGCCTTGCCTCCCTCACCTTCGTGATGACCGTGACCATCATTGCCCTGTTCGGCCACTACGCCCTTGGGCTGACCTGGTTCCTGAGCCTTCTGCTGGGCCTGATCCTCGGCAACATCTCGCCTGCTGTCGCCATCCCCATCGCCAAGTCTCTGAAGATGCGGGAACCGGCGATGACGGTGCTGATCCTCGAAACCGGCCTCACCGACGTGCTCTCCATCGTCATGGTCTTCAGCCTGCTCGATAGTCCCGGCGGCGAGATCCACCCCGCCCGCATGATCGGCACCGTCATGGCGAGCCTGATCTGCGCCGGCGTCATCGGGATGGCCGGCGGCCTGGCGTGGGCCTTCTTCATGAATGCCGTGCGGCAGCTTCCTTATACGTCCTTCGCCATCTTTGCCTGGATGTTCGTCCTCTACGGCGTCGCCGATATGCTCGGCTTCTCCGGGGCCATCGCCGCCCTGGCCTTTGGCGCCTCGCTGACCAACTACCACCGTCTGCCGCTTCACAACATGAAGATCTTCCAGCGCCGCGAAATGGGCCAGCTCACCGACAGCGACATGGAGTTCTACCACGAAGTCATTTTCCTGCTGAAGACCTTCTTCTTCGTCTATCTCGGCATGTCGATCCGCTTCGGCAATCCGATCTACCTCCTGATCGTCCTGGGCGCTGTCGCGCTCATCTATGCCGGACGCCTCCTCATCGTGCGGTTCGTCATGAAAGGGGTCAGCCCCGGCTGGGAGGAGAGCTACCAGCTCTCGGTTACCGCCCCCAAGGGCCTCGCCGCCGCCGTTCTGGCCAGCGTCCCGCTGGAGCGTGGGCTCGAAGGCGGCGACATCATCCGCTCCTTCGCCTACTTCACCGTCCTGGTCAGCATCGTCGTCACCGCCGGCCTGATTCCCCTAATGCGCCAGCCCCGTATCGAATCTCTCTCTCGCCGTCTGTACGGTTTCCCAGTGGCGCAGGCGGGGGAATAGAATATCAGCATGACATCCATGGGCCGCAGGGCCTTCCTCGCCTCCTCAGTCGCCGCCGCGGCGGTGCCCTCGTTCGCGCGCACCCTGAAAACAGTGGGCGTGCAACTGTACACCCTGCGCAGCGTCTTGCCGGCCAAGCCACTGGAGACGCTCAAGGCGCTGGAGGCTATCGGATTCCAGGAAGCCGAGGTCATCGGCGGCAGCATTGAAGCCGTCTGGCCCAACCTGATCCAGACCAAGCTCCGCCCGGTGAGCATCCATCTCGATACTGCGCTCTTCACCACGAAGGTGGACAAACTGCCGGCCGCCCTGGACGACTGCAAGAAGCGCGGCCTGAAGTTCATCGTCTGCCCCTACATCGCCCCGCAGGATCGCGGCGGCGTGGACGTTATCAAGAAACTGGGCGACACCCTCAACCGCGCCGGCGAGATGTGCCACAAGTCCGGCATGCACCTCTGCTACCACAACCACGCCTTTGAATTCGAGCCCGTCGCCGGCGGCGGCAACCTGCTGGACGTCCTGATGCAGACCGCAGATGCCAAGCTCGTCAGCCTGGAACTCGACATCATGTGGTCCCGCGTGGCCGGCGTGGACCCGGTGACCGTGATCAGGAAGTACGGCAAGCGAGTAGCCCTGCTGCACCTGAAGAACGTCGCCGAGACCGGCGCCCCGCAGTACAACGAAAAGGTGGCCCGCACCTCGTTCCGCGAGGTCGGCAACGGCGTCATCGACATCGCCTCCGTCCTGAAAGCCGCCAGTGCTGCCGGCGTCCAGCACTACTTCGTCGAGCAGGACCAGACGCCAGGTGATCCGCTGGAGTCCTTGAAGCAGAGTTTCGAGTACCTGAAGAAGCTCGATTTCTAGACAAGACCCGAGGCCCCCGACCGCTTCGCTCAAAACCAATTCGAACCCTGGACTGGCAGCGTCTCAGAAACGCCTGCGCCGCTGGTGTGCCGGGGGGCGTGTCTGCATGATCACCACGGGTTCCTCCGAATCGCGTGGCCGGGCACTCATCCACCCAGGCCCTCGGCCCGTCTGAACTTCTCAGCACGCAGCAATTTGCGGCATTGTGAACCGCCACCAACCGGAGTACACTGTTCGCGAATCCAGACATTCGGACCGGAGTCCGACGAGGACCGAGCCATGGTCGGCAGTGTTGTTTCACACTACCGGATACTCGAAAAGATCGGGGAAGGTGGCATGGGCGTGGTCTACAAGGCCCGTGACTCCCACCTCGACCGCCTGGTAGCGCTCAAGGTTCTGGCGGCCGACCGGGTGTTCGACGAGGATCGGCGGCGGCGTTTTGTGCTGGAGGCCAAGTCCGCCTCCTCGCTGAACAACCCGCACATCGTCACCATCTACGACATCGACTCGCAGGACGGTGTCGCGTTCATCGCGATGGAGTATATCGACGGCAAGAGCCTGCTCGAATCGATTCCGCCGCGCGGCCTGCCCGCAGCCGACGCGGTGAAATACGCCATTCAGATCGCCGATGCACTTGCCGCGGTCCACGCCCGAGGTATCGTCCACCGCGATCTGAAGCCTGGCAATGTGATGGTGACGCGCAACTCTTGCGCCAAAGTACTCGATTTCGGTCTGGCGAAGCTGACCGAGGAGCCCAGCCCCGAGGGTCTGTCCACTGTGTCGGAACCACCCCGCACGGCCGAAGGAACAATCGTGGGAACGGTCGCCTACATGTCACCGGAACAGGCCGAAGGCAAGCCGGTCGACGCCCGGTCGGACATCTTCTCATTTGGGAGCGTCCTCTATCACATGCTGACCGGCCGGCCGCCTTTTCATGGCGCCACCAAAATCTCGACGCTTTCATCCATTCTGCACGACCTGCCCGTCCCGCCCAGCCGCATAAACGATGCGATTCCCACCGACCTGGAACGGCTCGTTCTGTGTTGTCTGGAGAAGGACTCCGAGCGGCGATTCCAACATGCCGCCGATCTCAAAATGGCGCTGGAATGGCTGGAGCGGGACTCCGAGTCGTCACGAGAGGCGCCGGGCGCCTCTTCCCGAAAACGTCAGCCCCTATTCCGCAACACGGCCGCCGCTCTCTTTCTCATAGGGGCGCTCGCCACGTTGGCGGCCGTATACGTTGCCCGCCTGAAGCCGTCTCCTGCCCTGCCGCCGAGCGAGCAACAGATCACCTTCGACTCCGGCCTCACCTGCTCACCGTCGTTATCCCCCGATGGGAAATTTCTGGCATATGCTTCCGATCGAGGAGGAAGCGGGAATGTCCATATTTGGGTGCAGCAACTGGCCGGCGGCGAGCCGCTCCGCCTCACAAACGCACCGTTCGACGACTTCTCGCCGAGGTTCACGCCGGACGGACTGAGTATCCTCTTCGAACGAACCGGAGCGGGGATCTTCAGGACCCCAGCGTTGGGCGGTGTGGAACAAATGATCGCGCCGCGGGGTCTGGGTCCGCATTGTTCGCCGGACGGAACCAGACTCGTTTACTGGGTTGGGACTCAGGATAACCGTAGAACCGCTGGCGCTGTCTTTGTTGCTCCCATGGGTGAGGGGGAGACCAGGCGGCTGGCGCCGGAGTTCGCCGATGCCCGCTATCCACTTTGGTCGCCGGATGGGACTCAGGTGCTGTTTCAGGGAAAGCGGACACCCGCCAGCGAGCCGGATTGGTGGCTCGTGCCTGCCGACGGAGGGGCCGCCGCGAGTACGGGCATTATCGAGAGACTGCGGAAAGAGAATCTGTCGCCGTTCCCAGGGCCGGGTGACTGGGTCGATGGCTACCTGCTGCTTTCTGCCAGGCGCGGCGCTGAGCGGTACATCTGGACCATCGCGTTCCCCAACCCGGCCAAACGCACCCCTGGCTCCATCACGCGGTTGACCTCTGGAATCGGCGAGCACGGGGAGCCGTCAGCAGCCGGCGACGGCAAGGTGGTCTTCGCCAGCTATCGCAGTCGCGATAGCCTCTGGCTTCTCCCTTTGAATGGCGGTCAGGCCCGCCAGGGCGAGCTGAAACCGCTGCATAACTCGGGGTCGCGCGCGTCGCACCCGTTTCTCTCCGCGGATGCAAAGGTTCTGGCTTTCCTCTCCGGACCGCCGGGCGTGAAGCAGGTGACCATTCGTGAGCTCCCGAACGGTCCTGACCGAACCATCACCATCGGGGCGACCACGAAGTCTGCCCCCGTGCTGGCAGCCGATGGCTCAAAGGTGGCCTTCTCAATCGTGGAAAAGGGAGGGGCCTCAATCTACGTGGCCGCCACCGGGAATTCACAGCCCGAAGTACCCGAGCGAATCTGCGAGAACTGCGGCGAGCCTGCCGCCTGGACCCGGAATGGCGACGGTGTTCTCTTCACGTCCGGCCACCCCCAGGCAATTTGGCTGGTATATCCAAAAGGTGGTGCCCGAATCCCGATTCTTCAACATCCGGAGTTCCCGCTGCATGATCCTCGCGTCTCGCCCGACGGCCGATGGATCGCTTTCGTCGCAGTCACCGGGGCTGATCGCTCCAGCATTTTTGTTGCGCCGCTCCGGGATGGCGCAGCCACGCCGCCCGAAGCATGGATTGGCGTCACTGACGGCTCGGAGCGGGATTCCAAACCAACCTGGCTGAATTCAGACACCCTGATCTTCTTCTCCAGGCGGGATCGTTTCGGCTGCCTTTGGAAGCAGTTGCTCCACTCCACCACGAAGCGTCCTCTCGAAGCACCCATTCATATGTACGGTTTTCACGAGTTCCGCCGGTCGCCACGAACTCTGTACGACAGCTCTTTCGCCATCGCAGTGGCTAAGGACACCCTGGTAATCAACCTGGCGGAGATCGTTGAGGGCAATATCTGGTCTACCTCGTTGCCCAGGCGGCGGTGATGTTCATTCGGGCGTCGAATCGAACTCAGCAATCAACTTTCAAAAGGCTTGCACTTCAGATAACAGGTCCTTATACTCGGTTCGTTCGAAAGGACAAAAATGATGCCACCAAGTGGATATGTGAAACTGGGTACTGTTTGGGTGCCGGATTCCTGGATGTTGACTGACGCCGAAAAGTTGGTTCTTGCGAAGAAGCTGGCGTGCGCAGTCGTGACATTGCTCTCGGACAATACGTCGCTCAAGGCATTGGTCAGAGCCGAACCAGACGAGGCTCCGATCGTCGATATCCAGGCTTGACAACGGCGCCATCATCAGGCCGAGTCCAGCTGAAACAACAGGTTGCCGCGGGGTTACGCGGGAGTATGGTCAGTGTTTCTCTGTTTTGTAAGCCCGGCGGCCGTCACCGAATCAGACGGCAAGGTGAACCGTCGCGCGAAACTTGCGCAAATCACTTCCAACTATCCGCACCTGGGGATCTTGAGTCTTGTTTCCGTGCTGGACCAATGTGGCGTCGAGCAGGACGTTCTGAATCTCAACCGCTACTTCCGTGAGGGCGCACGGAGCGAGGCCGTTGAGGCAGGTTCCGCTCGTTTCTCATCGATGGTCGACGAATTGGAAGGCCGCAAGGCTGACGTCTTCGGCTTCGGGACACTCGCCGGCAGCTATCCGCTTACACTCCGCTTAGCGCGTGAGGTCAAGCGCATCCACCCTGATGCCGTCGTCTTGCTCGGCGGTCCTCAGGCCGCCGCAGTCGCCCTTCCAACCCTGCAGGCGTTTCCTTTCGTGGACATCATCGTGCGGGGCGAGGCGGAGGAGACGCTGCCGGAGTTACTCAAAGCGCTCGGCGATCCAGACCGGCTCGCCGGCGTATCGGGGATCTCGTTCCGCCGAAATGGAACAGTCGTACAAACTCCGGATCGGATCGGGTTGCCGGATCTCGACGGAATCCCGGACCCCGCGTACCACCTCTGGCCAGGAATCGACAACGCGACCTTCCTTCCAATGGAGATCGGCCGCGGGTGCCCGTATTCCTGCACCTTCTGCTCCACCAGCCGGTTCTTCCGTCGCCGCTATCGCCTGAGATCGCCGCACCGGGTCATCGCCACCATGCAGCGCCTTCGAGACGCCTATGGCGTCACATCATTCACGCTGATCCATGACGCATTCACGGTCGATCGACACCGGGTAGTCGCCTTCTGCCAAGCAATGCAGAAGTCCGGCCAGCACTTCCGCTGGACCTGCAGCGCACGTACCGATTGTGTGGACGAAGCCCTCCTGGAGCAAATGACTGCGGCCGGATGTAGCGGTATCTTCTTTGGCGTTGAGACTGGATCGAGCCGGCTGCAGCGGGCAATCAACAAATGCCTCGATCTCGACGAGGCCCGCAGAGCCATTCGCCAGGCCAACTCCGCAAGCATGAGGACCTGCGTGTCGATGATCACCGGTTTCCCCGATGAGACGCGCGACGACCTGCGGGATACCGTGGCCTTTCTGGCCGACTCACTCACACTCGAGAATGTCGAACCGCAGTTCCATTTGCTTGCGCCGCTGGCCGGCACGGAGTTGCAGCAGAGATTCAACGCTCGCCTCCAGTGGGACGGCATCTGTTCCGACATCGCATCCGTAGGCGTACCGCAAGCGCCCGCCGAAATAGAACTGATCAGAGACCACCCGGACGTCTTCCCTGACTTCTATGCGATTCCCACCGATCACCTGGACCGCCGCTTCCTGCAGCGGTTCAGGAGCTTCACAAGGTGCTCCATGCGGCGTTTCCGCTGGTTGACAGTGGCTCTGCATCAGCATCAGGGCAGCCTGCTGGAAGTCTTCGACAATTGGCATGCCTGGCGCGAGAGCCGCGTGTCCGGCACGCCCCATGACGACGAGTACTATGCGAGCCTCGCCTTCCGCCATGACTTCCTGGCGTTCGTCGCCTCCCGATACGAGGACGGGCAATGCGGCCCGGATGGCCTAGCCGTCGAGACGTTGCTGGAGTATGAGCAGCAGTTGGATCAGTTTGCGGAGAGTCAGGATGAAGTGCTGGAACCCTGGCCCGCAATGGCATCCGGCGCGTTCATTACAGATGCGAATGCGCTTCCACGCTTGGCTTCTGGAGTCGCGCTCTTCCATCTCTCGGCGGACTACCAGAGCATCATCGACCGCCTCAAAAACAAGCGCTCCCCGAAGGACGTCTCGCGGCGGCCGGTCGTCGTCGCAGGCCGGGAGGGCCTCAGGGCTGGCGCCGAAGTCGTGCAGTTGAGTGCGCTCGCTGCCGCACTCCTTCAGTTGTGCGACGGAGTCCGCACCGTCAGGGAGATTGCTGCCGTCTTCCCGCAACTCGACAAGGACCTCGCCGGGATGCCGCCCGAACCGGCCTGCCTGTTCGCCCTGAACGACCTCGCACAGCAGCGCCTTCTCGTATTTGGACAGCCACAAAATGCGAGCTCCGCGCCGAGCCGGTAGGCCGCTCCGGAGCCTTGTGCCGGCACTGATTGCTCAGCGGAAAGACCACCAAAGAACCAAGGTGCACGCGAACAGGAGGCCGGCCCAAAGCTGGTAGTTCGCCGCGCCCGCACTCTGGTCCAGCGTGGCAGCGAATACGTTGCCTTCGATCCTGTCCTCGTGAGGCGGCGCAGTGAGGAGACTCACCCCCACCATCACCGCCGCGGCAAACAGCCACACGAACAGCGACCGGTGGAGGAAGGAATTCAAATAGGGATGAGTGAGAACGGGTAAAGACCAGCCCAACGTCTGGTCCAGAAACAGGATCATCCCCAGTCCGAAGCCGGCCGATCCTCCGGCCACCGCACCCGGCGTATTGCCGCGCCTCCACAGCAGCCCCACGAAGATCACTGCGCCCAGCGGCACCGCCAGGTAGGCCGAGATGAGTTGGAGGTAGTGCCACATGGTAACTGAAAGCCCAACCAAAGGCGCCGCCAGCACGCCAAGGACGGCCATCAGCACCGTGACCCACCGCCCGATCGACACCTGTTCTCCCTCCGAAAGGCCCGGCCGGTAGCGCATCACGAAGTCGCGAACCACCAGCGTGGCGCTCGCGTTATAGCAGGCGCTCATCGACGACATCAGAATCGCAATCAGCCCGGCCAGCACCAGGCCGCGAACTCCCACCGGCAGGAGATCCCCCACCAAACGCGGGTAGGCCATGTCGGCCCGCGGGAGATTCGGATAGAGCACGCGGGCGATCACACCCGGCAGCACCAGGATGAAGGGAATCATCAGTTTCAGGAACCCGGCGAAGATCGCGCCTTTCTGGCCCTGCTCCACCGAACGTGCACCCAGAACGCGCTGCACGTTGGTCTGATCCATGCACCAATAGAACATTCCGCCCATCAGGTTCGCGATCAGAAAGCCAGTGATTGGAAGCTCCGCGTCCAGCGGCTTCACCATCTGGATCATCGAAGGATCAACCCGCGCCGTCAGCCCCTCCCATCCGCCGACGGCGTACAGGCCGACGATCGTGAGGATCAGGCTGCTGACGATCAGCCATGTCCCTTGCACCATATCGGCGTAGACAACGGCTCGCAGTCCGCCCTTCATGGTGTAGATGGCGGTGAAGGCCGAAAGGCCAATCATCACGGCCATCTGGTTCCACCCGAACAGCAGCACGAACAGCATCGACCCGGCCCACAGGTCGATCGCGTTCTTCGTCAGCACGTTGATCACCAGCAGGTTCGCCGAAAGAAACGCCCGCACACCCCACCCGAAACGCCGCTCAAGAAACTCGGGGATCGTGTAGATCTTGCTCCGCAGGTACAGCGGCGCGAACAGCGTGGCGAGGATAATCAGACACCACGCGGCCACCCATTCATACCCGCCGGCCACCATGCCGATGCGGTATCCGTCACCGGCCATGCCCACGACGTGCTCCGCCGAGATGTTCGACGCCAGCAGCGACATGCCGATGAACGGCCAGCGGAGATCCCGGCCGGCAAGGAAGTACTCGGCATCGGTCTGCTTCTTACCCGCGGCACGCAGTACGGCGCCCACCACCAGCAGCAGACTGGCCAGGATGATGACTGAATCGAGAAGACCTAGCACTCGCTACTGCTCCTTCACGTCCGAGGGGATAGGCGGCCATGCAGAGATACGCGCACCCCCACCGAACCGGCATTTCTTAGTTGAGATTGGTGGGCTCAGCCGTGCGCCCGGCTCACTTCTTCTTGGCTACGAATTCGACGTTGGAAGGCCCCGCGTCGCCGCCCTTCCGCTCCCGCTTAAACTTGATCTCGCTGCCGGCGACCTTCCCCGTATAGACGAGAGTCATCTTGTTGTCGTTGAACTCAATGTTCACGTTGAACGAGATGTCGTCGCCGCTCACCTTGCCGTCACTGATCTCCCGTTCCCCATACTGATTTTCCATCGAACCGGAGAGCGTTTCGCCCGCGACCTTGAAGGTGAACGTCGTCTCCATGGTGTTGCCGTCCCTGCCGGGCACCTGCGCAACCCACTTTCCAGTTACGTCCGCAGCCTGCAGGCAGAGCGTCCCTGCGGCCAACATCAATGACAGACAAAGCACGATGCGTCTCATGGCAGATATCATATACCGGCGCCCGTTCGGAGTCGGAGCCATTCCGCTTACCTGGCCACGATTCATTGCGAGTTCCGCCGTCCGCCGTTCACTGGTATCAAGGGGTCACCAGTACGACGAACGCCTGCGGTTTGGCGCGGACCCGTGGCTTTCGACCGGTCGAGACCCGCAGAGGGAGACCCTTCTGCAATCATGATGTTGCTGTGGCGGTGATCCAGCCTCGCGAATAATGAATACTTACCGTCTGGAGAGATGGAGAGCGGATGATACAACGTAACGTCTCCGACATAACTGAATGGGTAGGCGGCTTCGCCGAGTACCTCCAGGACTCTCGGAGGGCCTCCCGTGCGGGGCAGCAGTTTCAGTACCGCCGAGTTCACTTCAGCCTTCTCACCCTTGTCCAGAAAATAGATCCCTCTTCTGCCAACTTGCCACGCGCCGAGAGAAGCCCAGGCATAGTCGGGCAAGACCGGAACCTCCGCGCCATCGGCTAGCGTCTTCTTCCAGAGTCCCGGCCCCTCTCGGCCGCGGGCGTAGTACAGGACTGAGCCATCGGGAGATTCAAAGGCAACGGCGCCGCCATCATGCGTAACCGGCTCAGGCGACCCTCCAAGGGCAGGCAGCTTCCACACTTGGTGTATTCCAGTTCGGTTTGAGAGGAAGTAAATCCATCTGGAATCGCGGGACCAACTCGGCGACCCGTTCTCGAAGGGATCAGCGATCAGTTCGGTGACGGGGCCACCATCGACTGTCACGGTGAAGATCCCGTGCTTGCCCCGAACCCGCATGTCAAAGGCAATGCGCGTCCCGTCCGGTGACCAGCGCGGCGCCCCACCCTCCCCCTGCAGGTTGGTGAGTTTTCGCGGATTACTGCCGTCGCTGCCAGCCACCCAGATCTCCATGAATCCCGACCGATCCGACATGAAGGCGATGGACCTGCCGTCAGGGGAATACTGCGGATGGGCCTGAATCCGGCTGGAGGTGATCAATCTCTCCCTCCGCGCGCCTGCGGCACCCAACTCGTAACGCCAAATGCTGCTCCTCACCTCGAACCGTGAATAGGCGATCCGCCCAGTCGGCCACGACACTGCGAGCATTCGTGAGTATGCGGGCAATCCCGCGACCATCTCGGGGCGTCCTCCACGTACCGGCACTTTCCACACCGCGGGATCGGGTCCGCCCCGATCGGACACAACCAGCAGGTCCTTCCCGTCCCCGGTCCAGGCGATCCCCGTAATGTCCCGTGCGTCCCAGGTAATCCGTCTCGGCTCCCCTCCGCTTGTGTTCATAACCCAGACGTCCGAGACCCTCGTGGGGCCATGTCGCGTGAAGGCCAGCAGGTTGCCAGCCGGAGAGAGAGCCGGATTTCCATCGCCAACAGATTCCGGCGGCGAATGCGTGAGTTGACTCCGGATTCCCGTTGACAACTCCAACGAGTAAAGCGATGGAGGGTCACCATCACTTTCGCTGTCGACTACGATCAGACCGTCGCCCGTTCGGGACCAGGCGAGTCTCACCGCTGCTGGGTTGCCCTGGCAACGCAGCGCAGTGATTCTGCGCTCCCCTCCTCCCAGTGCTCCAAGAACCCAGACACCGCAATCCGACGCGCGAAAGAAGGCAAGTTGTCTGGAATCCGGCGACCACTGCGGAAACCTCTCGTCATCAGGAGTGTTCGTGAGGCGCAATGGCTCTCCCGAGCCCACGACCTTTACGTAGAGATCGAAGTTCGATTCCCCCTCCGGCCGGTAGCTGAAGGCGATAGCACGGCCGTCCGGTGACCAGGCTGGGTCTATCTCTTCGCCAGGCATGCTGGCTAGTGGGGCGAATCGCAGGGGCACGCTGGAAGCCTGGGGCCACGACCGCCAAGCCACGACCGCTACAAGTCCAGCCACTCCGAGCATCGCCAGGATCCAGGAGCGGGTCGCCCGCCATGCACCGGTCGGAGCGCTTGCCGGAGTCTGCGTCCCTGGATCATCACCGCCGGCGTGTGTCTCGTTCTGAAGTCTCCACGCGTCTAACTCCGATTTGAGAGCAAGAACAGCGCCTTTGTCGCCGCCCGGAAGCCGATGTACCGGTAGCCCGCGCTGGCGTTCCCAACGAAGCACGGTGCGCACACTCCGGCGGAAGTACCAGGCGATCTCCTTCCAGGACTCGAGGGTCTCCTGGTCATGATTGCCGACAGGGACTGAGCGGCCGCGATCCATCCCGTATACAGGCTACGCCCATGGACAAGATGTGACAAGGGGGGCTTGTCACATCTTGTCCATGCTGGAAGTCGCCCCAAGCAATCCAAACTCAGCGAAGGAGGGTTTTATGGTCGGAATATCTTTCTTCACTGTACCCATGAACCGGCCGGCGTACCTCGTTCTCACGACCACCGTGTTGCTCGTCGCGACTGTTGTACCGCAACCAGCATCCGCGCAGGGTCCGCCGGTCGTTGCGCCGGGTGTGATCCTACCCTATGAAGAGGTCGCCTACCTCGATGGTGTCAAGTTCAAGATCCGCGTCCCTGTGAACTGGAACGGCAAGCTGTTGCTCTACATGCAGGGCGCGAAGTCGGCGGCTCTCCCTGCCGAGCCGATGTTAGTCCCATATGTAACAAAGGACTCCCAGCCGCCGCTCGAATCGACGCTTGTCTCGCAAGGGTACGCTCTTGCCGCCTCCGAAGTCGGAACCTGGGATATGCAGCCGAAAGAGGAACTCCAGGACAGCCACGCACTCCTGTCCTATTTCCGCGGAAAGATCGGCGCCCCCAATCGCGTAATCGTGTGGGGCAACTCACTGGGCGGCGTGACGGCAGCTCAGATGGCCGAGGACTATCCGCGGAGTGGTGATGGCGCGATCGCGAACTGCGGTCCGATGGCGGGCTGGGCGGACAGACTCGATTTCAGTCTCGATTTCGCTGTTGCGTACTCTGTCGCGCTCGGCTGGCCAGAGTCGTGGGGACCCGTCGGTGATCTGCGGGATGGTCTGGCCGCCGATTTCAACAAAGACGTCGTGCCCAAGGTGGTGCTGCCGAACGCCGATAATCGCGGGAAGTGGGAGTTCATCCGGCTCGTCATGGGCATGCCAACTGAGTCATTCTGGCAGGGCGATCCAATCACCGGTTCGCCCGGCATGTTCCTGAATGTCTGGGCCACGACGGCAATGCGCGAGATGCTCGAATCAGCCGCGTCCGGCCCCGTTGCATCGAACGCCGGCCGCGACTATGCGCTGGGGCCGGAAGACAAAACCTACTTGGCCAGCCTGGGTGTGAACGCCGACGACCTGCTGGCGAAGATGAATGCCCGCGACCGCATTCACCCCGATCCCCGCGCGCGTGACTACATCAAACGTTACGGCGACCTGCGCGGCATGCCCAGACGGCCTCTGATCACCCTCCATAACTCACTGGATTGCCTGGCTGACGTCAGATGGGAACGGTCATATCGCGACACCGTAGAAGCCTCGCAGAGCTCAGGAAATCTCTATCAGACCTACGTGAAAGGCATCGGCCATTGCGCGTTCACAACCAGGCAGCTTCTTTTCGCGCTGACGGCCATGGAAAGCTGGCTGGATACAGGGACGAAGCCAGACGCCACCTTTTTCCCGGAGGCAGATGGATTCGACAACAAGTTCGTGCCGGCTCCCTTTCCATTCTGAAGGCGACCGGCTCCGCCTTGACCGAAGCGCCCAGACCGATGCGAGCGGTTGGCGATTTGGACCACGGCGGCCGAGCGTACTGACTCCTCTTCGATCATCTCCGAACGAACGACAGCCGTTCAGCGGGGTTGGCCCGCCAACCAAAGCGCTGGGGCCGCCCCCTACTGACGTTCCCAAAAGTTGGGGGGG
>CAYVDY010000067.1:0-18117 GCA_964450255.1 uncultured Candidatus Solibacter sp. | reverse complement strand
ACTATATGCTTTACGGGTACTTTAAGCCGGAGGAGGGCCGGACTCTGAATAGCCGTGATCCGTGGCTGTGGTTTGACGAAGCCATCGCCACTTGGTTTGAGCGCGAGATGGGAGGTGACAGGGGGGGCGTGGGGAAATGGCCGACCGGACTCTTCTCTGTGGCGTTGCAGTCGATGAGCAGTGGCGCATACCCCCCACGCATACCGGAGTGGACCGACATGATGAGCAACACCGTGTTTCCAAGTCCCTCCGGGCTCGCCTGGCCTGGGCCGCGTAAAGTTGCGGTAGAGAATTGGCCGGAGTACGCGCGCTACTACGGGCAGATGGCAAGTATGTTCGTGGATCATATCGATGCGAATCTGGCGGAAAGCCATCCGAAGTGGCTGGGTGAGTTGATCGAGGCAAGGCGCAACCAGGTGGGCGGGGCTGGGCTGGAGCCGGTGGGGTTCCTGCGCGATGTCTTCTTCCCTCAGTCCGGCCTGGACCTCAATGTATTCTGGCGGGATTTCTGCAAGCACTTCTCCATCGGAGGTATGTACGCCGACAACGGTCCGGACACCGACAATATGTTCAAGGCTTTCTACACGATGTTCGGGGGCGTGCCGGGCCGGTCGCAGATGGCCGACGGACTCGTCAGGGGGGTGCGGACGGACGAGATCGAGATGGCCGACTACGGCGTGGCGCTCTATGCTCTGCCGGAAAACAAAAATCAGACCGAGTTCGGACGGGCCGCAATCGGCGTCAGGTCGAACACTGGAGCGCTGGCGCACATCGGAACGTGCAGGACGTCGTCATACTGCTATTTCCAGGAGCTACCTCTGTCGGACTTCCTGGAGGTCCAAGCCAGTTCTAAGGACGATCTCCGGCCAAAGACGTGGTACACCGCTATGGTGATTCAGCCGGCTTCGGCAACCCCGGACAGGCTGCGGGAAAAAGCGCGGGTCCGCATAGACTGGGATCCCACGCTGAACCAGGCCAGGATGGCGAAGTCCAGACATTTGTACTGCTCGTTGACGGCGACCTTCACATGCAACGAAGCGGGCTGCGCGGACGGGATCGGCATGCTGGTTTGGCTTCCGGAGGGTTCGACCATGAACTGTCCCGGAGGCATCTGCCAGTTCTACCACGCCCCCACTGCCAACGCGAGCAGTGTGGGCTACATGCAGTTCCTGCCCGGCATGATCGATGAGGTAAAGTTTGTGGACAGCCAGGCTTTTCTAGGAGGCTGGATTGTCGCCGGTTTCACGGCAAAGAAGCTTCCGATCAGCATACTCAGCGCATCGCCGTCGGAGGGCGACTGGGATGAGGCGAGGTTCACAATCGAGGGTCCGGACGTTGAAAAGTACATCTCAGGGGTCAATTTCAAGTACACCCGGCAGACCAACGAGGGTGTTCGCGTGACCAGATTGACATCCGTGAAGTACAACGCCAATGCGCGACTCACCTGCGGTCTGGACCTGATCCCAAAGAGGTTGGACTGAGTGGACCGCTATGCAGCCGGAAGGCGGCTGGGAGTTGCGCGCCGATGCGGAGCGGAGAGTCAAGTTCCGGAATTGGCGCACCCCGTGCTGGCGGTTGTGCCGGCGTAGTTGCGTGAGCATGTCGTGTGAGCAGGAATAGTTTTGGCAAGTCGGCGTGATACCGCTCAGGTTCTGGATGCAACGTCTGCAACTGACGGATCGCACGGATGATGGGTTCTTCCTAGTTGCGCCGAAGCCATTCGGTTTGGGCGCAGCCTGCCGCCGCCGCAAACCACTTGAGCTACCTTCACTCCCGGTCGACGTTCCGCAACAGGGCTTCGGCACACTGACACAGGCTGCCGTGGGACCTCCGCCAACATGCCGAAGGGATCAGGCGGTAGGCCCCGAGCAGAAGTATCGCGCCGAGCACTGAAAGGATCAAGCCGGCACCTTGGCCCTCCTGGTACCAGCCCATGGTCCGACCCAGAAAGCCTGCGACCAAGGAGCCGGCAACGCCAAGCAGGATCGTGACGATGATGCCGCCAGGATCCTCCCCGGGCATGATGAGCTTGGCGAGCGCACCGGCCACGAGACCGATGAGATCGATCAGCAAAGTTCGCGCACTATTTCGGACTTCTCGATCACCGCCGATTGAATTCCAGATTGCGAACAGTGGCGGCCCTCATGTCCATGGAGCAACCAAAGGTGAAAGTGTCGGTCACTGGACCGCGGCGCGCTGTGATGGCGCCGGAGACCCAGTCGGCGCGACTGGTGTCGATGACTGTAGAGTCGAAGACCACGTTCTGGTAGCCGTCCCGGTTGGTACGCACCACCACGGCATCCTGGCAGGCGCGCAGGACGCGTGTCTGATCGTATCCGGAGGTTCCATAGGGCATTTGCTGGGTGGAAATGCCGGTTTGGCCGGCAGGTTGAACGGTGCCGCCGTCGGTTCGCACGATTTCGAGGTTGCGCACCTGGCTGGAATTGTAGTCGATCTCGCAGTTGAAGCGGTACGCGCCGCCTCGATTGGAGGAGTTACCGTTTCGGCTCCTAAAGGTCCCCGTTACCCAATTGCGCCGTCCCTGGGCGTTGTCAACCGCTGCTGAGGTGACATCGATGTTCCGCAGACCATAATCACGTTCACCTCGCGAGCGAACCTCAGTGCGGCAAAGGTCAATGGCGCTCTCAGCGGACATCCTGGCGCCGCGGCCGGTACCCCAGCCGCCTGCCGTGGATGAACCTGGCGTGGATGCGGTTCCGCCTGTCGACGGAGTGCCCCAACCTGTCGAGAAGCCGCCCGTGGGGGTGCCTCCGGACGCACCGGACCATTCGATGTCGAAAGTGTAGCCCTCAGAGCCGGATCTTTGATCGTCGATCCGGACCACAGCGATCGAGTTATTGTTGCGGGGGTCCTGGATCAGCTTGGCACTACCCCGTCCATCAACGCCCGTGAAACGAAAGTCCGACATGCCATATGGCAAAGGGGCGGTACATTCGAATCGGGTCCAAGTGGCGGGTTGTCCGGCGAGTGTACGCAGACGGCCGGAGTCACCGTACACGTCGACCTCGGCCGACATGTCCACGCGCACCTCTATGGTGCATTTGCCGGAAGTTCCGCCCGAGCCGGTGATTGTCGCGCGCCGAACCTGGTCGGCGACCTGCGCCTGGGCAGCCACGGCAACAGTCGCAATAATGAACCACTTCGCAAGTCTATTCATAAATTGAGTCTCCTTCGCGCGGCCAGCAGCGCCGACCACGCCCCTCTGACACTAGTCATGAGTTGGCTCCCAGCAAATCGGTGCTCCAGGAGGTCTCTTTAATCCAAGCATAGTCGAGTAGGCGACGCGGGTGATAACTGTGCCGAGCAGTGGCGCTCCTTCGTCAGTTCCTTCTGCTCGTTGATTTCGGTCGCCTTCGCTGCCAGGTTCACCGCACTGCGATGGCGGAGTTCCTTTACTGTGTCTACGCCAGATGCCTCCAGCAACTCGGCGAACTGAGGTCCGATGCCGCTGATTCGCATCAGGTCCGCGTGATTGACCCAACGCGGGATATTCCCCTCTGCGATGCCCGTTCTGGCAGCGAGCTCGCTCCTTCCCTTTGCCGAACCTGCCTGGGCCAGCAGTTGATCTGTGGTCTTTACCCCGGCGGCTTCCAATTTGGCTCCATGGCTGGGGCCGATTCCTTCAATGTCAACGATGTTGTAGGCCACGCGCCATAGGCCGGCAGGGATTGGAAGACCAGGGATTGCGGCAGAGTGCCGCCTTGACACAATCTGCCGAACGCCGCTGGACCGGAGTGACGGTGAGAACGGGCCGTGAAATCGCAACTCCGGAGACCGAGGTTCCAACAGGGGTAGACACTTGGCGACCGGGCACTCGATCGCACTTCCCGATATCGCGACTACTGTAGAAGACCGTTCAGGATCGAAAATGAGAACATTGGACCAGATCCACATGTTTCAATCGCTGCGAGCCAAACTGCAGACGGTCTTTTTCCTGCTCGGGCTAGTCGCGATTGGACTAACTGGATGGGAAGCGTCCTCAGGCGCAGCCGCCACGTTGGAGACGGCGACCTATGATCGGCTGACCGCCATCCGGCAAACGCGGCGCCGGCAAGTAGAGCGCTACTTTCAAGACCTTGCTGCCCACGCGACCGCACTTTCGGCCGATGAGAGCGCGCTGGAAGCACTGGAAGCGTTTCGGATCGCCTGGCGGGCAACGCCGCCAGCCAATCAGGAAGAGGAGCGATCTTTGCGCGCGTATCACGCGGAGTTCGCCACCGCGGGAGGCTCATGGTTCCCGCGAGACCGGCGCACGATCACGCAGCAATATCACTTTCTGGCCGCAAACCCGCACCCCTGGGGCGCTAAAGGCCAATTGCTGGTGGCGAATGGCGCATATGGAAGAGTGCACGCACGATTCCACCCGACACTGCATCGCTATCAGAAGGCCTTCGGCTTTTACGACATCTTCCTGGTGGATGCCGAGGACCAGCGCGTGGTGTATTCGGTCTCCAAGGAGATCGATTTCGGAGTGAAGTTAAGCGAGTCGCCCTACATGGAGTCGCCCCTTGGCGTCATTGTCCGGCAAGCCCTTTCCATCGAAGACACTGATGGCTCCGTGCTGCGCGACTACGAGCCGTACGTGCCTTCCGGGTTGGACCCCGCCGCTTTCATTGCCGCGCCTATGACGCGGGCGGGCGTGCGGGTGGGCGTCCTGGTGATGCAGGTGTCGATTCGTGAGGTGAACCGGGTCCTGACGGATGACAATCGATGGAGTGACGAAGGCCTGGGACGCACGGGGCAGGCCTATGCGGTGGGGCCGGACAACATGCTCCGCAGCGACATGCGGCGGCGGCTGGAAGATCCGGAACGGTACCAGGCAGAACTCCTGCAAGCCGGTGTACCGGCGGAAGTAGTCAATGAGGTGAAACGGCACGGCACGGCGATTCTCCGGCTGAAGGTAGCGCCGGAGGCGGCACGCTTCCGGGGTTCGCCGCCCGGCACGGTGCTGGGCACGGATTTGCGCGGCGCCCGGGTGCTGCGCTCCCACGCGCCGCTGGCGGTGGACGGCCTGGATTGGACGCTGGTGGCGGAGATCGAGGCAGACGAGGCCATGGCCCCGGTGCAGGCGTTGCGGCGGCGCATCCTGAGCCTGGGTTTGCTGATCGGGGCGGGCTTCCTGGTGGCGGCGGCATGGCTGGCCAGAACATTGACGCGACCGATACAGGCCCTGGCGGCGGGAGTAGAACGCCTGGGCCAGCGCGATTTTTCGACGCGCCTGGCCGTGGAGACTCAGGACGAGATCGGGCAACTGGCGGCTTCGTTCAATCGGATGGCGGATGAACTGGCCCGCACGACAGTGTCGAAGGAAGAATTGGAGCATCTGGCTGGCCAGCTGCTCAGCGCCCAGGAAGATGAACGGGCGAGAATTGCCCGCGAGCTGCACGACGGCGTGACTCAGGAGTTAGCCAGTCTCGCCATCGAGGCGGGTCAGTTGGCGCATCTGCCGGAAAGCGAACTGGCGCGCCGCAGCGAGGGTCTGGCACGTATCAAAGCACAAGCTGGACGTTTATCGGAGGACGTCCACCGGCTGTCGCGAAATTTGCATCCCGCTTTGCTGGACGATCTCGGCCTGGTTGCGGCGATCGAGCAGGAGTGCCGGGGCTTTTTCGAGCGCGGCGGCCCACCGGTGGAATTTGAATCCAGGGGGGACTTCACCGATCTGCGAAAGGAAGCGCAGATCGTTCTCTATCGCATCGCGCAGGAGGCGCTCCGCAACATTGAAAAGCACGGGGCCGCGGAGAATGTGGGTCTAATGCTGGAGCGCGTTGAGGTCGTCCACCTGAGAATCGTGGACGACGGACGCGGATTCGATGCCGCATCGCCGGAAAGGCGGCGCGGACTGGGATTGACCAGCATGGAAGAACGGGTGCGTCCTTTAGGTGGCCACGTGGAAGTGCGCTCCGCGCCTGGAAAGGGAACGGAGATCAACGTATGGGTGAGCTGAAGCGGATACTGTTGGCCGATGATCATCAGATCGTGCTGGACGGCTTGCGCAGTCTCCTGTCCGCGGAATTCGACTTGTGCGATACCGTTTCTGATGGTTACCAACTGGTGGAGAGGGCGGTCCAACTGCAACCGGACGTGATTGTGGCCGACATCTCCATGCCGCTGCTGAACGGAATTGATGCCGTGAAGAAGCTGCGCGAGGCTGGCGTAGGGGCAAAGGTGGTCTTTCTGACCATGCATCCGGATGTGACTTATTTGTCGCGAGCGATGGAGGCCGGTGCGTCCGCCTATGTGTTGAAGCACGCCGCGGCGGATGAATTGGTGGCTGCGATTCACCTGGCGTTGCGCGGGGAGCGCTTCATTTCTCCTCAGTTGCGGACGGCTTCGGTGGAGGAGTTTCTCGACCAGACACGGCGGCAAGGGAAGGACACGATCGAACTGACTCCGCGGCAACGCGAGGTGTTGCAGTTGCTGGCCGAGGGCAAGTCCGCCAAGGAGATCGGCGGTGTACTGGGCATCTCCCCCCGCACGGTGGAGACGCATAAGTACACGATGATGGATCAGCTAGGCGTGAAGACAACGGCTGGCCTGGTGCAGCATGCCATCAAGTTGGGGTTGGTAGCGACCCAGTAATTTTGCGGATATCGAGGCGAGGCACTGATCGGGCTTAATGGGATCAGGAGACAGAACTCATGATCCGAACCGCCGCCTTGATCCTTGTGAGCGCACTACTCGCCAGCGCCTCCGAGGCCACTAAACCTGCCGATATCCGAGAGATCCAGAAGATCACGCGCGGGGCCAAGACTCCGGCCGAACACCTGGCCGCCGCTGGCCACTGGGAGACACGAGCGCTGGCCCTTGACGCTCAGGCGGCCAAACATGAGCGAGAGGCTGACGCGCTGGTACGCAACAACGTTTACAATCCGATGAAGCACAAATGGCCCGCCATGGTACAGGCGCCCATCGACAGGCTGCGCGCCAAAGCGATGCAGGCGCGGAGGGCAGCGCACGAATCCAGGGAGTTGATGGCTCACCATCGGGAGCTTTCGGAGCGGGTGCGGGCGGGAGAGTGAGGTTTGCCGGCAAGGTACGGCCGGGGCTGGCGGAGTTGCTGAAGGTCCGCTCGCCAACCCAATTGATGTGCCAGTTCCGGTGTCGACTTCTCCAGCTTGCGGAAGTCGTATACGATAAGGGTTCACGGCCCCGAGCCGAAGAATCGTTATATTCTGAATGTTATGCTGCAGTGCAAGACTCTGGCCTTGTGTTTGGTTCTTTGCTGGGGCAGCATACCGGGTGCAGCGGAATCATTCACCATCCGCTCCGCCGCTACGACGGATCGCACTGAAGTCCGGTATTTTCTGACCGGCGCGTTTGGCGGCTATGGCAGTTACGTTCGGGATCCCGACAATGATGGCGCATACCGTATCCCTCTGGAGCAGGAAGGGAAACCGGCCAAGAGTCTCAAAGAGATCCTATACGCGCCAAGTTGCCAGTTCGGTATCCTTTCCGTGGATTTGCTTTCCGACTTAACGCGCAGCGCCAGTTTTGAGTGTCGGCAACTACCCACGATTACTGTCCAAGGAAGAATATCGCTGTCCCCATCAGGGGACGGGCCGTTGGATGTGACAATCAACTACATCGCATCATGGGGTCACGGGTTCTTTGGCATTGGCGACGGTGCCGTTCAGAGCTTCAGCATAGGCAGGGCTCCATTGAATGCCGATGGCCGTTTTCAGATTCAGATTCCGGATTTCTCGAAGGACCGCGTCACGAACCAGATGAAAGACGCCTTCCTGTTGGTTCAGGTGGAACGACATCCCAATGGGGGCATCGTTGAGCAGGTCGTGCCTTCGGCGGATATGCAGTACCAGAAAATCGGTCTAAAGATTTTGCCCCGCTACAATACCGAGATTGAGTTCAGCAAGATGCGATGACACTTGAGTGCGGTTCCTGACCCGCTACAAGGATCGCGGCAGTAAAGCAGCATTCCTGGAAACAACCTGGGCCACGCCTCCAATGCCTGTGGGAGCGATGTCGGTTTGTCGACCGTCCACTACAGGGAGGCTAGCGGCCTTCAGTGTTCGAGTTACCGCCTCAACGTTGGGGTGCGTTGCTTCTCAGGCCGTTTGACTATCGACAGAACTTCTTCCTGAGCACGCCTGAACTCTTCCCCGGAGGATGAGAGTGTCGGTGCTGGCAAGGAGGAGGTAATCTCTCGCAGTCTGGTCAGTCGCACTTCACGTGCAGGCCACGGCGACAGCTTCGAGTCCGCCCACTGCGTGCGCTCTACATAGCGCAGATACGCGGTGGCGGCGTACCCGGTTCGCGACGCCAGTTCGAGCCCAAACCGATCGGCTTCGAGTTCGTTTGTGCGCACGGCATCCAGCAACGCGGCGGGCACCAGTATTTGCGGTTGTTCGGAATTTGCATGCCACCCACCCATAAACACAAGCGGAATGCTGGTGATGTTGGCTGTCTGCCCGAGCGTAGCCGTCCTGGTCCCGTGTCGCAGCACGACATGGCCGATCGAGTGGGCCAGCATTCCGACGAACTCGGCTTCATCCTGAGCCGCAACAAGAGCACGGGCTGGTATGAAGACGTAGCCACCGGGTAGCGAGAAGGGTTCTGTCCAAGTGCCGCCTGAGATCACCTCAAACTGGTAGTCGAAAGGTGTGTTCTTCAGTTGCGCAACGAGTTCTCCGCCTATGCGTTTGACATAGGCGTCCGTCGCGGGACTTTCGAACGGCTGGGACTGCCTCCTGATCTCAATCGCGTACTGCTGGCCGATCGCCCTCTCCTTCTCCACGGTGTAAGAGTTCACATTCTGCTGCGCCAGCAAGGGGACAACTAGGAGGAAAGACGTCATCTCGCAGCCTTGGACGCGAACCGAACTGGGTGAGTTACAGCATTCGCCGAGCCTGACACTCTACTACTTCAGATTCCGAGAGCGGGAAGCGGCTGGAAAGCAGCGTTATCGGAAACGCACTGTGCGATCATCGCCAGGAGGCCTCGGCGCGGCCGCAGTTTGTCGACTGTTCTCAGGATGCCGGTATTGCGTCAACGGTGTCGCAATAACACGGAGAGACTTACCGCGAGAGCCCGGGCCACCGCGGGCTTGCCAGTTGACGGCAGTTGTGACGAGAGCCACCCGCCCCTTCACGGCCACATCTTGTCAAACGGCGGGCGTCCGGCAGGAATCGATCGATTCGAACCGACCTTCGAAGTACCGCCGGTTGATCCAGAGGGCGACGTTCACCAGCCCTATCAGCACCGGCACCTCCACCAGTGGACCGATCACGGCGGCGAATGCCGCGCCATGGTGAATGCCGAACGTGGCGATCGCGACGGCGATGGCGAGCTCGAAATTGTTCGATGCCGCCGTGAAGGAGAGCGTCGTCGCCTCCGCATACTTCGCCCCTACCTTCCAGCTCATCCAGAACGAGACGAAGAACATCAGGACGAAGTAGACGGTGAGGGGAATTGCCACCCGCACCACGTCCATCGGAAGTTGGACGATCATCTCGCCCTTCAGGGAGAACATAACCACGATGGTGAAGAGGAGTGAGATCAGCGTGATGGGACTGATTCTGGGGATGAATTTCTGTTCGTACCACGTTTTGCCCCTGGACTTGACCAGCGTGAAGCGAGTGATCATGCCGGCGAGAAACGGAATACCCAGATAGATGAACACGCTATTTGCGATCTCACCCATCGAGATGTCCACTTCCACGGCCGTCAGGCCCAGCCAGCGCGGCACCGTGGCGAGGAAGAAGTACGAATAGACCGAAAAGAAGAGCACCTGAAAAATGGAGTTCATGGCAACGAGGCCGGCGGCGTATTCCCGGTCGCCGCGCGCCAGATCGTTCCACACAATCACCATGGCGATGCATCGCGCCAGGCCGATGAGGATCAGCCCGGTCATGTACTCAGGCTTGTCCCGGAGGAACAGCACCGCCAGCCCGAACATCAGTACCGGCCCGACCACCCAGTTCTGAACGAGGGAGAGCACCAGGACGCGGCGGTGTTGGAAGACGCGGCCCAGTTCCTCGTACTTCACCTTCGCCAGCGGCGGATACATCATCAGGATCAATCCGATGGCGATGGGAATGGAGGTGGTGCCGAGGTTGAAGTGGTCTAGAAATGGCACGATCCCGGGAATTGCGTAGCCCGCCGCCACGCCCACACCCATGGCGGCGAAGATCCAAAGCGTCAGAAAGCGATCGAGAAAGGAGAGCCGGGCGGTTTCGGGTTGGGGCATATTGCGATCCTATATTTCTATGATACTCGAACTATCGAATGGCTATACCATCAGTGCGTTGAACAGGTAGCCGACGCCGATGATGCCGGCGGTCATGATCACAATGAAGACGGCGAGGAGCTGCGGCCGCAGGACCTTGCGGAGAATTACCATTTCCGGCAGGGATAGTGCAGTGACCGCCATGGTGAAGGACAGGACCGTGCCGAGCGGCAGTCCCTTGCCCACGAGAGCTTCGGTAATCGGCAGCACGCCGGCTACATTGGCATAGAGGGGCACGCCCACTATCACCGCCACCGGTACCGCGAAAGGATTCTGCGGACCGGCCCAGCGCACGATGAGATCCGCAGGGACATAGCCGTGAATCCCGGCGCCGATACCGATGCCTGCCACGATGTATGGCCACACGGTGCCAAAGATCTCCCGGGACGACTGCCATCCGGCCCGCATGCGTTCACGGAGGCTGATCCGCGGCGTCTCGCCGTCCGCGTCCAGTGCGCCCACCTGCATCTGCCAGATGAACGGCTCCACCCACTTCTCCAGGCGGAGCGCACCGATCACGAAACCGCCGATGATTGCGAGGCCGACTCCAAAAGCGACATAGATCGCCGTCACCTTGAAGCCGAACAGGCCCCACAGCAGCGCCACGGCTACTTCATTCACCATCGGGGCGGAGATCAGATACGAAAAGGTGACGCCCAAGGGGACTCCGCCCTTGAGGAAGCCGATGAACAGCGGCACGGCGGGTCAACTGCAGAACGGCGTCACAATTCCAACACAGGCCGCGAGGATGTTACCGAAGAGAGTGTTGCGCCCGCCCAGCCAGCGGCGGACGTTTTCCGGCTGCAGCCACGTCTGCAGGGTGCCTACGACAAAGCTGATGAAGAGGAGCAGGCTCATCACCTTGGGCACGTCGTAGAAAAAGAAGTGGACGCTGGCCCCCAGGTGCGACTCGAGAGACAGTCCGAAGACGGACGTCACCAGCCACCTGGCGAACCAGTCGAAAACTGAGAAAGGGCTCATGCTCCCGCTTTTCGCAGCAGCAGCGCGACCTCGGCAACCCGGCGGCCCAGATTCCGGGCGGTAGCCAGACCCATCTCGTCCTTGCTGATGTCGTCCTTGGTGCTCACCAGGATTCCGCCCAGCCGCGCTGTGGGCTTCCCATCGCTGACGATGATCATGTCCTGGCAGAACATCGCGGCGTGAATGGTTTGGAGGGTCAGTTCCTGGCCGCCGTTGCGTGCCGCTCCCACGGCGACCGCGCCGCCGACCTTGTTGCGCATGGCGAAGGTTGACCGGAATGCCATCCAGCGGTCCAGGAAAGCTTTGCAGAGGGAGCTCATGTTGCTGAAGTAGACCGGAGTAGCGACGATGATGCCGCCCACGTTCGGCGCGCGCAATTTGGCCTCGATCTGCGGGAAGTCGTCGCGCTCGCCCGCCGCCAGGGGGATTCCGGCGGCCACATCGCCATTGATCTTCAGGCCGCCCAGGTCAATCAGCTCGATCTCGATCTCAGGTCCCGCCGTCTTTGCGGCTTCCAGGCAAACCCGTAGCGCCGCCGCCGTGGTGCGGTCCTTTCGAGGGCTGCAGGAAATGCCGATGATCTTCACCGTTTTGGCTTCCGGCGCTTGCGCAAGGGCGAACGGAGCGGCTCCGGCCGTTCCGAAAAACATTCGTCGCGTCCAGTCTGCGGACATTGGATTCTCCTTTCAGCTAATCGAAAACTTCGAAGACGTAGTTGAGCGTGTAGTAGAGGCCGACGAGGATGAAGACCACGCCCGTGATGCGGCGCGCCCATACTTCCAGGCGGGTGATCCGTTGAAACGCGCGGCTCAACGCTTGCGCACCGAGTCCGAAGACAACCGCAAACGCCAGCACCGGTAGGCCGGTACCGACTCCGTAGAGCATCGGCATCACGATGGGGCTGCCGTTTCTGTTTGCCAGGGGAATGAGGCTGCCAAAGAAGAGTGCAGCCGAGACGGGGCAGAAGGAGAGCGCGAACAGCGCGCCCAGTACCGCGGCGCCGCCAAGGCCCCACCGCCCGGCGCGCTGCTGAAGTTCGGCGGTGAGGTTCATCGAGCCCGGACTCCAACGGATCAACTCCAGCATGTAGACACCGGCCAGGATCAGAACCGGCCCCAGCAACTGGTTCATCACGTTCTGCAGATTGTTCGACAGGCTGACGACGGAGGCAAGGCTCGTCACCAGGAGCCAGCCCAACAGGGCGTACATGGACACGCGGCCCAGCGCGTAGAGCAACCCGGCGGCCAGCACCCGGCGCGGCTGTGCGATACCCTTGCCGATGTAGGAAATGGCTGCGATGTTCGACGCCAGCGGGCACGGACTCACCGAAGTCAGCACGCCGAGCCAGAGCGCAGTGCCGGCCGCCCATTCGTTCATGCGAGTTTCCGCAGGAAGCCGCGGACCTCTTTTTCGACGTAGGATTGCATCGCTGCTTTGTTGCCGGCGAGTTCCCAGGTGTCGTTCAGTACCTTGTACTCTTTCTGTTTCCCGTTCTCCAGGCGCACCAGTACCAGCGACTTCGTGAAGAGCTGGTAGTCCTGAACGAAGTGCTTGTTTTCGGGAGGTTGGAGATTTACCAGCCGCCACTCCAGCCGGCCAGCCGCGATTTCAGGGGCGAAACGGGCGTGAATCACCTCTTTCGAGTAGGACTCGATATTGCGGCACGTCGTGCAGCGTACGGTGACATGGAAGTAGTAGGCGATGAGCTTGCCGGATTGAACAGCGGACGCGGAGTCCGGGCTGGCGGCTTGCGCTGTGACTGGAGCGCGCCAGTCCCGAGCGGCTGTGGTACCACGGAAGGCCAGGTAGCCAAAGGCGACGAGCACTAGGCCGAGGAGAGTGCAGGCGAGGGCTCTTCGCGGATTCATGCCTCAGCGCGCGGGGGCGCCTCCGAGAGAAGTTGCCGTAGCCGGGCGGCGGCCTCGGCGATGCGCTCGCCGTTGACCGGAGTCTTGCCCTTTTCCCAGCCCAGATCGGTCACGCGGAAGTGCGTGAAATCGGAGAAGCCGTTCTTCTCCATCGTCTTCTTCGCGCAATCGCTGTCGCAGCCATCCACGACCAGCATGCGGTTCGCCGCCTGCGTGTTCACGACGATCAGTTCCACCTCGCCGGCAATCCCGGCCAGACAGAACATCTTCGCCTCCTTGGCCCTGTGCAGGGTCCGGACGGCCTGGTCCGCGATCTCGGCGGTATCGGCCGCGCCGGAACAACAGAACATCAGGTCTGGACCTCCGTTACAGCCGCACTTGGGTGTGATCTTCATCGCTTCGGTCCTCCTGTCCTTATCTCAGCTGAGCAACGCCCGTATTTCGGCCGGGGTTGCGACTTTGCCTACCAGTTTCACCTTGCCGTCCACAGCCAGCGCCGGAGTGGCCATCACGCCGAACTTCATGATTTCGGTGATCTCGGTGACCTTCTCCAGTTCATAAGCGATACCCATCTCGCGTGCCGCCGTTTCGGCATTCTCCGTCAGTTGTTTGCACTTGGTACAGCCGGTACCCAGAATCTGAATCTTCATCAATTGCTCCTTCAGCGGATGGATGCCAGTTCCACGTATTCGGCGGCCGAGCGCGCCATCACTTCGCTCACGCAATCGAAGAAGCGCAGCACGCAAGGCATTTTCAGGGTGTAGTAGACCTGCATGCCGCGCTTCTCGTCTGCCACGATCCCGGCCGATTTGAGCACCGAGAGGTGCTTGCTGACGGTGGACATATCGGCTCCCACCATCGCGGTGAGTTCGCACACGCAGCGTTCGCCATGTGAGAGTACGTCGACCATATAGAGACGGGAGGGGTGCGCGAGGGCCTTCAGAATGCGGGCCCGGGCTTCGAAACGTGCTTGGGTCTTGGCGTCCATCCCGAGTGGTGTAGCAACTGTTTGGCCATTTCGCCAACCAGCATGCTTTCGCCCTGCGATCAGCGACTTGCGGGTATTCATGACCGCGTCCTGAATATTTGGCGATAGGGCCAAATACCCCAGTCGTGAGTCTACACCCACTGCTGCCCGGACGTGGCAGGAACGAGCATGGATCTGCAGGCTCGACAGGGGAAGCCGTTGCCCGGGGCCCTCAAGCCCCCGGGCGAACCTTCAGAATGACTTAGCTTCGGTGTTCCACGGAAAAGCCACGGCGCTTCCCCTCGTGGGCAAAGCTCCGCGCGGTCGCATCGGCGGCGAGGTGAGGCCGCTGTGTCTCTACGCGCCAGCCGCTTACCCATTCATCTCCCGGGTACCAATCCAGGAACGGTTCCAACTCGCCCGTGGGCTCGAACACCCAAACCGGTTTCTGCCCTGTCGCCCGTACAGCCGCGATCCAGCGCTGCCTGTACTCCGCTGGCGTCAGCCCGCTGCGGCCAAACGCCGCCAGTTCCTCAACCGGAGTTCCCGCCTGCGCGAACCCGGCCACCATCACACTGCCCAGAAATGTGCGCCTCTGCATGTTCTCCATTCTCACTCACGGCAGGCCAAAACAATAAAGCGCCCGCTGTGTCCTTACATACAGATGCGCGGAGTCGATCGCAGGAGTCGCCCAAGTTTCCTCGTCCAGGTCATTCACCCCTGCCACCGTCCACTCCGCCCCGGCCTGCACCACCGCCACCTTCCCGCTTTGCGCCGCCAGAAACAGCTTTCCATCGCCAGCCACCGGCGAGGCAAAATACCCGTCCAACGCCCCTTCCACCCGGCCCTGCTTCAACACCTTGCCCGTCGCCGGCTCATACGCCGTCAGGATCCCGCCCTCTTTCAGAATGTACAGAACGCCCTTGTACAGCAGCGGCGAAGGAATATTCGGCAACTGCTTTTCCGCCTTCCACACTACCGCCTTTGCCGTCACATTCCCGTTGCCGCCCAGCCGGATGGCAAACAGCCCGCTCTTGGCCGCCTGCCGCGCCTGAATACTCTCGTAGTCCTTCCTCTCGATGAACCCGCTCTCGTCCAGATCGAACAGGAACCACAACCGCGCCATCTCCTTTTCCGGCGCCTCCGGCTTGCCGATCCGCCCGTCCTGGTTCTTGTCGTACTCGTCCACGAACTCAGACCAGCTCTTGCCCTCCGGCAGTTTCACCAGTTCGCTCAGGCCCGCCATCCACGAGTGCACAAACAGCATGTCGCCCTGAATCACCGGCACCGACTTCGCCTGCCACGCCATCCCCTCCACCCACCACAGCTTCTTGCCGGTCTTCACCGAATAGGCCGCCACCTGATACGAGCCCGAGACAATCAACTGAGCGTCGCCTGCCTTCGGTTGCCACACCACGGGCGTCGAATACCCGTGATTCGCCTCCGGCCGCAACTGCATCCACTTCACCTTGCCGTCTTTCGTCGACAGCGCCAGAAGATAGGAATGCAGGTCCTGATCCACCTGCAGGATCAGCAGATCCCCGACCAGAATCGGCGAGTTCCCCATCCCGTACGGGTTGCTCATCGGCCCCATCTCATGCCGCCACCGCTCCTTGCCGCTGGCATCGTAGGCGATCAGTCCCGCCGCCTCGAAGAACACATACACATTGCGCCCATCGGTCACCGGAGTCGGTGAAACCGGCGTGTTCACAGACCGGTATTTCGTCTTGAGCGTAAAGCCGTCGGCCCGCCACAGCTCCTTGCCCGTCTTCTTATCCACGCACAGGGTCCAACCGCTCAAACCCTCATACGCAGTCAGAAACACGCAGCGTTCGCCCACCACGGGCGAGGAGAACCCGGCCGGCAGCGCGGTCCGCCAGACCAGGTTCTTCTCTTTGCTGAACTCAGCCGGCAGGGCTCCGGTCTCGGCGACTCCGCTTCCATTCGGACCGCGAAACCGAGTCCACGCCACCGCCACCGCCAGCCCGAAGCTCAAAAGGGTCATGCCCGATTATGCCTTCGTTTCGAGAACCTCGCCAGTCGCTTTCTCGATTTCGGCATGTAACGAATTGCCGTGCGCGTCCATGGTGACGATGGCCATGAAGTCTTCCACCTGGAGATGCCACATCGCTTCGGGGATGCCGAACTCCATCAGATGCACGGCCTTCACTTTCTTCACCGTGCGCGCATAGAACTGCGCCGCGCCGCCCACGCCGTGCAGATACACGGCGCCGCTTTCCTGCAAGCCGGCCAGCGTCTTCTTGCCCATGCCGCCCTTGCCGATGACGGCCTTCACGCCATAGCGCTTCAGCACTTCGGCCTGGTAAGGTTCCTCGCGGCTGGAGGTCGTCGGCCCGGCGGCCTTCACGAACCACTCCTCGCCTTCCTTCAGCATCACCGGCCCGCAGTGGTAGATGATCTGCCCGTTGAGGTCCACCGGCGGCTGGTTGTTCATCAGGTAGGCATGCAGCGCGTCGCGCCCGGTGAACATATCGCCGCGGATCAGAACCACGTCGCCGACCTTCAAGGAGCGCATCATCTCCGACGTCAGCGGCGGCGTCAGGATGATCTCGCGCCCGGTCAGGGGGAAGCCCGTCTCCTTCGCCATGCGCTCCACGGCCCGCTCCGGATCGCGATAGATCCAGCTATTGATGGCGCCGCTCTGCGCATCGAGCTTCACGCCCAGGCGCCGGAACGCCCAGCAATCGTAGGCCACCGAAACGAAGAACGACGCCGGCAGCCGGTTCGCCGCCGTGATCTTGCACCCGATCAGCGCCACGCCGCCGCCGAGCCCCATCGCGCCGATGCCGAGCTTGTTCGCCTCCGCGACGATCTCTGCCTCCAGCGCCGCCAGTTCCGGAATCGGGTTGGTGTCGTCCAGCGTGCGGAACAACTGCATCTTCGCCAGATCATACCCGTGCGCCCGGTCGCTGCCGATGCACACGCCCAGCGCGCCGGGCGCGCATCCCTGGCCCTGCGCCTGCCAAACCGCATGCAGGAGGCATTTCCGGACGCCCGCCAGATCACGGCCGGCCTTGCCCAGATGATCCAGCTCGCAAGGCAGCGAGTACTGAATGTTCTTGTTCTCGCAGCCGCCACCCTTCAGCACCAACTTCACTTCGATCTCATCGGATTCGTGCTGCTCGAAGTGGATCACCGGCGTCTCGACGCCGAGGTTGTTCCCGGAGTTGGCGCCCGTCAGCGAATCCACGGAGTTCGGCCGCAGCTTCCCGCGTTTGGTCGCCTCGGCAACGGCCTCGCGAATCACTTTGGCGATGTGCAACTGCGACACGCCCACCGGCGTATGCACGATGAAGGTCGGCATGCCCGTGTCCTGGCAGACCGGGCCCGCGTCCTCATGCGCCATATCGATATTGGTGGCCATGATCGAGAGGGCCTGATGCGATTGAGTTCCAGGCGCCTCGTCCCGCAGCGCGATGCCCATGGCCTTGCGCACGTCCGGCGGGAGGTTGGTGGAGGTTTGTGTGATGAGTTCGAGCAGACTGTTGAATAGGAATTGCATGACACCAATATCGTATCGCGGGGCGCAGCGCCTGATATCCTGAGAGTTCCCCCGCATGGCCACTACTATCCCCGACATCCTGGCCCGCATCGTTGCCACCAAACGGATCGAGGTCGCCGAGAAGTCCAAGCTCCGCAAGGGCATGGAGCAGAACGCCGCTTTTCAGATCCAGCAGCGGCGGAGCTTTCGCGCCGGGTTGCTGAAGAAGTCGCCGGCCATCATCGCCGAGATCAAGAAGGCTTCGCCGAGCAAGGGACTGCTCTCCGCCGATTTCAACCCGGGCGCGCAGGCCCGCCAGTACTTTGCCGGCGGCGCGGCGGCGCTCTCGGTGTTGACGGATAAGGAGTACTTCCAGGGCTCGCTCAGCGATTTGCGTTCGGCGCGCTCCATCGCGACGCTTCCCGTGCTGCGCAAGGACTTCACCATCCACGAGATCGACGTGAACCAGGCGGAGGCGGCCGGCGGGGATGCGGTTCAGCTGAACGCCCGCGTCCCCTCCCGGGACCGAAGG
>CAYVDY010000066.1:0-18180 GCA_964450255.1 uncultured Candidatus Solibacter sp. | reverse complement strand
CCGCGCTCTTCCTGTTTAACCAACCGGCCCGGTGGGCCGCGGGGCCGACCGGAAATCTGGATACCTCCACCGGCGTTGAAACCCTCGCCCTGGTGCGCGACTTGCACGGGAGGCTCGGCGCCACGGTGCTGCTGGTCACGCATGACCGCGCAGTGGCCGAGAGTTGTCCGCGCACCATCACGCTGCGCGACGGTCACGTGGTAGACGACACGGTGCGAGCGACAGCACGATGATGCTGCTCCGGCTCATTACCTGGCCCTACGTGCGCAAGCACATGCTCCGCAGCATCCTCACCACCGCGGGCATCGTTCTGGGCGTCGCGGTCTTCGTCGGCATGCACACGGCAAATCAAAGCGTGCTGTACGCCTTCAATCAGACCGTGGACAAGATCGCCGGTTCTACCCAGTTGCAGGTGACGGCCGGCGAGACGGGCTTTCCCGAAGAGGTACTGGAGCGCGTCCAGTCCCACCCTGATGTCGAAGTCGCTGTACCCGTGATTGAGGCCTCCGTGCAGACCGGCCTCCAGGGGCAGGGCAATCTGCTGATTCTGGGCGTGGACATGACGGGCGATCGCTCGCTCCGCGACTACGATCTTGACAAAGCGGACGACGCGTTGATCGACGACCCGCTTGTCTTCCTGGCGCAGCCTGACTCCATCATTCTCAGCGAGCAATTCTGTCAGCGCACTGGTTTGGGCATGAACGGCAAGCTCACCATGCAAACCATGGAGGGACCGAAGCAGTTCACCATCCGCGGCGTGATGAAGAGCGAAGGATTGGCATCGGCCTTCGGCGGAAACCTGGCGATCATGGACATCTACGCCGCGCAGATGGTGTTCGGGCGCGGCCGCCAATTTGACCGCGTGGATATCGCGCTCCACCGCGGTGCGGACGTAGACAAGGCGCGCCTCAGTCTACAAGCCTTGCTCGGACCGGGCTTGCAGGTGGACCCGCCGAGTTCTCGCGGCCAGCAGTTTGAGGCGATGGCGCAGATCTACTCGATGAGCGCCAACATCACCAGCCTCTTCGCGCTGTTTATCGGGTTGTTCCTGATCTACAACACTTTCTCGATCGCTGTCACGCAGCGGCGCAGTGAAATCGGAATCCTGCGCGCGTTGGGGGCGACACAGGGGCAGATCAAGCGGCTGTTCCTGATCGAGAGCGGCATCGCGGGCCTATTCGGTTCGCTTGCAGGACTCGGGCTGGGCGTCCTGATCGCCCGCGGCATCGCGGGCTACATCAGCGGCTACCTGGGTGAGATGTATGGCGTTGCGCAGAAAGCTGAGGAGGTTTCTGCCGATCCGCGCCTGTTGGGCGTCGCGCTGTTCTTAGGTGTCGCCACCAGTCTGATCGCCGGTTGGATACCTGCTCGTAGCGCCGCCGGAGTGGATCCCGTCAAGGCCCTGCAGAAAGGTCGCGCGCAGGTGATGAGCGAGGGCGAGAATCGCGCTCGGAAGATCGCCGCGTTGATCATGCTTGGGTTCGGCATCGCGTGTGTCTTCGCCGGCCACAAGCCGTTCTTCTTTTATACCGGCTACATGCTGAGCGTACTGGCGGTGTTGCTGCTGACGCCCGCACTCTGCATCTGGCTCACGCGCCTTCTGCGCCCGCTGATGAAGTGGGTGCGGCCGGTCGAGGGTTCTCTGGCAGCGGACAGTCTGTTGCAGGCGCCACGGCGCACCTCGGGCACTGTGGCTGCACTGGCTCTCTCGGTGGCGCTGGTCATCGGCTTGGGGGGCATTTCGAAATCGAGTTTTGAGATGATCCACGAGTGGATGGACACGGCTCTGAATCCAGACCTGTTCCTGACCAGTTCGGAATCCATCACGCAGCGCAGCTTCCGCTTCCCGTTCGCGTTCGGCGACGAACTCCGGCAGGTGGAGGGGATCGAAGAACTGCAGGCAGTCCGCACGGCGCGCATTGTCTACCAGGGCACGCCCGTGATGCTGGTCTCCACCAACGTGGAGAAGATCGCCAAGCGCGTCCGCATGAAGGTCATCGATGGAGACCGGGAGACCATGTACCGGCAGGTATCGCGCGGCGAGGGCGTTGTGATCAGCGACAATTTCTCGCTGCTGCGGCGCGTGGGCCGGGGCGACACGCTGGAGTTGATGTCGCCCAGCGGCCTGCTGCGCGTGAAGGTACTGGGAGTGGTGGCGGACTTCAGCGATCAGCAGGGCACCATCATGATGGATCGTGAGCTCTACGTTCGTTACTGGAAAGACGACACCATCAACGCCTTCCGCGTCTATCTGAAGCCGGGCGAGAGCCAAAGCGTCGTCAGACAGCGCTTATTGGATCGTTTCGGCGCCAAAACACGCCTTTTTGTGCTCACAAACGGCGATATTCGCGCCTTCATCATGAAGATCACGGAGCAGTGGTTCGGGCTCACCTACGTGCAGATTTTCGTGGCCGTGCTGGTGGCCATCCTCGGCATTGTGAACACGCTGACGGTTTCCATCGCGGACCGCAAGCGTGAGTTGGGCGTCCTGCAGGCGGTCGGCGCGTTGCGCAATCAGGTGCGGCACACCATCTGGATGGAGGCGCTGGCCATCGGCGCACTTGGGCTGATGATCGGCTTCGCGCTGGGGGCGGTGCACCTGTACTACATCCTTGAGATCACGAAGCGCGACATCGCTGGCATGCGGCTGGAATACCGCTATCCGATTGAGATTGCGTTGACACTGCTGCCCGTGATGCTGGGCTCGGCGCTGTTGAGCGGCGCGGGTCCGGCGGAATCGGCCGTGCGCGGTTCATTGGTGGAGGCGTTGGAGTATGAATAGACTGTTGCTGCTTTGCTTGGCTGCGCCCTTGCTGGCGCAAGACGCGCGCGCGATTGTGGACGAGTCGCAGAAACGCTCGCGGGCGGACTCGCAGCGCTACGAGGGCACGCTGGAAGTACGCGACTCAAAGCGCAAGGTATCGACGAAACGCTGGGTGTACGAACGGCTGGGCTCTGCCGGCGAGGCCAAGGCGGTGCTCAAATTCACGGCGCCGGCCGAGGTAAAAGGCGTGGCGCTGCTGATCCACAATCATCCGGACCGCGCGTCAGATCAGTGGATGTGGACGCCCGCCGTCGCGCGCGAACGGCGCATCGCGTTCCAGGACCGGCGCACCCGGTTCTTCGGCACGGACTTTACGTTCGAAGATCTGGAAGAGCGCGACGTGGACCGCTCCACCTACAAGATGATGGGCGAAGAGCAGCTCGACGGCGCGGCGGTCTGGCGGATCGAGAGCACGCCCAAAGCGGAGGCCCGCTCCCAGTACACGCGCATCGAACTATGGGTGCGAAGAGACAACTACTCGTTCGTGCAAGTGGAGTGCTTCAGCAAGGATAAGCTGATCCGCCGCATTCGTTACACAGATCTGGACAAGGTCCAGAACATCTGGACTGCGCGCACGCTGGAGGTGCACGACCTCGTACGCGACAGCCGCACCATCATGAAGCTCGAGAAGCTGCAATACAACGTATCCCTGCCGGCGGAGAACTTCACGCTGCAGGCGCTGCGGCGGGAGCAGTAAGGGGCGCCGTGCTACGCCCGCTTATCCTGCTGGGCTTCGTTTGCGCTGCAGTGCAGGCGCAGAGCTTCAGCGGCCGCGGCTTCTTCGAGACCCGCAATTACGCCTATCCGCAGACAGCGCCCGGAGACAGCGGGCAACTGGTCAGCGAAGAGCTACTCCGCTTGGAAGGTGTGTGGAAGCCTCGCAAGGGTATTCAGTTTAACGGCAGTTTCGACGCGCGTTTCGATTCGCACCGGCAGTTCGAGCGCGTGCTGCGGCTTGATTGGGCGGACCGCGGGACGTTGCGGCCTGCGCTCTCCATGCGGCGTTTGAGCGTGATCCTGAACAAGGGCGGTCTGACGTTTGAAGGCGGGCGGCAGTTCATCCGCTGGGGCAAGGCTGACATTCTGAATCCGACGGACCGCTTTGCACCCAAGGATTTCCTCAACGTGCTGAACTCGGATTCCCTAGGCGTGACGGCCGTCCGCGCCACGTACGAGCGCGGGTCGAATACTCTCGACGCCATTTACCAGCCGCTGTTCACTCCCAGCCGCGGACCGCTGCTGAATCAGCGCTGGGTGGTGCTGGCCCCGGAACTCCAGGGGATCCCCATCACCGACCTCGGCGCCCGCTACCCTGGGCGCGGCAACTTCGGCGCACGCTGGAATCATCTGGGCAAGGGCTACGAGTTCTCTGTCAGCGCCTTCGACGGCTACAACCATCTGCCCCTATTTCAGGCGGGTCTGCGAACCATCCCGCAGTTCACGGTGACCTTGGATCGCTACTTCGCGCAAATGCGGATGTATGGCGGCGACGTGGCGGTGCCGCTCCGCTGGTTCACGGTGAAGGGTGAGGCTGCGTACTTCACGTCGAGCACCCCTACGGCCGATGAGTACGCTCTCTATGTAATTCAGTTGGAGCGGCAGACAGGCGAGTGGGTGTTCGTGGGCGGCTACGCCGGCGAGGCAGTGACGCGACGGCGCGCGGAGCTGGACTTCGCACCGGACCGCGGACTGGCCAAGACGTTTCTGGGACGCGCCAGCTACAACCTGGACGCCAATCGCACGGTCGCCTTCGAGGCGGCGGTGCGGCAGAACGGCGCCGGCATGTACGGCAAGTGGGAGTACACGCAGGCCGTTGGGAATCATCTGCGCGTGACGGGCAACTTCACACTGCTGCGCGGAGAACCTGACGATTTCCTGGGGCAGTACCAGCGCAACTCCAACCTGCAGGTGATTTTGCGCTATAGCTTTTAGTGTGCCGACTCTGCGCGCCCTCACTCCTCAAGACATAGTACAGGCGATGGAGCTTTCCACTGCCGCCAACTGGAATCAACTGCCTTCGGACTGGGCGCGCGTGCTGTGCCTGGAACCCGAAGGCTGCTTCTGCATGGAGGAAGATGGCCGCGTGGCCGCCACCGCCACTGCCATCACCTATGGGCGGGAATTGGCGTGGATCGGAATGGTGCTGACGCAGCCTGAGTATCGTGGCCGCGGCTTTGCGGCGCGGCTGATGTGGGCGTGTCTGGAGTACTGCGACCGGCGCGGCGTGGCGTGCGTGAAGTTGGACGCCACCGACATGGGACGGCCGCTGTACGAGAAGCTCGGCTTCATCGAAGAGTCCGTGGTGGAGCGCTGGCGCGGCGATCTGCCGCAACTACCCGTACGTGAGTTTCCGCCGGATTTGGAGTTGGACCACCTGGCCTTCGGCGCGGACCGCTCCGCCGTGCTGGCCCTGCTGGGCTCGTCTCGCGCTGGCCGCGTGGCCTCCTATGTGGGTCCGGTGGTGGCGCGATCAATGGACGAAGCGCGCGAGCGGGTGCTGCACGCCGGTGCTTCGGGTACCACGTACTGGGACGTCCCGGAGATGAACGTGGTGGCCTGGGAGTTGGCGCACGAATTGGGGTTCGCGACGGTGAGGAAGCTCTGGCGCATGAGGAAGGGCGCCCCAATTGAGGAGCGCCCTGAGTTTATCTATGCGCTGGCGGGCTTTGAGTTTGGCTGAGACGCCTCGCCTCGCCCCGGCTCAGGGATTGCAGCGAGCGCGCACCTGCTGCTCCGTCGCGGCGTACTCCGCCGGAGTGTCGAGCGCCTGCACAGCCGCCCGCGTGAGCCGTGTGAACACTTCAGCCACGCGCGCCTGAATCGTCTGTTGGGTGGCCTGAAACTGCGACCGCGGCCGCCACTGCGTCGGGTTCACCAGGATTGCGGCGAACTGCAGATCCGCGCGAAGTGCCGCGTCTATACGGGTCATAATCTGCTCGTTGTCGCGAACGTGCTTCCTCTCATGTTCCACCCACACTCCGCGAGCGCAGTCGCTCAGATCGTTGGACATATGGATTTCCTGGCTCAGCGTCAGTCTCAGCGTTCCCGTGTTGAACAGGAACTCACTGTCACGGTTCCGGGTCTGAAACTGCAAGCCTGTCTGATCGGTTCGGATCATGGCTATCGTGATGCCAACCGCCGTCGAACCCGCTGGCACCGGGGTTCCGTGCCTTTGTACCAGTTGCGTGATCGTGGCCGGGCTGTCGAGTACTGGCCCGGTTGCAGGTGTGTTGCTCGTCGAAATCGTAAGCGGCATGCGTCCATCATCAACCCGCCAGAGATCGTTGGCAAGGGTTACCTGTGGCATGCCCATCAGCGATACTGTATTGAAGTGTCCGATTCTGTGGCCTCCTTCGCGATCCGCCCGCTGGCCCTCGCCGGCACGACCCTGCACCAGTTGCGCGACGCCGCACTCCGCGCGCCCCCGGGGACTAACCTCGTGCTGCTTCGTATCCCAGACAGCCCCGTTCACTTCCCTCCCATCTGCCCGGGTTGCGGACAGCCGGCAGCCTCCACCCTTCGAATCGAGCGAGCCTTTCTCTTCCACGTTCAGAACGACGGCGACACGCCCAACGAAACACTTCAAGCGATCGACGCCTTCGATGTCCCCTTCTGCGATGCCTGCCTGCACCAGCACCGCGCACAGCAGACACCAACCAGTCCGTGGACGCCCGTCAAGCGGATTCTCTCCGACGGCAAGGGCTTCGCCGGCCTCTTCGTTATGGGCATCGCGCTCCTCTTCCTCAAATCCGCCGTCGAGCGCCGGTCTCTCTTCCCCCTCGCACTGGCAGCACTGCCGCTTGCGACCGGCTTCTGGCTGCTGCGCACCACCTGGCAAAAGAGCCGGCATATGAGCGTGCCGCTACCAACCAACGTCGATCTGGCCGTCGACTTCACGCCCTCCCTCGCCCTGCCCTTCGAGCCTCACTGGCGCGCCTTCCTGTTCCGCTCGCCAGAGTATGCGCAGCAGTTCAACCGCGTGAACATCCACGAACTCTGGAACCCAACCAGCATGGAGGCGCAGGCCGCCGCCGCTCAGCGCAGTGAGCGCAGCCGAAAGTCCAACCTGGTTGTCGGGGCAATTGTCGTCGCCGTCCTCCTCTGGGGCCTGTGGGACTTCCTTTCCCCGTTCGTCATGCCCTTTTTCGACCGTTGACCCTCCACTTTGGGTTCAGACCTATCGCGCCACTACGATAACCTGTTGAGGCATGCCCGTCCTCACTGCATCCGTCCTCGCCAGCGTAGCCGAACAGATTCTCCTCGGCGCCCAGGTTTCGCAGCACAAAGCTCGCGTCACCGCCGAATGTCTTGTCGCCTCCAATCTGCGCGGCGTCGATTCGCACGGCATTCAGTTGCTCCCCTTCTACATTGACCAGCTTCTGGCCGGTGAAATGGACCCCCATGCCGATGGTGAGATCATCTCTGAATTCGGATCCTGCCTGCTCCTGGATGGCCAGAATGGCCTCGGTCAGTGGGTCGCCGACACCTGCTGCCGCCACGCCGTGCGCATCGCCAGGGCGCAGGGTGTCGCCGTCGTCGTCGCCCGCGAGTCCAACCATTTTGGCGCCGCCGCCTGGTGGGCCCAGAAGATGCGCGAAGCCGGCCAGATCGGCATCGTGATGTGCAACGCCTCGCCCATCGTCCCGCCGTGGCAGGGCAGGGAAGGCCGCCTCGGCACCAACCCTATTTGCGTGTCCGTGCCGGGCCCTTGGCTCCTCGACATGGCCACCACCACAGTCGCCGCAGGCCGCATCTTCAAGGCCTTCCTCAACAACCAGCCGGAGATTCCCGCCGGCTGGGCCTTCGATTCCGAGGGCGTTCCTACGACTGACACACAGAAGGCATACACCGGGATGTTGATGCCGCTCGGCGGCTACAAGGGCAGCGGCCTCGCCATGATGGTGGAGATCCTTTGCTCTGTCCTTGGCGGCGGCGCCATGTCCACCGAAATCGGCGGCATCCGCTTCCGCGGCCGCACTGTCCGCGTCAGCCAGACCTTTATCGCCATCGATGTCGCTCGCTTCATGCCGCTGGAGGAGTTCACCGCTCGAGTCGAGAAGGTGGTCGCCATGATGAAAGACACCCCTGCCGCGCCGGGGTACGACGAGGTAATGGTGGCCGGCGATCCCGAATGGCGCATCGAAGCCGAACGTCGCGCTAACGGCATCCCCATCCCCGATGGCAACTGGGAGGCCGTCGTGAAAGCCGCCGCGCGCGTGAACGTCAGCATGCCGTAGTCCAGAGGCTGCCGAGCTTGGGACTGCCTCTCACGCCCGGCAGGTAAGTCGTCGAGAGCGCCGGCGGTAGCGTCGTGGGTCCCTTCCGGGCCGAAGGGGAGATCAATCCGGCGTTCACGTGGACAAACGCCGGCGCAGTGACGGACACCGTGGATCGAAGCTCCGACCTGGTATTCAGATGGACAGGCGGTAGCCCCGACGATGGGATGCAAGCCCTGGGTGTGGTGACCGGCCCCGCTCCAGAGGACACTGGCCGCATCGTGACTCGCCTCTTTATCTGGTACGGTCGCGTACCCGATGCGCAGATCGTGGCGCCGTCCTCCGTTCTCGACCAGATGCCAGTGGTCCCGCGGTTGCTGGCCGGAGGCCCCGGCTCCCGGCAAGGGCATCTTCACGACGCCGCTAATGTTCCCATAGAAACCGGGCGTCGTGCTGGTTCGCAACCCGCGGCGCTCAGCGTTTCTCGTAGATCTCGGTCCAGCTCTTCTTGCCATCCGGCGACTTCACGGTCAACTTGCGCGTCAACAGCTTGCCATCGCGTGAAAGCGATGTGCGCGCCGTCTCCGTGTAGCTGCCGTCGTCGCTGCGGAAGGTGGAATCGAAGGTGAACCCGTCCACCCGGTGCAATACGATCTCGCCGTCGCCGTAGGAGCGGGTCATCCGGTACGGCTTGCCGTCGAAAGTGCCGGAAAATCCGAAAACCCGCGTTTCCTCGTTCGCGTATGTCACGGTGCCGTGATACTCAATGATCGGCTCCCGATGCTCAATCACGATCACCACGCTAAACGGCTTCGTGGTTGAGCCCCACCTCGACTTCTCCACGTTCAGATGCCAGCTTCCCCCAAACGTCAGAGCCTGGCCCGAGCAAGCGCTCCACGTCAGGCCGAGCAACACGGGCGCAATCCAACCCGATGAGAACATCGAAGAGATCCGCATGGCCACATCCCTCCCAGAACTCCGTGCGGTTATAGGATACTCCCGCTCGCTTGCCACCGGAACCCCAATTCCGGTTTGGCGGCTCGCTCCCGGCTGACCCGCCGGATTCCAGACACCGTTTCACTGCTCCATTGACACTATCTGGCGGATAGCGTACTGTATGACAATTGTCTTTTTAGGAGGAGACACTAGGATGAGAAAGAAAAGAATGAATAAGCCCGTGGCTGCAATGTACTTCGGGCTGATGACGGTGCTGGGGTTCATGGTGCTGGTTGGGCCGTCGGCGGCCAGTCCGGTGGCGGTAAACATCGCTGTTACGGGTAACGGCATCAGCGAGAGCCAGTATCAATACAGCAACGGCCTGCCGGTCATTGCGAACCTCGGGTCCATTTCCCCGTACACGCTGACTGGTCCAACCATTTCGCAGAATGGCAGCGCGTTCAAGATGTCGGGCATGCAACTGGTGTGCAACAGCTTCGAGGGCTGCGGTGATATCTCGATCTCGGCCTATCTCAGCGGGGTGCAGAATCCCGGGGTGTTCAAGGTAGACCTCGACGGAACGGCGAACGTGGGTGGGTGTTATGAGAACACCGGTATCCAAGGCATCTGCGCGTCCGGTCTAGGCGAACCCGCCATCACGGGCAGCTATTGGGTCAGCGCGAACGGGCCGCCTGTCGTCTCAGGGAACCTGACGCTGTACAACGGGGCATTTGTAATCGGGCCGTACTACTCGCCTGACCTGTCCGGGTTGGGATCTCCCTTCAACCTCGGTTTCGGGATCACCATCGACTCCATGTACTACATGGATAGCATTACGCTGGCCAACAGCTTCAACATCAACGTCAACACTGCTCAAAGCCCGGTGCCGGAACCGACCAGCATGGCGCTCTTCGCGGGCGGGCTGATCGGACTCGGCTTGTTGCGCCGACGGCTGTACAAGCGCGACTAGCCTGAATCCAATGTAGGCTGGGATGGGCCGCCTTCCGCTAAACGGGCAGGCGGCCCTTCTTGTATTCTGACCCCTGCAATCTATGCCTTCCGTATTGCCTGAAGAACCGCCCGTCAACGTGCACCAGTGGTGGATGCGCTGGCTTATACCCGATGTGAGGATGGCGAGCGCTCTGCTGTTGATCGTTTACGCGCTGGTGCGCGTTAACATCAGCGAGCGGCTCTTTGCGGATTCCGATCCGGGCTGGCACATTCGGGTTGGGGACTGGATTGTCCAGCACCGCGCTTTACCGCAAGTGGACTGGATGTCGTTCGTGACGGCTGGACGCCCCTGGTACGCCTGGGAGTGGCTGGCCGAACTGCTGATGAGCGGCATTCACAGCTGGCTGGGCCTGGCCGGCATCGCGGCGTTCTACCTGGGAGTGATCGGCGGCGGTCTGTGGCTATGGATACACGCGCAGAAGGAGATGGGCGCGAGCCTGGTGCTGAGCTGTCTGCTGGCAGCGCCGATGGTGACGGCCACGCAGATCCACTGGCTGGCGCGGCCGCATCTGCTGAGCTGGCTGCTGATCTTCCTGCTGCTGATTCTGTTGGAGCGCGGCGGGACGCGGTTTGGCTGGAAGCAGGCTGCGGTTTGGCTGGGATTGTTTTGCCTATGGGCGAATACGCACGGCAGCTTCATGATCGGCATTCAGTTTGTTGGCGCCTATTGCGCGGCATGGCTGGTGCGGCCGTGGATCTGGAAGGCGAGCGACCGGGCGGCGTGCTGGCAACGGGCGCGGTGGTATGGATGGGCAGCGCTTTGCGCGGCTGGCGGCAGCCTGGTGAATCCATACGGGTTTCAACTCCACTGGCACGTTGTGGATTTCCTGATGCATCCGGAGATTGTCGAGGGCGTGAGCGAGTGGCTGCGGCCGGATCTGCTGAACCCGAATGCCGGGCAACTGACGCTGGCGGTTGGGCTGACGGCGGCGGGCTGCCTGCTCTCCCTCCGAGTGAGGCGGCTCGAATGGTTCCTCGTGGGCGCGCTGGTTCTGGTGATGAGCCTTCGCGTGACGCGCGGGGTTCCGATGCTGGGCCTGGTGGGCATCCCAGTTTTCACGGCGGCGCTGACGGCGTGGCTGAGAGAGATTCGCGAGAAGTCTAATTGGGCAGGTGGGTTCCTGGCATTCTCTGAGCAGATCGAAGAGTTCGACCGTGGATTCCATGGCGGGGCTGTAGGGCTGGCGGCAGTGGTCCTGCTGGTGCTGTGGGCTCGCGACCCTGCGAACCAACAGAAGACGGGATGGAACCCGCGGATGTACCCGGCGCAGGCCTCGCGCTATCTGGACCGGCAGCCGGACAACGTTCGGATCTATGCTATTGACACTCATTCCGGATATCTGACGTACGTGTTCAATGGGAGGAAGCAGATCTTCCTCGACTCGCGCTCTGATTTTTACGGCAAGGAGCTCTATCACCAAGTCCGGATGATCTACGAGGCCAAGCCGGGGTGGCAGGCGGTCTTTGATGAATACCGGTTTACCCACGCACTGGTGCACAAGGGGTCGCCGATCAGCCAGGCTCTCAGTAAGCGGGGGTGGAAGGCCGTGTACGAAGACGGGTCCTTTTTGATACTGGCGCCATAGAGGACAGATCGAGGACATTCTGCGCGCGATGCCTTTGGGGCCGGCGTACGGGTGTGCTATGCTCTCCCCTCAAGGGGGCACTCTCCATGGAGCGCAAGAAAGCCAGCGATTATCCGCAGGAACTGTTAGATCTATTCGACAAGTACGTGCACGGGGACATTGACCGCCGCGCATTTCTGGATGGCGCGCAGCGTTATGCCGTTGGCGGCGTGACAGCGACAGCGATCTGGGAGAGCCTGCGGCCCAACTACGCCTGGGCGCAGCAGGTGCCCAAGGATGACAGCCGCATCAAAACAGAGTATGTGGCCGTGGACTCGCCGCAGGGAAACGGGAGCATCAAGGGGCTCTTCGTGAAGCCGGCGAAGGCCACAGGGAAGCTCCCTGGCGTTCTGGTGATTCATGAAAACCGGGGTTTGAACCCCTACATTGAGGATGTGGCGCGGCGTCTGGGCACGGAGAACTTCATCGCGTACGCGCCGGATGGGTTGACGAGCGTTGGTGGGTATCCCGGCACGGAAGAGCAGGCCTCCAAGCTGTTCGGTACGGTGGACCGGCCGAAGATGAATGAGGACTTCATCGCGGCGGCGCGCTGGCTGAAGGGGCGTCCGGACTGCAGCGGCAAGATCGGCGTCGTGGGCTTCTGTTTCGGAGGCGCGGTGTCGAACATGCTGGCCGTGCGGCTGGGCAGCGATCTTTCGGCCGCCGTTCCGTTCTACGGCGGACAGCCGCCGGCGGCGGATGTGCCGAAGATCAAGGCGCCGCTGTTGCTGCACTATGCGGGACTCGACACCAGGGTGAACGGCGGATGGCCGGCGTATGAGGAGGCGTTGAAGGCGAACAACACCGCCTATACCGCTCATATCTACGATGGCGTCAATCACGGTTTCCACAACGACACGACGCCGCGTTACGACAAAGCAGCGGCGGAATTGGCGTGGAAGCGGACGCTGGAGTTCTTCAGCAAGCACCTGCGGTAGCGATCCGCAGCGCCTCGCGCTGGATGCCGCGCAGCATGCCGCGAAAAACGATGTGGTGGAGCGGGACCACCGAATACCAATAGAGGAGGCCGAACAGGCCGCGCGGGTGGAAGAGCGCGGTCTGCGTGAGGGTGCATTGCCGCGGGCCGGTGGATTCGATGAGGAATTCGAGCAGCGCTTCGCCCGGCAGTTTCATCTCGGCGCGGAGCGTGAGGCGGCGATCCCGCTCGAAGCCGACGACGCGCCAGAAATCGAGTGCTTCGCCGAAGGTGACGAGCTCGGGATCGCGACGGCCGCGGCGCAATCCAGGCCCGCCCGCAAGGCTATCCAGAAGACCGCGGACCTGCCATAACCAGTCCGCTGCGTACCAGCCGTGTCCGCCGCCCACCCGGCACACGGCTCGAAAGGCGGCTTGAACGGGAGCCTGGATGTGGACTTGGCGGGTATCGCGAAAGACAGTGCCGCCTGCCCAATCCGGATCACCAGGAATTGGTCCGGCCATCAGCCAACTGGTCTCCACCTGGTGGCCGGCCAGCTTGTATAGGGCTGCTCGAATCGCTTCGCGCACGGTGAGCAGGCGCTCTGGAATCAGGCGGGTGATCTCATCTTCCCGGCAAACGACTGGGTTCTTGAGCCCCTCAGCAAGCGGTTTGGCGATGTCGTGGCTGAGCGGCGTAACGAGGTGGATCCAGTAGGAACTGAGTCGTGGAGTGAGGATCGGGACCGGGATCACCCAGCGGCGTTTCAGCCCCAGTTCCTCAGCCATGATGCGCATGATCTCGCGATAGCAGAGTACCTCCGGGCCCCCAATATCGAAGACGCGCCCGGCGGTGCGCGGTTCGGCGAGAGAGCCCAACAGGTAGCCGATGACATTGCGGACCGCGATGGGCTGGCAGGGCGTGCTGACCCACTTGGGCGTAATCATGACGGGCAGGCGTTCGACGAGGTAGCGCAGGATCTCGAAGGAGGCGGAGCCCGAACCAATGATCATTGCGGCGCGGAGGACGGTGACGGGGACGCCCGCGGAGCCGAGGGCTTCTTCCACTTCGCGGCGGGAGGAAAGATGCTCGCTGAGGCCGGGGCCGGTTTCGCCGAGGCCGCCGAGGTAGATGATGCGGGTGACGCCTGCCTCGCGGGCGGCGAAAGCGAAATTGGCAGCGAGTTCACGATCGCGGCTGGCATAGTCCGAGCCGGCCGAGGTCATCGAGTGGACAAGGTAAAAGGCCGCGTGACAGCCGGCGAGACTGGCTGCGATGGAGGCAGGGTCGCCCAGATCGGTTTGGCGGATGTCGACATTCTCATTGGCGGCCCAGGGACGGTCCTGGAGTTTAGCCGGGGAGCGAACCAAACAGCAAACGGAGTAGCCGCTCTCGAGGAGACGTGGGGCCAGGCGGCCACCGATATAGCCGGTGGCGCCGGCGATGGCAATGCGCTGCATGGTAGAGGAAGTCTAGTTGGAGGGTAGCACTGCGGCGCGTGGGGCGGAATGGAAAACGGCGGGGCTCCGTGGAGCGCCCGCCGTTGTTGGGTGGTAGGTGAAGCCGTTTAGCTATGCCTTGAGCTTCCAGCGGCGGAAGCCGAGGACGGCGAGGCCACCGGCGACAAGAAGGATGGCGGAGGGTTCGGGGACCGCGCTGGTGCTTCCGCCGTTCCAGAGTCCGGAGTTGCCAGTGTCGAAATTCGTGGAATTCCGGAAGATATCCCAGTTGCCATTGATGTTGGAGACGAAACCATAGAAGTAGTTCTCGTCGGAACCATAGAGGCTCAGGCCCGCGGGGCCAGGAAGATTCTGTGGTATTGAGCCACTCCAGTCAGCTAGCTCCGTAAAGGTAAATCCACCAGGGATGTTGACCGACCCGTCAAAGGTGAATGACACGAAGTTGCCTGGGTTGATGTCCTGACCCTGTTGATAGGAATTAGCCATCACAAGAGTGGCTGTGACGTTTTCAGTGCCACTCGGCGGTGGGCAGTCCGTGCAAACACCGCTGAACGTGAAGGTTGCGGCTTGGGAGGCGCCTGCGAGTGCAAGAAGCACAAACAGAGCCGGAAGTGAGCGACGAGTGAACAAACGGATAGTGGACATCGGTCTCCTCCAAGAGATTTGAAGATTCTTTCATGTCCCTACGAACATGTCAAGTATTTCTTGTCCGGCGTGGACCGGCTGCGGGCGCTGGTTCTTCAGCTAGGTATCATAGGAGTGCTTCTTTGGGCCATTGTATTCAATGGTGTCGAAGAAATCGGCGCGGCTGCGAGGTTAGTGACGCAATCGGGATCCGTGGACACATAGTAGAACGCTTCCGTAGCGCGCTTGCCGAATGAAGGCGGATAGTGGCGGTCGAAACTGGAGAGGCGCAGTTCCTTGGTCAGGGAGTCGTCCACGTTGCGATAGCCGGTCTTGAGGAGATCCAGCATGATGCGGCCTGCGGACAGGATCCGGCCCCGGCGTATGGCAAGCGGGATGTGGAAGCCCTGCTCGCAGATTTCGCCTTGCTGCGAGGGCTGGGCTGACCGTGATCGGATGTCAGGACGATAAACCGAGGGCGAGGCGAAATAGTAAACGGCGGGGCTCCGTGGAGCGCCCGCCGTCGTTGGGTCGTAGGTTAAGCCGTTTGGTCAGGCCTTGAGCTTCCAACGGCGCAAGCCGAGTGCGGCGAGGCCCCCGGCGACAAGGAGGACGGCAGAGGGTTCGGGGACGGCGCTGCCGTTCCAGGTGCCGTTGGATCCAAAGTCGCAGGCCGCCTCCAACGAGCAGAAGTTGAGCGCGGCATCGAAAGCGGACCAGTTGCCCTGGGTGTCAGTGTCGAAGGTGAAGCGCGCCAGCGGATTACCGGTTGCGCCGCTGAAACCGGCGGGAACCACCAGGGCGCCACCTTCGAGGTGAAAGAGCGCGGGGCCTGAGGTGGCGGGTAAGTTGCCGGACATGAGCAAAAACGAGTCGCTGGCCGAAAGTACAAACGCGGGCAACAGGTCCGTCCCGTGATAGTTGAACGACACCAGATCGCTGGTCGCGAGCGCCGTGCCGGGCACGTAAGCGTTATTGACAACAAGGGTGGCGGTGCCGTTGCCGGTGCAATCAGAGCAGACACCGGAAAAAGTGAAAGTGGCGGATTGGGCGGCGCCTGCAAACGCGACGAGCGCGAAGAGGGTCGCCGATAGACGCAGATTTAGCAAGGTTCTCCTCCAGAACGAGCCCTTAGTCTGGCAGGAGAGTACGGAGCTGTCAAGAAAGAGCCGCGTTTTGGCGCGGTGGAGTTACGGCCGCTGGTTCATCAGCCAGCTATCGTAGGAGTGCTTCTTCGGACCGGTGTATTCAATGGTGTCGAAGAAATCGGCGCGGCCCAGGGCGCGCGGGTCGCCTTCCTGGCGGAGCATCTCATCCATCCGATCCCGAAGTTGGCGCTTGGATTGGGCGTGTTTCGGCTCGGCGGCGAGATTGGTGACGCAATCCGGATCCGTGGGCATGTGATAGAGCTCCTCGGCGGCGCGCTTGCCGAAGGAGAGTTGATAATTGCGGTCGAAACTGGAGAGGAGCAGTTCCTTGGTGGGGGAGTCGTCCACGTTGCGATAGCCGGTCTCGGGGTTGCCCGCGGGCCAGGCGTCGGGATGGTAGTTGCGGACGTACAGGAAATCAGGCGTGCGGATAGCGCGGACGGGGTAGCCGGCATCGCCGGGGCGGCCGATGTCGTGGCGCTCCTTGCCGATGAGCATGACGTTGCGAGCGGGGTCGGACTTGCCGGTCTTGAGGAGATCCAGCATGCTGCGGCCGGTCATGGAGGGCGGCGGCTGGAGGCCGGCGAGCTCCAGATAAGTGGGAGCGAAGTCGCGGGCGTTGATGAAATCGGCCATGGTGCGGCCCGCGGACAGGTTCCTGCCCCAGCGCACGGCAAGCGGGATGTGGAAGCCCTGTTCGTAGATTTGGCCCTTGATGCGAGGGAAGGGCTGACCGTGATCGGACGTCACGACGATAAACGTGTTGTCGAGTTCGCCGATCTCTTCGAGTTTGCGGAGTGAGCGGCCCAAGTGCTCGTCGAACCACTCGACCTCGAGGGCGTAATCCAGCATATCGCTGCGCACGACCGGGTGATTGGGGTAGTACGAGGGTAGTTTCACCTCTTTGGGATCGCGGCCGGCGCGGATGCCGGAACCCTCTTCGTAGCGGCGATGGGGCTCCTGGCCGCCGAGCCAGAAACAGAACGGCTTGTCCTTAGCGCGCTGATCGAGAAAATCCCCAAAGTTGGCGGCGTAGTCGATGTTCGAGATGCCATTGTAGGGCGGCTTGGCGGTCCGCTTCTGGTAGGGCAGGCCGGCGGGGTTATGGACGAATCCAGTGGACTGAAAATCGCCCGGACCCCAGCCTTTTCCAGTGAGGCCGACGGAGTAGCCGGCCTTTTCGAGCAGGGCCGGATAGACGGGAAACTCGCTGGGGAAGACGCTGTAGTGGTTCACCGCCTCCTTCAACTGCCAGGAGTTGCGGCCGGTGAGGATAGTGGCCCTCGACGGGCTGCACTTGGGGTTGGACGTGAAGCAGTTGGTAAAGAGAACTCCCTCGCGCGCGACACGATCGAAATTTGGCGTCTTCACCCAGGAGCAGCCATAGGCGCCGGCGTGGCCGTGCGACCAATCGTCGGCGATGACGAAGAGGATGTTGGGGCGCTTGGGGGCCTGCGCCCAGGCGGCGCCGGCCATGAGGCCTGCGCCAAGAAATCGTCTGCGGGAAGTCAGTGACATGTTGTGTTTCAGGGACGGGATCGCGGTGAGGATCTGACGGTGTTGAGCAGGGCGCCGAGCTCGGCGACCTTGTCCGGCATCTGGGCAGCCAGGTTGGTGCGCTCGCCCGGGTCGGTGGTGACGCGGTAGAGTTGCGGGCCGGGGGTCACTCCAGTTTCGGTATTGGTGTTCACCTGTATCACCGGCCCAGGGCCAGGCTCGATCATCTTGTACTCACCCTTGCGCATGGAGAGTGTGCGGGCGTGCTCAACGATCCACTCGCGGCCCTTCTTCGATTCGCCGAGCAATGCCGGGAGGACGTCGAAGCTATCGGGCGCGGCATCGTTGGCCAGTTTCTGTCCAGCCAGGCTGGCGAAGGTGGCGAAAAAGTCCTGTTGTCCGACAAGCGCGTCTGAAACGCCGGGCTTGATGCGCTGCGGCCAGCGGGCAATCAGAGGAACGCGCGTGCCGCCCTCGAAGTTGCTGTACTTGCCGCCGCGCAGGTGGCCGGCTGGTTTGTGATTGCCAAGTTTCTCCACGGCGTCGTCCTTATAGCCGTCGTCGACCACGGGGCCGTTGTCGCTGGAGAACATGACGAGCGTGTTGTTGGCGACGCCAATGGCCTCAAGATGATCCATGATCTTGCCGACGGACCAATCCAGCTCGGCGATGGCTGCGCCGCGCGGACCCATGGTGGTTGCGCTGGCGAACCGTGGATTGGGGACGCGGGGCACGTGGATGTCGTGTGTAGCGAAGTAGAGGAAGAACGGGTCGTTGCGGTACTTGTCCAGGAACCGGATGCCGTTCTGGACAAACGTGTCGGCCATATCTTCGTCCACCCACAGCGCGGACTTGCCGCCGGTCATTTAGCCGATGCGGCTGACGCCGTTGACGATGGCCATTTCGGTTCCATGGCTGGGGTG
>CAYVDY010000065.1:16210-18231 GCA_964450255.1 uncultured Candidatus Solibacter sp. | reverse complement strand
ATTGGCGGGCTTGAGACTCTCGTTCTGCGCACTGAGAACATACCCGGCACGCAAGAGGATGTCTTGTGCCGGATCCAGTCTGAGTGCATCAGCCACGCCTTCTCTGACCAGTCATGCGACTGCTCAGAGCAGATCTCTTCATCTCTTAGACGCATCCAACAAGCCAACTGCGGACTGCTCATCTATCTGAGACAAGAAGGGATGGGGTTGGGACTAGTTGGCAAACTCGCGAAAGATCCACAGGACTGGCGCACATATTCAGGGGCTGTCGAGATACTGAACCACTACGGTGTACACTCACTGCAACTCATTTCTCTCAACAAGCGAAAATTCGACGCCTTATGTAAGGCGGGCATCACGGTCCAGAGTTCCCCGTGGCATGAAGGCAAGACCATCCTGCTTGGGGAAAACATCGCGCGAACAACCGAGCAGGTGCGCCTCGCACGACGAGATGCATCCAACGTTGCCGGATCGCGCACCGTCGGCGGAGACTTTCTGCCTCCTATCGGTACGGATGATGTCAAACCGAGAGTGCTGATTGCAGGTGATCTCAATATCGATCGCACAGCAGCAAGCGTCGAGCCCGCTGTGGGTGGCGGCGGATATAACGCAGCGATGGCACTGAAGAACGCCGGCTTCTGTCCGATCGTGTTCGGCAAGGTTGGCCGTGATGATCACGGCTTTCTTGTCCGACTGGCCATCCAGAAGAATGAGCTGTATTGTCTATTGGGTCTGGATGACAAGAAGGCAACTGGATTTGTGAACATCACGTTCATCGCGGACCCCAACGGGCCTTTCCATTACAACTGGGAAAAACGAAATAATGCGAACGACTATGATGCTAGAAACCTGACGCAATCGCTTGAACTGGCACAACTGGGTGAGGCGGACTACATGTTCGTGAGCTCTTACCTCTTTGTGCAAAAGCTATTTGTGGAGCAGAGCATTAACGAGTTCCTTCGGATTGCTTCTGAAAGCAATGCGCGACTCATTCTCGACCTTGTGCGAAAGTCGTGTGCGATCGACGTCTTGGCGGACTGCAAGGTAGAGCTTTTCGACAAGGGTAACGTTCACAGTTGCTTGGCCGGTGTGAAGTTATACGCGGTCATCGGCGAGATGAGCACCTTTAGTTTGTTAGGTCTCGTCCGGGGGAAGTCTCACCCGGATCATGAAACTCTACTGGAGCTTCTTACGTTCTTTGAGGCGAAGTGGATAATCTGCCGGTATGTTAAGGGCCGGAAGCTCCACCAGCGCATCGCCTGCTCGTCGGGGAACCAGGTGGTCGTTGTGAGGGACGAGGAGGCGGAATCGGATATGCATGTCGGCCTTGGCGACGAGATGTTTGCAGACGCACTGAAAGTAATGCGCGCTCACGAGACTTTCAACGAGGGAGCTTGAACCGTGTGTCCATGAACTTTAGCAGCTTTCGCGAGCAAATCATGCGGGATGCCCAAGAAGGCGAAAAGAAATGGGTGTATCGCGGCCACGCAGATCCCGCATGGAATCTCATTACCAGCTACAGCCGGTTTTGCGCCAGGGCGTTTGGCCATTCGATAGCTTTCGATCTGATCCACTTCCGGTCCATGCTGGAGCGATTCATAAGACGTGCCTCGGAGTTGGCCGGCGCGGGATACGATAAGTACTCCCCCTTTCAGAAGATTGCGTTCGCTCAACACCATGGTATACCGACGCCGATGCTTGATTGGTCATATTCACCCTACGTAGCAACGTATTTCGCAGTGACTGATCTGGCGTCCTCACCTGAAGTGCATGCGAACTTTGCGATTTACGCGGCTGACGTGAGAAGCCTCTTGAAGGGAGCTCCTTCCGACGAGGAGCAAGACGAGCTGCTGGCTGGGCTGGGCGACCGTTGTCGGTTCCTTGATGCGGAGACATTCTTCTCGCGGCGTATTGCCCGCCAGTCTGGTTGTTTTACATATCAGAATTTCCCTGAGTGCCCGAAGGAATGGCAGAAGGCGATGGGCAACGGTGTCGAGATTAAGGAATACCAACGAAACGGG
>CAYVDY010000065.1:0-16200 GCA_964450255.1 uncultured Candidatus Solibacter sp. | reverse complement strand
GCCGACGATCACCTCACGATGCGCGCCCTGACGAAGGACGTCGGCCAGGCCGAGCTGGCGACGCGGGGAGAAAGAATACTGAGGTTCAAACGTGGGCTTCGAATGCTACGTGTGTAAGCAAGAGGTTAATAGCGCTCATCCATCTTATCCGGAACTCTGTCCCGCCTGCGGAGAAGTGAACTCCTCGAAGCGCCGGAGTACGGCGGACCTGCACGGCTACACTGCCTTGGTCACAGGAGGCCGCTTAAAAGTCGGCTTCGAAACCGCTCTGAAGCTGCTGAGGTGCGGCGCCAGGGTCGTTGTCACAACGCGTTTCGTGGACGACGCCCGTCGGCGTTTCTCTCGGCAGGTGGACTTTGGGCTCTGGGAGGACAGAGTTCAGATTCGCGCGGCCGATTTCAGGCTTCTGGCGTCTGTTGAAGGTCTGATAGGTTGGGTTGGTGACAATCTAGAACGCCTCGACATTCTCGTTAATAACGCTGCGCAGACTGTTCGTCACCCTCCCGTGTTCTATAGGCACTTGATTCGCGACGACGATGCGCTGAAAATCAAGGAGCCGGCTGGTGGTGAGTGTCTTCTGCAGTTCCGGGAAAAGGAAACATGGATGAAGCGTTTGGGTTCCGAGATGCAGCTCGCCGCTTCAGTTGTTGGTTGCGACCCGAGGATCGTGGCGCAGTTGTCACAGGTGCCGCTGATGCCTGGGGACGAGGTGCTCGATTCGAGTCTCTTTCCGGAGGGGCGAGTTGATGAGGACGAGCAACAAGAAGACAGGCGCGACATCAACAGCTGGATGTTGAGGCTAGAGGACATCCATTTGGTGGAGTTTCTTGAGGTAATGTACATCAACCTGGTCGCTCCTTTTCTCCTTTGCAGCCGCCTCAAAAGTAAGATGAAGAGAACGAAAGAGGAATTGCCATCGTTCATCGTAAACGTGACTGCAATGGAAGGCAACTTTCACGATCCTGAAAAGAACTGCCGTCACCCGCACACCAATATGGCTAAGGCTGGTCTCAACATGATGACCAGAACGACTGCAGACCAATTCCGCGCGGATGGTATCTTAATGAACTCCGTCGATCCCGGTTGGATTACGAATGAAAGGCCATTTCCGATAGAAGCAGCGCGAAGTAGTCGTAAGACCAGGATGGCGATTGACGCGATCGATGGTGCCTCACGAATATGCGATCCGATTTTTCAGGCCATCAATGACAGAAAACACTTCTCTGGGTTGTTGTTCAAGAACTACATGGTCTATCCGTGGTAATGAAGGCGGAATCAAGTGTCTATCAATCGTGTAAGAGGTCTCGACTACATCGGCGTTGGCGTTGGCGCCGTGATTATCAACGAAAGGCACGAGGTGCTCTTGTTGCTCCGCAGGAGCCCCCCGGAAGCCGGTCATTGGACGATTCCGGGCGGCGCAGTGGAGTGGTTCGAGACCTGCGCAGATGCGATAAGGCGCGAATGCCGAGAAGAAGTTGGGCTGAACGTAGAAATCGGGAGGATACGGACTGTCGTCGATCACATAGTAAGAGACGACCGGGAGCATTGGGTGTCGATAGAGTACCTGGCCAAAGTCACCTCGGGTCAGGCCATGAACGCGAATCAGGAGGAGAGCGAGGAATTGAGATGGTTTCCAGTGGACTCGTTGCCAGAGCATATGAGCCAACCCACGCGGGAGGCGCTGCAATGCTATCGGCGAACGTGCGCAGGGTGAATCCAGAGTTGAGGTTTCAGTCTTGGTTCCGCGTGGTATCGTCTCCGGGGGGCTTGAGTCAGGGTGGGCGTTGAGTTCTTGAATCTTTCCGCGAGCATGGAGGTGGGACGCAACCGAAAGCTTGATGCTGCGTGAGTGCGATCTGTTGCCGCGCAAGTTTCCGCCCCGTTCGTCACTGAGAGGATCTGGGCCGCTAGCGACCTCCGGAATTCCCAGACGGATTGAGCGGGAGATGAAGATCTGCTTGCGGTCTTGCAGGAACGCTGCCAAAACCGCCACCGACTCCCGAGCCCCTGCCCCCGAGCCTCTCCGAGGTCGACCCCGCGACTGCTGTCATCCAATAGGACAAGTCGCACGCCCCCAAGCAGTTGCCGCACTGGCCCCGCTGACGCTTTTCCCTATATCATTAGCTTTGATCGATCGGTAGCATGGTTACGGTCAATGCGAGCTGTTTATGGCGAAACTGGAGGATCTCAAGCGCGGCGCTGCCGTCAGGGGCATTTTGCCCGACTGCCTGGTCACGGTAGTCGATGTCAGGTGGTACGGCTCAGCGGCGATCGAGCTCACCTACAAGGATCCCGCCGGTAAGCCCAGCGTAGAGCTCCTCTACCGCGATCGCGAACCCACTCTCGAAATCGTCGAGGCAGGCCGCCCCTGGAGCTTCGACGGCGATGGCAAGCTGTTCCGCCTGGTCTCCGAGGCGCACAGGATCAATCTCGCTCACCTCTTTGATCCGCTGCTGGCCATTCACACCTCGATGGTCGATCCTCTGCCGCATCAGATCACGGCCGTCTACGGCGAGATGCTGCCGCGGCAGCCGCTCCGGTTCCTCCTGGCGGATGACCCCGGCGCAGGCAAGACGATCATGGCAGGCCTGCTCATCAAGGAACTGCTGATCCGCGGCGACCTGCACCGGTGCATGATCGTATGCCCCGGCAATCTGGCGGAGCAGTGGCAAGACGAGCTCTACCAGCGGTTCCAACTTCCCTTCGAAATCCTGACCAATGACAAGCTCGAATCAGCGCGCACCGGCAACTGGTTCGCCGAGAATCCCATGGCCATCTGCCGCCTGGACAAGCTGAGCCGGAATGAAGACGTGCAGGCGAAGCTCGCCAACACCGACTGGGACCTTGTGGTGTGCGATGAAGCTCACAAGATGTCGGCTACATTCTTTGGTAGCGAGGTCAAGTACACGAAGCGCTACCGCCTCGGCCAGCTTCTCGGCCAGCTCACACGGCATCTGCTGCTGATGACGGCGACGCCGCACAATGGCAAACCCGAGGACTTTCAACTTTTCCTTGCGTTGCTGGACAGCGACCGTTTCGAAGGCCGTTCGCGCGACGGCGTGCACACCGCTGATGCCTCTGACCTGATGCGCAGGCTGGTGAAGGAGCAATTACTCAAGTTCGACGGCAGGCCTCTGTTTCCCGAGCGGCGGGCATACACCGTCGGCTACAAGCTCTCCGACGCAGAGGCCGCACTGTACAAGAGCGTTACCGACTACGTCCGCGAGGAATTCAACCGGGCCGACTCGCTGGAGAATGAGGGGCGCAAAGGAACCGTCGGATTCGCTCTCACCATCCTGCAGCGGAGGCTGGCGTCTTCGCCCGAGGCGATCCTGCAATCTCTCCGGCGCCGCAGGGAACGGCTCGAGCGGCGCCTGCGTGAGGAGCAGATCCTGAAACGCGGAGCGGCTCTTCAAGAGAACGCCGTCCTAGGATTGCCCAGTCTCACCGAAGAAGACATCGACGATCTCGACGACGCCCCTGACGCAGAGGTCGAGGAGACCGAAGAGACCGTCGTCGATCAGGCGACTGCGGCGCGCACCATCGCGGAACTCCAAGCTGAGATCGAGATCCTCAGGGGTCTGGAAGCATTGGCACTGAAGGTGCGCCGCAGCGGGACGGACAAGAAGTGGGAAGAGTTGTCGGCCCTCTTACAGAACCACGCCGAAATGTTCGATGCGCAGGGCCACAGGCGAAAGATGGTCATCTTCAGCGAGCATCGCGACACGCTGAACTACCTGACCGAGCGGCTCCGCGCACTCCTCGGCGCCCCCGAGGCGCTGGTCACCGTTCATGGCGGAATGGGCCGCGAGGAGCGTACCAAAGCCCAGGAAGCGTTCAAGCAGGATAAGGACGTTCTCATCCTGCTGGCTACCGATGCCGCCGGCGAAGGCATCAACTTACAGCGTGCTCACCTGATGGTGAACTACGACCTGCCCTGGAATCCGAACCGTCTCGAACAGCGGTTCGGCCGCATTCACCGCATCGGGCAGACCGAAGTATGCCATCTCTGGAACCTGCTGGCGGAAGAGACTCGCGAAGGTGACGTATACAAGCGCCTGCTGGAAAAGATTGAGCTGGAGCGGGAGGCCCTCGGTGGAGGAGTCTTCGACATTCTGGGCCAACTCTTCCGCGAACAGCGGCTCCGCGACCTGCTCATTGAGGCGATCCGTTATGGTGACCGGCCCGAGGTCAAGGCCCGCCTGCATCAGATCGTCGACAACCTGACCGACCGAAAGCACTGTCAGGAGCTTCTCGAAGAACGGGCTCTTGCGAATGACAGTATGGATGCCTCCCAGGTCCAGAGGATCCGGGAAGACATGGAGCGATCCGAAGCACGGCGCCTTCAGCCTCACTTCATCGAATCGTTCTTCTTGGAGGCCTTCCGGTTGCTGGGCGGCTCCATCAAAGAGCGCGAAACGAGACGCTACGAAATCACCCACGTACCCGCCCTGATCCGCCAGCGGGACCGGCTGATCGGCACCGGCGAGCCGGTGCTGGGCAAATATGAGCGGATCACCTTCGAGAAGTCTCTTCGCGCGGTGCCCGGCCAGCCGCTGGCCACCTTTGTCTGCCCGGGTCAGCCGCTCCTCGGCGCAACTATCGATCTCGTCCTGGAACGTAACCGGGACCTGTTGAAACGCGGCACAGTCCTTGTAGACCCCGACGACCCGGGCGAAGCCGTCCGCGCGCTCTTCTACCTCGAGCACACCATCCAGGACGGCCGCACGGACAAAGCCGGCAACCGCCGTGTGGTCTCCCGGCAATTGCAGTTCGTGGAGACAGATGCGACCGGCTCTACCAGGAACGCCGGGTACGCTCCGTACCTCGACTATCGGCCGGCGACGCCTGAAGAACGAGCTTGTCTGACGGCGACACTGGAGTCCCAAGCCTGGCTCAAGGGCGACTTGGACACAGTGGTGGTTGGCCACGCGATCGCCAATCTTGTCCCCGCCCACCTCAAAGAAGTTCGAGAGCGCCGCGAGGACCTGGTCACCAGGACCATGGCAGCCGTCAAGGACCGGCTGACGAAGGAAATCACATACTGGGATCATCGCGCCAACCAGCTCAAGGACCAGGAACTGGCCGGCAAGACCAATGCCAAAATCAACTCGGGAAAGGCCCGCCAGCGCGCCGATGAGCTGCAGGCCCGCCTTCAGCGGCGGATGGCGGAACTCGAACTGGAGCGCCAAATAGCCCCATTGCCGCCCGTCGCCGTCGGCGGCTCACTGGTCGTCCCGGTAGGGCTTCTCAATAGACTGCTTCCGTCTTCCGCTCGGCCAACTGATGCCGCCGCAGATGCCGGATCGGCGGAAGCCCGAAAGAAAATGGAGCTGCTTGCCATGCAAATGGTCATGGGAGCGGAGAAACAGCTCGGCAACGAACCGCGCGATGTGAGCGGAGCTAAGTGCGGGTACGACATTGAATCGAAGGTTCTCGCGAGCGGTAAATTGCGCTTCATAGAAGTGAAGGGCCGAGTCGCCGGCGCCGTTACGGTGACCGTCACACGTAATGAGATTCTCACGGCGCTGAACAAGCCGGACGACTTCATCCTCGCCATCGGGCAGGTGGAAGCTGGAGAGCAGAAACTGACCTACATCCGCCAGCCTTTTCGCCAGGAACCCGACTTTGCAGTGGAGAGTATCAACTACAATCTCCAGGAACTGCTGGCGCGGGGGGAGGAGCCGGCTTGAGTCCCCCAGAACGGAACGATCACGAACACGGGAGGGAAGTGCATGCACGACGGAAACGTAGCCTTTAAGGTGACTTGGGTGTATGGGAAGAAGGGTCCGTTCACGACCCCTTGTACATCAGAGGGTCGTGACATCAACATCAGGTTGGCGAAGAAACCCTGGTGCAGCAGCGAGGGCTGCCCATGCAATGAGAGATGGCGGGAAGAGCGCACGCGCGGAGTGATTCTTCCGCCAGTGGATCAGGTCGTATGCTACGACGCGGGGATCTTCAAGGAGGAGTGCTTCGGTGGTGGGTACTTCCATCATGGCCCGAAGACGGGGCAGCCAATAATGATCCGACATGCCAAACCAGGCAGGATGGCTTTCCTTACCACCAAGAACCATGAAATGGACGAAGCGGATCGAATTGTCATCGCCTGCTACCAAATCCGCGAGGTAGAATTCGAGCCCGAGAACTGGGGATGCCGGCTTCTGTCGTGGCCCAAGAGTTTCGTCCGGATCAAGGATTTTTCGAAGGCTCCGCGCTATTGGAAGTTCCGCGAACAGGCTGCCGGTCCAATTTGGGGTACGGGGTTGTTCCGCTACGTTACTGACGCGGAAGCCGAAGCGCTGAAAGCTGCAGTGCTAGAGGCGGCCGGTTAGGATCCCTTCGCGAAAGTGAATGCTGAACTCTCGGCCGGATTGGGCGATGGAGAGATGGCAGTAAGGATGACGGTGATAAGGGTATTGATTGAAGTCGCGTTGCCGTTCGCTCAGTGGGGGGTGCCCACATGAGTGCAACCCTCGAGGAACTGGATGCCTGGCTCTCTGAACCGGAAGGGGAGAGGCTGGAGTTCAAGGAAGCCAAATCGAACTTCCATTTCGAAACGCTGGCAAAGTACTGCGCTGCCCTGGCGAATGAGGGCGGCGGCAAAATCATCTTCGGTGTCACTGATAGGCGGCCTCGCCGGGTTGTCGGATCCACGGTGTTTGAGGAACCGGGTCGAACGGTCGCTGGCTTGGTCAACCGCCTCGGGATTCAGGTCACATCCGAGGAGATCCAACATCCCAACGGGCGGGTGCTGGTGTTCCATGTTCCGCCCAGGCCGGTGGGTGTGCCCATCCAGTATGACGGCGTGTTCTGGGCACGAGCCGGCGACGAACTGAGGCCGCTCTCCCAGGACCGGTTGCGTAGGATCTTTCAGGAATCCGGACCGGATTTCTCCGCTGAGCAACATCCCGACGCAACCATAGACGACCTGGATCCGGCGCTGATCGAGCGCTTCCGCGAGATGTGGATGCGCAAGTCGGGCAACACAGCACTGGCGAGCATCACCCCACGGCAGTTGTTGGAGGACGCGGAACTACTGGCCGGCGACAAGGTGACGCACGCCGCGCTGATCCTGCTCGGGACCCGCCCGGCTCTCGGACGACGGCTTGGCCAGGCAGAACTGGTGTTTGAGTACCGGAGCAGCGAGGCTTCGATCCGCTTCCAGCAACGAATCGAGTTCCGTTCCGGGTTCCTGGAATACCTGGACGAACTGTGGAACACCATCAATCTCCGCAACGAAGTGCTCCAGTACCGCGAGGGGTTCTTCGTGGGAGACATTCCCGCGTTCAACGAAGCGGTGGTGCGTGAAGGCGTTCTGAATGCGCTCGCGCACCGGGATTACCGACTGGCGGGCTCCATTTTTGTTCGTCAGTTTCCCCGGCGGCTGGAGATCGTCAGTCCCGGCGGTTTCCCACCCGGCATCAACGCCGCGAATATGCTCTGGCGGCAGTCGCCACGAAACCGGCGGATCGCCGATGCCTGCGCGAAGTGCGGTCTCGTCGAGCGATCCGGCCAGGGCGCCAACCGGATGTTCGAAGAATCCATAAAGGAAGGCAAGCCAAGGCCAGATTTCACGGGGACGGACGACTACCAGGTTGAGTTGACCCTGCGCGGCGAGATACAGAATCCCGCCTTCCTCAGTTTTCTTCAGAAGATTGGTGCGGAGCGTCTGGCCACCTTTGGCACCAAGGACATCCTCGCTTTGGACGCCATCCAGCGTGAAGAAGCATTGCCGGAAGATGTCAAAGAACGACTTCCACACCTCCTGGATGAGGGCATCATCGAGCGCATCGGCCGCGGGAGAGGTGTGCGGTTCATTCTCTCGCGCAAGTTCCACTCCTTCCTAGGCCAGCACGGCATGTATACCAGGCGGAAGGGACTAGATCGAGAAACGAACAAAGCCTTGCTCATGATGCACATCGAAGAGAGACGGGATGCTGGCGCTGCCATGAAGGAATTCGAAGAGGTTCTGCCGGCGCTCTCGCGCAGGCAGATCCTGGGTCTCCTTCAGGAGTTGAGAGGCGAAGGCCGGATCCACCCAGAGGGCGAGCGGAGAGGCGCACGTTGGTTGCTGGGAGTTGAGGCGAAGTTATGAACCTTCTCACCACCGCAATGTCCATAACCGGTTCATTCTGGCCAGCTCAAGTCTTTTGTTTTCAGTCGTTTTTATGGACGGCTGATTTTGAGCAATCCAGGTCATCGGTTCAAAACCGCTGTGGAGGGAGGACACCGGCATGACACCGCAATGCTCGGTGGTGAGCCTGACTGATGCCGATCTCACGGGATTGGTGAGCTGCGTCCAACGCCGCCTGGTAGTGATCGCCCCAGGCCTTTCCGTACCGGTTGCGGAGTCGGTGGCCGAAACGTGGCGGAGACTTGGCGCGCAAGCGGTGCAGGTGGTTCTGGATCCGGATCCAGAGGTTTGCCGCATGGGCTACGGAGACATCGCAGCGTTGAAGCTACTGCAAGAGACAGCGGAGGCGCTGGGCGCAATAATTCACCAGCAGCCCGGGTTGCGAGTCGGTGTGGTGGTGACAGACGAAACAACCGTGATCTACTCCCCCACGCCGCTGTTGATCGAAGCCGGTGGAAAGCCCAGGGAGAAGTCAAACGCCATCCGGCTGGACGCGCCAATCCTCAATCCCGAAAGCGATGTATCCTGCTCCGATCTGGCCAGCATCAACGTCGAGCCGAGACCTCTCACGGGAATGGAGGTTGAAAAGACGAGCGCGGATTTGAAGGCCAATCCCCCGATGAAGTTTGATGTGGCACGAAGAGTCCGGGTATTCAACGCCCGCATCGAATTCGTCGAGTTCGAGTTGCGGGGCATCCTGATCTCGCGGATGACGGTCAACGTCCCACGGGATCTGATGCAGCTCGTCAAGGATCCACAAGTCCGCGAGAGGTTCAAGGGCTCGTTTCAATTGATTGAGGAAGGAGCTGAGATCTCCACATGGGAGATCAGCCAACAGAAACAAGAGATCGCTGGGAAGTACCTCACTCCGATCAAAGGGCACGGCACCGTCATCCTTCGCGAGGCGAAGGATGCTTTCGTTGCTGAAGTCGAGCAATTGAAAGCGACTCTTGAGAAGTACAAACAGACGATGGAAAATGATCTTCAAAAAGCGATCGACAAGAACTGTGACATGCTTGTGGCGGAGCTGCTTCCTGGCGTTTTTGGAAATCCACCAGCTCGCTGGCAGCGGATGCTCGGGCGGAACCCGGACATGGATCGGATCGAACGCTTGTTGCGTTCCGAACTGAAGAAGAGGTGCGGCTCGGCGAAGGACCTGTGCCGCGATATGGAAGTGACTACTCGCTTCAAGGGCGTCACCTATGAATCACTGAACGACCCAGAGTTCATCAAGCTGGCAATCGAGGCGATTCCTTCGCTCGAAAACCTGCACGTTGAGTTCGATGCCGCTCAAGCTCAGGAACAGATGCATGAAAAAAAAGCTGATTGAAGTCGCATTGCCGCTGGAGGCGATCAACAAGGAGTCCGCGCGGGAGAAGTCGATCCGGCATGGTCACCCGTCGACGTTGCATCTCTGGTGGGCGAGGCGGCCTCTGGCGGCGTGCCGGGCGGTGCTGTTCGCTTCGTTGGTGGATGACCCGTCGAGCATTCCCGAGCAGTTTCCGACCGAAGCGGACCAGGACAAGGAGCGGCAACGGCTCTTCCGGCTGATCGAGCGACTCGTGCTGTGGGAGAACTCCAACAACCGCGCAGTACTGGATGAGGCGCATGCGGAGATCATGAAATCCACCGGCGGCAATCCGCCGCCGATCTACGATCCCTTCTGTGGCGGCGGGTCGATTCCTCTCGAGGCGCAGCGGTTGGGGCTGGAGGCGCGCGGCAGCGACCTGAACCCGGTCGCGGTACTCATCACCAAAGCGCTCATCGAGATCCCGCCCAAGTTCGCCGGCCAACCACCGGTGAATCCGGCCGCTAAGGCGAAACTGAGCGGCAAGGGGATGTGGACAGGCGCCCGCGGGCTCGCGGATGACGTCCGTTACTACGGTCAGTGGATGCGCGACCGCGCATTCGAGCGGATTGGCCATCTCTATCCAAAGGTAGCGCTGCCGAAGGGAGGTGAGGCGACCGTCATTGCCTGGCTATGGGCGCGGACTGTGCAGTGCCCGAATCCCGCCTGTGGAGCGCGGATGCCATTGGTGCGCTCGTTCGGGCTCTCCACGAAGCCAGGGAAGAAGGCCTGGATGGAGCCGGTGATCGAGCATGCGGAGAAGCGCATCCGGTTCGAGGTGCGGATGGGTGAGGGATCGGTGCCCGACCCGCCAAAAGTCGGACGCGGCGCGAAGTTCCGCTGCCTTGTGTGCGGTCAAGTCGCACCGGACCAGCACATCAAGGATGAGGGGGCCGCGGGGCATATGGAGCAACAGCTCATCGCCATCGTTGCCGAAGGATTGAAGGGGAGAATCTATGTGGCGCCCACGGCCGAACACGAGGCTGTCGCTCTTACAGCAACTCCTGAGTGGGGCCCTGAGCAAGAACTGGCTGATGATCCACGTAACCTGTGGTGCCTCCCATACGGACTTCGACGATTTCGCGACCTATTTACTCCGCGACAACTCGTTGCGCTCACGACTCTGTGCGACTTAGTATCTATCGCTCGCGAGCAGGCAATCACCGATGGGGCCTCAGCGCCTTATGCCGATGCCGTCGCGACGTATCTGGGCCTCCTGGTGAGCCGCCTTGCTAACACTCATTGCTCATTGGCCGTCTGGTCCCAGAGTCGCGATCAGAGCGTCAATGTTTTCAGTCGCCAAGCCTTGCCGATGAACTGGGATTTCCCAGAGGTCAATCCATTTGCGGGTGCGGCTGGGGATCTGACTGAGACAGCGGAATCAGCCAGCCGAATAGTCGAAGAATTGGGTTCTCTGGTACCCGGAGTTGTCAGTCAGCTAGATGCGACAGCAGTGTCCCAGGATGGGCGCAAGTATTTGGTTGCTACCGATCCACCCTATTATGACAATATTGGATACGCAAATCTTTCTGATTTCTTCTATGTTTGGCAGCGGCGTAGCCTGCTGAAGATTTACCCGCAAATCCTCAGTACCCTCCTTGTGCCCAAAGCACAGGAGCTGGTTGCGGCGCCTCAGCGGTTCGGTGGGAGCAAGGAACGAGCACAGGAGTTCTTCGAGGACGGGTTCAGCCGGGCCTTCCTTCGAATGCGCGCAGCGCACGACTCGAATTACCCATTGACGGTTTTCTACGCGTTCAAGCAGTCGGAGTCAGACGGCGGAGACGAAGATGGAGTGACGCGAGAGGTAGCATCCACTGGGTGGGAGACGATGCTGGAAGGCCTCTTGAGGGCGAGTTTTCAAGTGCTCGGTACCTGGCCGGTGCGGAGCGAGCGACCGACGGGAGTGAAAGTTGCGGTCAACGCCCTTGCTTCCTCGATTGTGCTCGTTTGTCGCCCTCGTCCGGATTCGGCTTCGATTACAACTCGCAAAGACTTTCTCACCTCACTTAAGAAAGAACTCCCGCACGCCCTGCGCAACCTGCAGAAAGGCAACATTGCCCCCGTCGATTTGGCGCAAGCGGCCATCGGTCCCGGCATGGCGGTCTTCTCGCGCTACAAGAAGGTCCTAGAAACCGATGGCTCGCCGATGCGAGTCAGAACCGCCTTAGCATTGATCAACCAGGGCCTCGATGAGGTCCTCTCGGAGCAGGAAAGCGAGTTCGACCCCGACACGCGCTGGGCGCTCGCCTGGTTTGAGCAACATCAGTTCGACGAGGGTCTCTATGGTGAAGCCGAAGTGCTGGCGACGGCGAAGGCACTCAGTATCGCGGGCCTGGCTGAGGCTGGGATTCTGCACTCCCGTGTCGGCAAAGTGCGGCTACTGCGTCGCGATGAGCTTCCCGAGGACTGGGATCCGGCATCCGACAATCGCTTGACGGTTTGGGAAGTGACGCAGCATCTGATCCGCCGCCTCGACAAACACGGCGAGGCAGAGGCAGCGAACTTGAAGGCGAAGATCGGCGGGATGGCGGAGATCGCCCGCGACCTCGCCTATCGACTCTACACGCTGTGCGAGCGGAAGGGCTGGGCGGAAGAGGCCGGTTACTACAACAGCCTGGTCGTGGCCTGGCCGTCGATGGCGTCCGAGGCATTTGAATTGAACTGAGAACAAAATCGACATGGCCATCACGAATAGCGAGCGAGTCGGCAAAGCGCTGGATCAGCTGAAAGACGGGTTGCGCCCTTACGTTGAGCGGGAGCTGAAGGCAACCTACAAGGACCGGTGGATTGAGACCGCGCGGCCGAGTTTCCCGGATTGGCAGCAGCCGGGCAAGGACGGCAAGGGGCTGAATTGGGACACACAGGCCCTGCTACAGGTGATGTGCGAGCTGTGGAACGACTGCTTCAAGAAGATCCTCGGCCCGTCTGAGCGGAGCTTGGCCTTTGAACTGCGCGACGTGCGGAACAAGTGGGCCCACCAGAAGGCCTTTTCAACCGACGATGCCTACCGGGCCATCGACAGCATTTCGCGATTGCTGGTCGCGGTTTCCGCGGAGCAGGTCGAAGCCGTCGAGCAGATGAAGGCCGAGATCCTGCGCGTCAAGTTCGATGAACAGCTCAGGAGTCAGAAGCGGAAAGAATCGAGTGCTGCCGTGGAAGGCAAACCGGCCGCGGGTTTGCGCCCGTGGCGCGAAATCATCACCCCTCACCCGGACGTTGCCTCAGGGCGCTTTCAGCAGGCGGAATTCGCAGCGGACCTGTGGCAGGTGTTCCTGAAGGAGGGCTCGGATGAATACCGTGATCCGGTGGAGTTCTACCGCCGCACGTTCATCACCGAGGGGATACAGAAGCTGCTTTCCAACGCTCTGCTCCGGATGGCCGGTCATGGCGGAGACCCGGTCGTAGAACTGCAGACCAACTTCGGTGGCGGCAAGACGCACTCCATGCTGGCCCTCTGGCACCTGTTTGGCGGCGTGCCCGCAGGGCAATTGCCCGGGCTGGAGACAGTGACGAAGATGGCCGGAGTCTCCCAACCGCCCAAGGTCCGCCGAGCGGTGCTGGTGGGCAATCGGATGTCGCCGGCCGATCTTCACAAGAAACCCGACGGAACGGTGGTGCGGACTCTTTGGGGAGAGTTGGCGTACCAGTTGGGCGGCAAAGAGGGCTACGAGATGGTTCGTAGCGCCGACGAGAAGGCCGTCAGCCCGGGCGACAGCCTCCGGCTGCTTTTCAACAGGTTCTCCCCCTGTCTGATCCTGATTGACGAATGGGTTGCCTACGCGAGGCAGCTCTACAACAAGTCCGATCTGCCAGCCGGCGACTTCGACGCGCACTTCACTTTCGCCCAAACCCTAAGCGAGTCGGCGAAGCTGGCCGACAAGACATTGCTGGTGGTCAGCATTCCGGCTTCCCAGAACGAAATCGGGGGCGAGGGCGGCCAGGCGGCACTGGAGCGATTGAAGAACGTCATCGAACGTGTGGAGACCTCGTGGCGTCCGGCCAGCGCGGAAGAGGGGTTTGAGATCGTGCGTAGACGGCTGTTTCAGCCGATCACCGATCCCGAACTGTTCACGGCCCGCGATGCCGTGGTGCGGGCGTTCTCAGAGGAGTACCGGAAGTTCGCGCAGGAATTCCCCTCCGAGACCGGCAAATCCGAGTACGAACGCAGGATGAAGGCGGCTTACCCCATCCACCCGGAGTTGTTTGATCGGCTCTACAACGACTGGTCCACCCTCGATAAGTTCCAGAGAACCCGCGGTGTGCTGCGCCTCATGTCTTCGGTGATCCACACGCTGTGGGAGCGCGAGGACAAGGGGTTGATGATCTTGCCAGCCAGCGTTCCGGTGGACGCTCCCGCCGTCCAGAGCGAACTCACGCGCTACCTGCCACCGGTCTGGGATCCGATCATCGAGAAGGATATTGACGGGCCGAACTCGCTTCCGCTGAAGATCGACCGCGAGAACCCGATGCTCGGCCGCTATTCCGCGGCTCGCCGGGTGGCTCGCACACTCTACCTAGGCTCGGCGCCGACCCAGGATTCAACGAAGAAGGGCCTCGAGGACAGGCAGATCAAGCTGGGGTGCGTGCAGCCCGGGGAGACGTCGGGGACGTTTGGCGATGCCCTGCGCAAGCTGGCCGACCAGGCCACTTACATTTACGTCGACGGGAGCCGTTATTGGTATGCGACGCAGCCGAGCGTGAACCGTCTGGCGGAGGAGCGCGCCGAACGGTACCACCATGAGGACGTCGTGGAAGAGATCCGGCGGCGGCTATTGGAAGAACCGAAGCACAAAGGCGACTTCTCGAAGGTGCAAGTCTGCCCAACGAGCGTCGGTGAGGTGGTTGACGAGCCCGAAGCGAAACTCGTCATTCTGAGCCCGGCGTCTTCGCACAGCGCCAAGGCGGATTCGAGCCCGGCGAGGCTGGCGGCGGTGGACATCCTGAACCGCGGATCCGCCGGCCGGAACTGCGGAAACATGCTGGTGTTCCTGGCGGCCGACAAGACCCGGCTCGGCGATTTGGCCGCCGACGGGAGCAAAACCACGCGCGGCGATTTGGATAAGGCGGTTCGATCCTACCTGGCGTGGCAGTCGATTGAGAAGGAGAAAGAGCCGCTGAACCTGACCCCGTTCCAGGTCAGCCAGGTGGAGCAGCGCCTGCAGAGTTCCGATCAGGCTGTGAGGGTGAGGATTCCGGAGACCTTTGTTTGGCTCCTCGTGCCCGGGCAGAAACGTCCGGAACCGGGCCAGCCGTTCCCTTTGGTGGAGTGGCAGGAGTTCCGGCTGCAAGGTCAGGAGTGGCTGGCCGAGCGAGCGTCGAAGAAACTGAAGAACGACGGGCTACTGGTCACGAGCATGGCCGGCTCGATTTTGCGTTTTGAGATCGACCAGGTTCCGCTGTGGCGCGGAAAGCATGTGGGCGTGAAGCAACTGGTGGATGACTTCTCCAAATACCCCTATTTGCCGCGCGTCAAGAATGCCCAGGTGATCTTGGACGCGATCCAGGATGGGGTCAGTCGGCTCACCTGGTCGCAGGATACCTTCGCCTACGCGGACTACTACGACGCCACTGCTGACCGTTACCGCGGCCTCGAGGCCGGGCGGCGACCGACTGTCCAATTGACGCCGAACAGCGTAGTGGTCCAACCCGAGGTTGCGGCAGAGCAGATGGAAAAGGACGCTGCGCCGCCGGTCACCACGCCAGGTGGGGGCGCCGGCGGCGGGGCCGGCACGGGGACAAGCACGACAGGCAATGGCCCGACGGGAACAGGCGGCGAGACCGGCAAGGGAACCGGGACAGGTGTGGAGAAACCGAAAGCGCCGGTCTTGCGCCGCTTCCACGGCTCGGCGAAGATCGACGCCACGCGCCTCTCTCGCGACGTCGATCAGATCGCCAGCGCGGTTGTGCAGCACCTCTCCGGGCTTCTGGATGCCAAGGTGACCATCACCGTGGAGATCGAAGCCGACATTCCCTCCGGCGCCCCGGACAACGTCGTCCGGACCGTGACGGAGAACTGCCGGACGTTGAAGTTTGAGAACTCGGGGTTCGAGGAGAGCTAAAAGCCGGGGATCGCACCACCGCTCGAGGAAACGTCAATGTGGATATTCACCCGCTATGGCTTCTATTCGGTAGCCACCGCAACTGCCGAGGTCGGCTTGGACACCTCCCCCGATCCGGACCCTGTAATGATCCGCGCTCGCAGTAGAGCACATCTTGAGAACCTCCAGAGCCGCTTCAAAGAAATGTCGGGCCGCCAGATTCTGGAGTGGCCCGATCGGGACTATCGCTTTCGGATCATTGTGGGGAAAGAAATCTGGGCTTCAGTCATTGCCGAACTGGCTCGCGAACAGACTTGGTCCAATTTCAAGAGCAAGGTCGCAAGCTCGCTGAGCGGCGACCGCGAATATGTCCAGGCGATTCATGAGGTCTGGAGTGTCATGGGAAAACTGCAAGAAAAATCGCTTGCCGTATCGGCCCCACAATTCCGATTGGGGTTCGACGAAGCTCCCCCGCGGGACATCATCTGGGACGGTATAACCAAACCGGAGACTCTGACCAAAGAAGGCGCGAAGCTGCGGCAGGACCTTGCTCACTACGCGAGAGTCTACGATTGGCCCAAGGTGCTCGCCGTGCTAGCTGAGTACCCCGAACTAGCCAACGCCCCTGTCAAGTCATTTATCTAGGTGACCGAAATGGGTCCTGGTTGGGTCATATA
>CAYVDY010000064.1:16985-18420 GCA_964450255.1 uncultured Candidatus Solibacter sp. | reverse complement strand
ATGAGCGCGAGCCCTTCGCGCCTGGCCTTTTTTTTAGATTCGGGAAGGTGTGCCTGTGCCACTTGTCTTGCTTCTCCGCGTCGGCACGCGCCAGGATCTTCCTGGGCCTCTGCACGGAGAACCCCAAACCATGGAGGAGCTTTCGGACGTGGCCCGGGTGGTACCTGACGCCGAACTCCTCTTCGATCACCCGGCTGATCATCGGCGACGTCCAGACGCCGCAGTCGTAGCCATATGCGACGGGACCGCTCTCCACGATGTCGGAGAGTTCGACCATCTGGCTCCCCGCCAGCAGCACCGGTCTTCCGGGCCGGAAGCCCTCCAGCAGGCCGTCTTCGTGGCCGGGCTTGGAGAAATCGAGCGTGTCGGCGCGCGGCCCTGGATAGAGTTCGGCCCGCAGCGTGGAACTCAGCAGATTGAACACGCCGGATTCGATCGCTGCCTCGTACGGGCACGCCAGACACCGTAGCGGCCCCGCGGTCGCCAGCGGGAAAGGAGCACCGCAATCCGGGCAAGCCAGTGCTGCCGACGTGCTGAGTCCCGCCGGTAGTTCACCGGCCTTTCGGCAGAACGCGGCCAGCGTCGCCCCCAGCCAATCCGCCATCCGCGCATCGGAGTTGCCCGGCAGCGCACGCGCCAAGGATTTGACCACCTGGTTGGCCCAGCCACGCTGCCGCGGAAACGTGATGAACCGTGAATCCGCAAAATACGCATTCAGCAAATGCGACCACTCCCGCAATCCGAAGCGGTGGTTCTGGCGAATCCCGAACGACTCCTCCTGATCCGCGCCGATCACGTCCATGGCCACGAAATCCAGCAAACCGCTCTCGTAGAACCACTTCTCCATCGGCTTCATGCGATCCGGATACGGCGCACGGTGCAGGCGAAGCGTCATCTGCCGGCGCACAGGCTCCTCGGCAAAATAGAAGACGCCACCCGGAGCCAGCACCCGATGCACCTCGCGCACCACGCTCTCCACATCCAGAAACTGCGAGAGAGTCTGGAACGACATCACAAATGCGAGCGAATTATCCCGATAGGGCAGATGCGTAGCATCCCCAGCGGTGAGGATCGGCGCCCGCTCCAGGTGCCACGCCTCCTGCAGAAACTGGCCGTGGCGCAGCGCGTCCGCCGAGAGATCCAGCGCGAAGCCATCCGCCTGAAACTCGTTGCTCAGCATGTACGACGTGTGGCCGGCGTTCGCCCCGACCTCCAGAAACGGCGTCAGCGAGGGAATGAAATCTAGATTGGCGCGGAGAATCGACCCGCGGCGCATATTCTCATCGGCATAGGCAGCCAGAGCCCTCTCGGGTTCACCAAGGGAGGCAAAGTTGTGGAAATCCACCTGGGCGCGCTTTACTGCCAGCGACTGGGCGGGATCGGTCATGGAATCCTTGGTTGTCATTGTGATGTTTTCCTGCGGAACTATGTTGCG
>CAYVDY010000064.1:0-16975 GCA_964450255.1 uncultured Candidatus Solibacter sp. | reverse complement strand
AATCCTTGGTTGTACCGCAGAGGACCCGCGTCTGTCTATTGAAAAAGGTCCAGCGTCTGCACGGCCGGTGCCTGTCCGTCCTGGAAAAGCAGCGCCGGATCCTCGCGCCACAACCCGCCCCGGCGGACCAGAAGCCACACGAAAAGCGCCCCCAGTGAAGCGCACGCGACGGCGAAAGCGGTGGGATGTGGCAGCAGCATCGCCTCAAGTCTCACCGTGGCCCATGAATAGACAACAAAAGCCAGGAACCACAAAGTCAGGGCAAACGTGATGTTCCATTTGGCGGCGCCGAAGGTGCAAGTGAATGGAATCTTCTGGAATCCCAGAAACAGAGCCTCGGCCAGCACCAGTGCCAGCAGCATGCAGTAGACAGTGTGCATCGCCGCAGGACCCGGCGAAAGAAGGCTGAAGTTCATCCCGGCGATGATTAACGCCAAGGGCAAAAGCGGCAGGCGGTGGAAGGCAATGGGCTCGCGGGGCGCTGCAAGCCGGAATACCCAGTGGGCGGGCAACTCCGCGGGGATGTCATACAAAAACCGGAAGCCCGTCAACAGGAAGAAGCTCACCGTCAGTGGTGCGGAGAGCCGTTGAGCCCCAGCGTCTTTGCCGGACAGCAGCAGACTGATGCCGTCGCCAATCAGCAGCGCTGCGGCGAACGAAAGGAATACACCGAACAGCAGCCGGTGATCCCGGCTCCGGGCGAAGACCTTCATCACAAAGATCAGAATGGCCAGCCGCTCGGACCGTCGTTGGATCCGCCCGGCGAACGCTTCAACTACCCGCCACAATGGCGCGCCCAGCGTGGACCCTCGTTCCAGCACTTCCGGGATACGCCGGAAGTGCCTCGCGTAACTCAACGCATAGGTGGAGAAGGCGACAGCGGCCGCCACTCCGAGCGCACGTAGAGCGGTCCCTGCCAGCGCGCGATAGACGTCGTCGGCCTTGCCCAACAGCACTTCATAGAGACCGAGAAACCAGAACGGCGGCAGCCAGTCCGCCACCTCGGTGACGCGCAGCGTGCGAACGTGGCTGCCCAGCGTTGGCGAAACGATCAATAGCGTCAGTAGCGCGGTCAGCAGCACGAACTGCACGGCGGCCGAAGCCCGCCGGAATCCGCCCAGCCCCAGAATCATCTGGCCCGCGCCCTGCACGGCCACCAGGCAGAGGCACGCGAATAGCGACGCGGCCGTGGCCGCCACGAAGTGCGCGAAGATGTACTGGCCAAAGTACAGAAACGTCCCCGTGTTGCCCAGGAGCACCGCCGGATACAGCACCATGGCGGCGGAGTTGACCGCCAGCGCGAATAGCAGGATGAACACCCCCAACGCCGCGGCCTTCGCCGCCAGAATCGTGGAAAGACGAATCGGCAGAGGAACCAGAATTGCGTGATCCGCCCGGTTCGGCAACAGCGACTCCCACTTCAGCAGCGTCGCCAACGCCGGAATCACCAGCGCCAGCGCAAGAAACACCAGTTTGTCGGCGTGCGTCGCCCCGTCACGGTCCACCACCCGGTGCGCATTCATGAACGCGATCAGCGAGGAGTACTTTTCAAACAGCATGATGGGCAACAGCAACCCCGGCACGGCGGCAATCGCAAGGAAACCGCTAATCCCGGAGCGCAGTTCCCCCTGCGGACTCAGCAGTTCGTTTTCGAAAAACTGAGTCAGAAAATGCCGGTACAGAACGGCGGCCATCGCGGGAGGCTTCATTGCCGGATCACCTGCAGAATCCCGGCCGCCACCTGCTCTGAATCGCGCTGATCCACCAACTGCGTGAAGATCTGCTCGAGCGAAGGCAGCGTCATCATATTCCGCAGTTCGTCCACGCTGCCGTCCGCGACGATCTTTCCCTTGTGTAAGATGATGACCCGCGTCGCGACCTTCTCCACCACCTCCAGCACGTGCGACGAGTAGAGGATCATCTTACCGGCATCCGCAAGGTCCCGCAGCAGCGCCTTCAGCACCTGCGCGGCACTGACGTCGAGCCCGGAAAACGGCTCATCGAGAATAACGAGGTCCGGGTTGTGCAGCAGTGCCGACGCCAGCAGGATCTTTTGCCTCATGCCCTTGGAGTACGAGGCGATCGCCGAGAACCGCGCGGTCGAAAGGCCAAGCAGTGCCAACAGGTCATCGATCTTCCGGTCCAGCGCCGGCTGCATCAGCCCCCGCAACCGCCCCGTCAATTGCAGATACTCGCGCCCCGAAAGAAACGAATAGAGCTGAGGCTCCTCCGGCACGTACCCCAACCGCAGTTTGTAGGCAGCCGCATCGCTCGCCAACGGCCGCCCGTCCAGAAGAATCTCCCCGCGAGTCGGCTGAAGCAACCCCGTGAGCATCTTCACCGTGGTACTCTTCCCCGACCCGTTCGGTCCAAGGTAGCCAAGAATCTCCCCTGGCGCGATCGTCAACGAGACACTCTCGACGGCGGGAATCCCCGCGTAAATCTTAGTCAGATGCGCGGCTTCGAGCATGTGAGGGTATAGACGCCGGCGCGCCGGATTTGACTCAGTCCACGGGCGCATTTCGCCCCGGCCACCAGAATCCCGCGAGGCGCGCTATAGATCCCCGGTTGTAAGGCCCATCTTCTTGGCCAGCAGCCGCATCGCCGCAGGGCCCAGAGTGACTCGATCGTGGTAGGCAAACAGCACGTCCGGCCACCCGGGTCTTTGCAGGATGCGATGCGAGGTCCCACCCTGCCGCTTAATACGCCATCCCGCACGGAGCAGCGCGGCCAGTGCTTGCTTTGACTTGGTGGCCGGCCAGTCCGGCGATGGCGTCTTAGGCGGCAACGAAAGAAACGTCCATGGGGCCGGGAACGGCTTCCCCGTGCTCCAGGCGATCGGCAATGAGCCGCAGGGCGAGCACCTGCACTGCACCTGTGGCCTGCTTCTTGGTCCGACCATAGGCAGTTACACCTGGCAGCGCAGGAATGTCCGCCAGCCAGCGGCCATCCTCTTCGCGGTAGTACTCGATAGCAAGCGAAAACTTGCTCGCATTTGGAGCCTTCGGCATGGCTTAATAATGCCACCAAATACTGTTCAGAGCTAGCATGGGACTCAGCCGCAGCGCGGCGAGGTCTGACGGCAACGCGGCGGCTTGATGCCGGCTCAAGCTCACCGACCAACCGACACATCCCGTCGTTTGCGGGTGCTAGGTTAGTTGAGTATGTCGGAAGTCAGAGACCTGAACATCTTCGTTGCCCATCCCGCCGATACGAAGGAGGAGTTCTTGGCTCTCGAAAAGGCCGTCCATTTATGTCAGGAATCGCTCGCCCTCAGCAAGACCGGGGTTACGCTGCATTCATACCCCGGGCTCGTCTCAGGCTGGAAAACCGAAGCTGATCTCGCCTTCCGCGAGCCCATCCGCCTGCGCGGTAACACCCCACCCGCTTCGGCCCCCTCCATCTCGTCCGCGGGGCAGCCACGCCGGACGGCTGAGGCTGCCCCGCCCTGGTTCACGTCAGAACCGGATCCGCATGCCCAGCTGAATGTTCCGTGGGAAATTCAACTGCGCAACCGGTAAAATCCCGAAATCGGCGCCGGCTGGGTTGGTCGTCTTGGGGTCGCCTCGGAGCGGCGTGTTGAAGGCGTTGAACGCCTCGGCACGGAACTCGGCGGACCACTTTTCACTGAGCGCGAATCTCTTGGATACCATCAGGTCAAACTGCGGAGCAGTGTGGCTGCGGATCTGGCTGAAACGGTTAGGCAATTGACGATATTCAAATGGCCGCAACTGCCGCCAGCATTCACTGAAGCGAGCGCGGTCGTTGAACAGCCAACTGGTCTCACTGATGTTGACCCCGCTGCGCGGGTCACCGCAGTTGAACTGCCAGTCACGGTAAGCGTTCAGCGGAACGCCGGCCTGATAGATCAGAGTCATGTTGGTCGTCCAACCACCCACTACCAACTCAGCCAATCTTGGGAGATTGTTTGCACGCGAGCGCCCTTTGCCGAACGGAATGTCCCAGATTGCAGCGGTGCTCAGATTGTGTGGCCGGTTCTCGGCTGTGACCTGGGAACGCATCTCCTGCCACGCAAAGGCGTAGTCGTTGCGAAGGAAGTTCTCCATCTGCTTGGACCATGTGTAGGCGCTAACGATGGAGAGCGCGCCCACCCGCGAGCGGTCACCCAGCATGCGCTTTTCGAAACGCACCTGAAGGGCGTGGTACCACACGCGGCCAGAGGCATTCACGTTGTCAAAGACGCTAGTGAAGCCGGGATAGGCCCGCAGCAGGTCGCGCCGGGAGACGTTGGCCTGCGAGGCCATGGTGGTGCCTGGCCGGGCTAGGCCGAACAACGGATTTGGCACCGCCAATTGGTAGAAGCCCACGTTGGCCGGATCCTGGGCGCGGTCGTAATCGGCCCGGGACATGTCGCCCAACTGGATGCCTCGGCCCTCCTGCGTCGTGCGAGAACCAACGTAGCTCACTTCCAGTACAGTTCCGCCGCCGAACTCCCTTTCCAAGGTCAGCGACCACTGGCGAGTGCGTGGGATCGGCCGGTTTGGATTATCGAAACTGACGCCGCCGCCGAAGCCGGTGGCCAGCCCCAACTGCGCGCCGAACGGGGTTACAACGCCATCCGGGAACGGCTCCACCAGCGAGTACCCACCGGTCAAACCGCTCGATGGCGTTTGACCGGCGTTCAGCGAGTTGATGTAGTCCGTGTTCAGGCTGAACCCGGTGGCAACGTTGCCGCGCGTGTCGGTGCGGTGGAAGATGCCGGCGCCGCCCCGCAGCACGGTCTTCGGCAGGAAGTTCCAGGCGAAGCCGATGCGCGGCTGGATGTTGGTCAGATCGAAGTTGTATACCCGGCGCGGCTGGCCGCCGACATTGGCGAACAGCAGACCGCCTCGAATCGATTGCGGCACGCTGGGGTAGCCCGCTGCCGCGCTGGCGGCCAGGTCGCGCCAACGCGAAACGATCTGCGCGCTGTTGCCCTGCACTCCGCTGTAGTCGAAGCCGCGGTTCAGCCGGTCGTGGGTTTCCAGCAGCGGGTACTGAACATCGTAGCGGAGACCCAGGTTCAGGGTGAGCTTTCGCGAGATCTTCCAATCATCCTGGAAAAAGCCAGCTACGTAGGGCTGGCGCCGGAGAAACGTGTCGTTGAAGGCCATGAAGCCGCTGCCAATATTGCCCAGCAGAAGGTCGGCCACGGAACTGCCATCGCGCGCCCCCTGGCTGATCCCGAAAAACTGACGGCTCCAGCGATTGTCAAATGTGAATTCGCCGCCCGCCCGTCCGGAAGCGCGATTATGGTTGATCAGCAGAGCCAGTTCCACGCCGTACTTAATGGAGTGCTTGCCGCGGGTCTCGCTGATGTTGCTCTGGAAGTTGAGTTGCTGGCGCGAGCTTTCGTTGATGAACTGGTTGCCAAACAGCGCGGCGAAGCCACTGACGTTCATCCGCGGCGCCAGCGTGGTGGGGAAACTCGCCACCCTCGGCAGCGGCTTCATACCGAGCTTGTCCACCGTAAAATCGTAGTCGGAGACGTCGGGAAAGTTCTCCTGAAAGCGGTTGTAATTCGCTTGCGCGTGGAGTATCCGCGTCGGCGACAGCGTACGGTCGTAGCTGACCAGATAGTTTTGATCGCGGCGTACCGTGCCAGTCATGTTACCGTTCTGGGCCGGCGGGTCGAATCCATTGGAGTTCCGAAACTCCGATCCATCCTGGAACGTGAACAGGAAGTACAGCCGGTCGTTGTCAGTCAGGATCTTGTCGTAACGCGCCATCGGTTGCTCGTAGCGGTACCGGCCCAGGTTGTCGGGGCGCGTGAAATTGTTCACAAGTGACTGCGCCTGGAAGTTGGGTCTCGGGTAGTAGCTGAGCACGGCACGCCCAACCGGGCTGATTCGGCCCGCCGGAATCGCGTTGCCCGGGAACGGGTCGCGTCTGAAGACACCGCCCGAGTTGCACGTGACGGCGCCCCCGCAAACCTGCGAGGTGAGAGGATCATAAATCTGAATCGGACCCGTCTGGCCCTGCGGCACGAATCCCCCGAATGCGCCCGCGCGGATCTCAACCGGCGGCACGCTCACATTGGACGGGAAAGGAACCAGCTCGCGCCAGCCCTCGAAGGAGAAGAAGAGGAAGTCCTTGTTCTTGCGCAGCGCGAATCCGAGCGTTCCGCCAAACTGATGCTGGTTGCGAAATCCGCGGCCCACTCCGAGTGCGTTGTTCTGCCGCGTGTTAGCGTCCAGCACGCGGTTGCGCCAGAAGTTGAACATCGAGCCATGCCAGTCGTTGGTGCCGGACTTCAGCGTCGTGTTGACGTGGCCGCCCCCGGAGCGGCCATACTGCACGTCGTAGGTGTTCACCATCACCTTCATCTCCTGCACCGCCTCCACGTTCGGCGAGAGGTTGAACGTGCCGTTACTAGAGATCGGAGCTCCGTTCAGCAGAAACTGGTTGGATCCGGAGCGGCCGCCGTTGATCACGAAGCTGCCGTTGACGTCCCAACCGCGCGTACCCGAAAATCCCGATGAGCCGAACTGCCGCTGGGCGAACATCACTCCTGGCGAAAGCCGCATCAGCATGTAAGCTTGGCGCCCGTTAAGCGGGATCTCCTGCATCTGGATGGGGTCGAAAACTAAGCCACGGCTGGCGGAGGTGGTCTGGACGAGGTCCTGCTCGCCCACCACTGTGATCTCTTGGCTCATGGCGCCTACTTCCATCTTGACGTTTAGACCGAGCTTCTCGGCCACCTGCAGCACGATCTCGTTGCGCCGGACGGTCTGAAATCCCTCCTTCGTCAACGTGACGTTGTAACGGCCTGGATCCAGGCCCGGGAGCGTGTAGTACCCGTCCGAGGTGGTGTCCACCTCACGGCTGACATTCGTGTCGATCTTGGTTGCCCGTACCTTCACCCCAGGTACGACGGCGCCCGTGGGATCGGTGACTTGACCAATCAGCGTGGCCCGGAATTCCTGCGCAAAACAGACTGGAACCGCGCACAGGCACAACATGGCTAACTTGGCGATCATACGAGACTATCTCCTCAATTTTGGATCTCGACAAGAACCGATTGATGCGAGTGTAAACTTTGTTATACGGACTGTCAAGTAATTTAAGCAACTCTGCCGGCGGCTTCAGCCGGGGCTTCGTTTCATTGGTTTGCGCTGCCACCGGCTGGTCTGAGGCGTTACCCCTCCGGACGGCGAGAGTGGTGTGCCAAGCCACGGCCAGGCCCTTAGTTGCACCACAAACTTGCGAGAACAGCTTGACCGCAATCCTGGGTCGAGGCCCTCCCGATGACCTGCCACCGCATTACTCATTCGTGTTATATTTATTCATAGCGATGTATATTTAGCCATCGCGGGAGGCCCAGTCGGACTCATGACCATGCACGTCGGAATCGTCGGTTTTCGCGGATACAGCGGCGTCGAACTGCAGCGCATCCTCGCGGCCCACCCGAGCACTACGCCCTGGCTTCTCGAACATCGGCCGGACTCCTCCGAGCCACCACTGCCACTCAACCGGCCCGGCCTGCCGCGCATCCCCAGCACCCCCGCAGCCATCCGGGACGCGGGCATTCAGGTAGTCTTCCTGGCCACGCCGCCGGAAGTCTCCATGGACCTCGCCGCCGCCCTGATCCCCGAAGGGATCCACATCGTTGACCTCAGCGGCGCCTTCCGGCTTGGCACGCCCGAAACCTACAAGCACTGGTACAAGGAGGAGCACACCGCCCCCGCGCTGCTCCCATCTGCTGTCTATTCCATCCCGGAACTCCACCGCAGCGTCGTCTGTGGCGCTATGCTGATCTCCAATCCAGGCTGCTACCCCACCGCAGCCAGTCTCGCGCTTCAGCCGCTGGTCGCGGCAGGCGTCATCGACCGCGCCGCCGGCGTCGTCTGCGACGCCAAAAGCGGCGTCAGCGGGGCCGGCCGTAAGCCCAGCCTGAAGACCTCTTTCTGTGAAGTCACCGAGAACTTCTCCGCATACTCGCTCCTGAACCACCGCCACGTCCCGGAGGTCCTGATGAACGCAGGCCTTCAGGATCATGAGTTCAGCTTCACCGCCCAGCTCATCCCCATCGACCGCGGCATTCTTGAGAACATCTACTTCCGCGCGCCGGGCCTCAAGGACACGCAGGCGCTGCTCGATATCTACCTCGCCGCCTACAGAGACGAGCCGTTCGTCCGGCTCTATCCCGCCGGCGCCATGCCGGATCTGCGCGGCGTCAACCGCACCAACTTCTGCGACATCGGCGTCAGGCTGGATGCGAAAACCGGCCGGGCCGTCGTCGTCGCCTGCATCGACAATCTGGTGAAGGGCGCTGCCGGCCAGGCTGTGCAGAACATGAACCTGATGATGGGTTTCCCGGAAACGGAGGGCCTGCTGTGAAGGTCCTGATTAAACTCGGCGGCACGCTGGTGGACAATCCCGAGTCGTTGGCCGGCCTCTCCACCCAACTGGCCGCACTCTCCGCGCAGGGCGTCCAGGCCGTCGTCGTCCACGGCGGCGGCAAGCAGATGACGCGCTATCTCACCGAGCGAGGAGTCGAATCGAAGTTCGTCAACGGCCTGCGCGTCACCTCGCCGGACGTCATCGACGCCGTGCTGAAGGTATTCACCGGCTCCGTCAACAAGCAGTTGGTTTCGAGCCTGGTCGCCGCCGGCGCCCCCGCCGTGGGCCTCAGCGGCATCGACGCCGCCCTGGCCGAAGCCCGCCAACTCGACCCCGCTCTCGGCGCCGTCGGCGAGATCGTCCGCACCAATCCGGCGCTGCTCGACGTCCTCGCCCAGAACGGCTTCCTGCCCGTGGTCGCCTGCGTCGCCGGAGACCGCGAAGGCAACGTCTACAACGTGAACGCCGATCAGATGGCGGTCGCCTGCGCCACCGGCTACCGCGCGGACCGGCTGCTCTTTCTAACCGATGTCGATGGCGTCCGCGACGGCTCCGGAACCACCCTCTCCATACTCACCGCCAGCGGCGCCCAGGGACTGATCGAGTCCGGCGCCGCCACCGGCGGCATGCAGGCGAAGCTCAACTCAGCCTGCGCAGCCCTCGCCGGCGGAGTCCGGGAGGTGATCATCGCTCCCGGCGCCGTGGCCGGCATCATCCAACGGTTGCTCGACGGCGAACCGCTCGGCACGCGGCTCATCCCAGATCAGGAGTTCGGGCAATGACCCGCCGCAAAGCCAACATGCGGGATATTCCCGCGATCCTGCAACTGATTAACGGTTACGCCCGCCAGGGCATTATGCTGCCTCGCAATGAGTTCGAACTCTCCGAAGGTATCCGCGACTTCACCGTCCTCTACGACGACGAGAAGCTGCTCGGCTGCGCGGCCCTCCATTTCTACGGACCCACGCTTGCCGAAGTCCGCTCCCTCGCCGTGCACCCCGAATCCAAGGGGACCGGCGCCGGCAGCCTCCTGATGGAGGCCCTCGAACAGGAGGCGCGCGACTTCGACCTCGATATCCTATTCGCGTTCACCTACGTCCCTGGCTTCTTTCAGAAAATGGGATATTCCGAAGTGGAGCGTGGTGAATTACCGCTCAAAGCCTGGAAGGATTGCCTGCGCTGCCCGAAGTTTCAGGCCTGCGATGAGATCGCGGTGCTCAAGCCGCTGAAGCCGGGCGCGACCGCCATGGCTGGCGGCAAAGGCATGATGGATGACGCACTCGTCCAAATTCCAGTGTTTCGGCAGAACTAATCGGAACAACATTTCCTGAGAGAATTGCCGGCCGGACCCCACTAACACTGCGAAGCTCTTCCAATTGAGTTTCCAGGAGAGGTGGATGCGAGCTCTGACCGTCAACGTCCGCGAAGCGCAGGGCAGGATCCTGTGCTGCACGATCTTTCGCCCCGGCGGCAAGAAGTTGCTGGCCAAGGGCCATCTGATGTGCGAGGACGACATCCGCCTCCTGGAAACCGAGGGCATGCAGAAGGTCTGGGTCACCGAGCTCGACGAAGGAGAGATCCCGGAAGACGACGCCGTCACCCAGGTGGCGGCACTGGTCGGCTGCGGCTCCCTGGAGATTCGCCTCGCCGCCGGAGGCCGCGCCAATCTCTTCGCGACGGAAGACTGCGCCGTGCTCATCGACGATGAGCTCCTGAAGCAGATCAACTGCACGGCATCGGTCGTGATCGCCACGCCCGTGAACTTCTCATTTGCCCGCGCCGGCGACCGGATCGCTACGGTCAAGAGCGCCCCGTTCGCCGTCTCTCAACAGCAACTCGAGGCCGTGCTTTCCATCATCCGCGAACGCGGACCCATCCTGCAGGCGCGTCCGCTGCGCGATCCATCGGTCGCGATTCTCTACTCCGACCCGTGCGCCGGCGACCGCGCCAGACAGCAGTTCGAGAGCATCATGAAGCAGCGGCTGGACCGCTACAGCATTACGCCGCGTTTCTCACTCGCAGCCGTGGAGGACGAAGCCTCTCTGAGCAAAGCGCTCGGCCATCTGCTTCGCGCGCGGCCCACCGTAGTTCTCGTCGCATCCACCACTGCGCCCGCAGGCCCCGAAGATGTCGTTGGACGAGCGATGCTCAATGCCGGCTGCCAACTCGAGCGCTTCCTCGCGCCGGTGGAGCCGGGCACGCTGCTTCTCCTCGGCTACAAGGACGATATCCCTGTGCTCTCAGCGCCAGGGTGCTTCCGCTCGGCGAAAGTAAACGTCGTGGACCTCGTTCTGCCGCCAATGCTCGCCCGCTATCGAGTATCCGGCTGGGAGATCGCTTGTTTGGGCCACGGCGGCCTCATCTCCTGATAATACGCGTTACCCTGGAATGAGAGGGCTAAATGCGCAAACTCATTCTGTTGTTGACCATCACACCGTTACTGTGGGCCGGCGAGGACGAAAACAAACGGCTCAAGGCTTCGGCTGACGTGTTGAGCGAGATCATGGGCGCTTCTGACAAGGCGATCCCCCAGGACCTGTTTGCGAAAGCACAGTGCGCCATTGTGGTGCCGGGCATGAAGAAGGCCGGCTTCATCGTTGGCGCGAAGTATGGCAAGGGGTTCGCCACTTGCCGCATGCCCGACGGTAAGGGCTGGACCGGCCCTGTGGGTATCCGGGTAGAAGGTGGTAGCTTTGGATTCCAGATCGGTGGAGCGGAGAGCGACATCATCCTGCTGGTCATGAGCCAGAAGGGCATGGAGCGGTTGCTTTCCAGCCAATTCACCGTCGGCGGCGAGGCGACGGCGGCGGCCGGGCCGGTTGGCCGGGATTCGCAGGCCCAGACGGATGCCTCGATGCGCGCGGAGATGTTGTCGTGGTCGAGATCGCGCGGCGCGTTCGCGGGCATCGCGCTGCAAGGCGCAACGATGCGGGCGGACGACGACGTCGATGCGGCGCTTTACGGCAGCGGGATCGACCGTAAGGAAGTTCTGCGCGGCAAAAAGCCGGCGCCGGCGGCTGCGGCGGAACTGCTTGCCGTGCTCAGCAAGTACTCTGCCTTCAAGGGCAAGTAAGAGCCTCGGCTATTCCCAACTGGCAGGCTCGGACGGAACAAACTCCAACCAGCCTTGAGCGGGAGCGGCTTCCAGAGGGAGGCCGTCCCGCCATAGCGAGAGCTGGATGCGGACCTGTTCCGTTGGGCGGGCGCCAATGGATTCCAAGGACATGCTCAGCTCGAAAATCTGCAGGTAGGCGCACACCACTTCCGCGATGGCTGGGGCCGCGATTTCGGCGCGATCCCGATAGAGGTCGAAGCGCAGTTCCATCTCGGAGGTGTCGGTTTCGACGTTGAGGCGGACCTCTGTGCCCGCCATGCCACCCGGGCTGGATTGTTCCATGTCGAGGCGCAGAAACAGGTTCGCGCCATCGCTGCCGTAACGCAGTTCCTTCACGCATTGCTCACGGCCATGCATTGCGCCCTGGCGGTGGTCGGGGCAATAAGATCCGGAGCCGAGCCACTCGAAGTATGACGAGATTTCACCGTCCACCTTTGGGTGAATGAGCCCGGACGGGGGCTGCTGGAAGGACGGGATGGCGACGCGGAGGATCGTCCGGGATAGGGCCTCCGGCGGAGTGAGGCCGAGGGCGCGGTAGACGTGGGCGAGGTGATCGCGGAAGAGCTTGTCGAACTCGGGGCGATTCTCGGAATGGTGTTGCGGGCCATACCACCAGCACCAGTCGCTGCCCTCGGCGATGAGGAGTTCTTCGAAGGCGAGATCTTTCTGAGCCTGAGTGAGCTTCGCTCCTTCGGGTCCGTTGACGACACGGTCGTAGGTTTCGCGGGCCTCGAGCAGAAACTCCCACGCCTGATTGTCTTCCTCGAAACCGATCCAGATATCAAAGTTGGCGTTGATCCAGGAGCCGGGATGAATGCGGGGAAGCTCGACCGGGGGAATACGCTCGAGTGCTTCACTGACGGTGACGGCGGAGATGCCGGGGTCGGCGGAGATCAGGCGGTAGAGCTCGTGGAAGAACGGACGGCCGCTCTGCTCGTAGTGCTCCCACGCATTTTCGCCATCGAGAATCACTGGAACCAGGGCATCGCGGCCCTCGGCGTGAATGGCGCGGCAGTTTTCGCGGACGCGATCGAGGAAGTGGTGGGCGGCGGCGGCAGGGTCCATGCGCGAGTACACGAAGCCGATGAGGTCGCTGAGGAAGTGGTCGCGGAAGATGAGGTCCATCTGACGGCCGTCCTGTTGCCAGCGGTACGGGCGGTAGGTTTCGCGGACTCCGGCGAGGGTATTCAGCGTGGCGCCGAGCACGCCGTTATCGGTGGCCATCCATTTGACGCCGCAATCGGCGGCGAGGGCAAGCGCGGCATCGGAGACAGAGCCTTCGGAGGGCCACATGCCGGCGGGCGTATAGCCGAACTTGTCCAGGGCGTAGGCGCGGGCAGTCTCAATCTGGTGGCGGGCATCCTGCGGGTAGTGGAAGCGGCGCGGCAGCGAGACGCCGGGGTGAGAGACGCTGGCGATGTTGGAATCGCAAAGCAGCGGCAGGATGGGGTGATAGAAGGGGGTAACGGAGAGCTCGATCTGTCCGGTGGCGGCGAAGCGCTGGTAGGCAGGAACGACAGCGGCGCAGATCTCAGTCTGTTTGCGTCCCATGAGGGCCTGATCGGCGAGAGTGAAGTCGCGTCCTTTTTCAATGAGGCCGCGGACCTCCGGATCGTCCTTCTGGTAGATCTCGTCGAACCAGGCGAGTTGGGAGAGGACCTGAAGGTCGCGGAGGCCTGTGACGCCGAGGCTCTTGCGGAGGCGCTCGACGTTGCCTTCGCCGGCGCGCCAGGCGTCATAGAGTTGGCCGTAGCGCGGGTAGCGGTAGATGACGCGGGACGTGTTGGCCTGGAAGAAATACTTGAGGATGAAGTCCTGCTCGGCGGTGGTAAGATCCTCGGCGGGCTTAAGGGCGCAGCGCAGGAATGGGTCCTGGGCGCGGCCCTGGGCGTACTCCTCGATCTGGACCATCATGGATGGCACGAGGTTGAAAGTCTGGCGGATTTTCGGGAAATCCTCCAGCATCTGGACCATGCCGTAGTAGTCCTTTAGGGCGTGCATGCGGGTCCAGGGAAGCTGGTATTCCCCGGTGGCCAGATCCTTGTAGAAAGGCTGGTGCATGTGCCAGACGACGACCAGGTAGGTATGGGGCATTGCTCAACGGCCCCACAGACTGCGGACCGGTGCGGGCGGCGGTGTATTTTTCATTGCTTGCCAGAGGATTTGGTTGAGGGCGTCGTCGTCGATCCTGTCGGCCTCCTCGAAATCCATGGCGCGGGAGCGGGCGGCTTGCGGCGCGGTCTCTGCGTTGCGTTCGTCGAGAGAGACGCGAGCGCGTTCGGCCTGATAGGGCTTAGCGTCAGGAGCGGCGTTGAAGGCAGCCGACATGAGGCGGGCGCCGGCGTCGTGCATGGTCATGGGGCTCAGGCCGAGGAGGGTCTCCATGGTGCGAAGCATGGAGACGGTGTTGTACATGGAGGAGTCGATGCCGCGGGCGCGGGTATAGGGGGAGATGATGTAGGCGGGAGAGCGATGGGAATCGACGTGATCGGCGCCGTTCTGGGCATCGTCTTCGAGGACGAAGATAGCCGTGGTGGCCCAGAACTTGGAGCGGCTGACGGCTTCGACGAGAAGGCCAAACGCGAGGTCGTTATCGGCCATGGCAGCGCGGGGGGAGTATTTCTTGGGCGCGGTGCCGGAGGTGTGGTCGTTGCCGATACGAAGAGGGGTGAGGCGCGGCATCTGGCCGGTGGATTCGAACTGGGCGAGGTCCTTGGTGAAGACGGCGACGCGATCCACGTCTTTGTAGTCGAGGTCGAAGCCGCGATAGTCCATGTTGGTGTAGGGCGCGAGCGACGGGTCCTTCATGCGTGAAAGCTGTGGACCGGAGGTGGGGGCGGGGGTGATGTTGATACCCCACCAACCGTAGTTGCGGTAGGTGAGGCGTCTTTGCAGTGCGTTGGTCCAGAGATAGCCGGCGGGCGGCAGGGCGGCGGGTTCACCGCCTTCGTAGTCGTAATGGCGGCGGCGGGCGGCGTAGCTGTTGGGCCACATACGTTGCACGTAGGGCGGGGCGATGGCAGCGGAGGACCAGTTGTGGCCATCGGCGCTGACATCGGCGTTGACGTAGAAGTTATCGAGAAGGACAAACTCGCGTGCGAGCTTGTGGTGGTTGGGGGCGATCTCCTCGTTGAAGATGTTGAGGGAGCGGTCGCCGTTACCGATTCCGAGATCGCCCAGGACCTGATCGTAGGTGCGGTTCTCTTTGACGACGTAGATGACGTGCTGGATGGGCGGGAGGGCCGGGCTGTATTCGCGGGCCTGCGGACCCTTGTAAGGATTCTGACGCAGAACCTGGCGGGTATAGGCTTCGAGCTGGTCCGGAGCGGGAGGGGGGATGAGGGAGGCGGAGCCGCGCTGGATGGCGCCGACATACTGAACGGCAACGTTGCCTTCATGGAGGACGGCCTGTTTGAGGAGGGGGTTCGGGCCTTGGGGATTGGCGAAGGAGCGGGCGCCACGGCCGTTGAGGACCATGAGGGTTTTATTGGGAAGGACGTGGGCGGCGGTGGGATACCAACCGGTGGGGACGAAGCCCTGGACGCGGCTGCGTTTGCCGCGGATATCCACTTGGGCAACGGCGTTGGCGTCGGAACAGACGACGTGAAGAGTGTCCTGATCCGCAGAGATGGCGAGAGCGGACGGGGTCATGCCGACGGGCTGAAAGGACGGGTAGAGAGCGACGTTGATGGTCTCCGTGCGGCGGAGGTTCTTGTTCTCGTCGATGCCGAAAACGACGACGGAGTTATCGCCACCGAGGGTGACGTAGAGACGGGCGGAGTAGGGTGGGGTTTCCTCGCCGGGCTCGACCTGCGGAGCGCGCGTGCGCCAGACCATATCCATCGGCTGGGTGCCGACGCGATGGCGGCTCAGGACGCTGCCGTTAAGCGCGTCGTGCTGGTAGAGCATGCCGTCGCCCCAGCCGGTAACGAGAAAAGACTTGCCATCGGGGTGGAAGAGGAGGCGGTAGGGGCGGGAGACGGACTTGAACTCCTCGATGACGATACCGGTCTGCGGATTGATGACGAAGATCGAGTTGCGGTGGAGCGCGGCGACGTAGATGAGACGGCCATCGGGGGAGACGGTGACGTCACCGAGAAAGTCCGTGTGTTTTCGGGTGTCTTCGGGAACGACTACGAACTGGCGGCGGAGTTCGAGCCTGGAATCGGGGGTGATGGCCAGCTCATAGACCGTGGAGCGGGAACCGCCACCGACAAAGAAGACGTTGCCTGCGGGGGCAAAGGCCAGGCCAAGCCAGGCGTCGGGGAGGTTCAGGACGTGGAGTTCGGCGAGTGTCTCCGGATTGCGCAGGGAGATGGAGGGCGGGAGGTAGCCGCCCTGGAGAATGACCAGGTACTTGCCATCGGGGCTGAGGGCGCTGGCCATGGGGAAGGTGTTGAGGGGCACCGGGCGGCCGGCTGGCTGGAGAATGGCGCCAGAGTTGAGAAGGAATGTGCCATCGGGTCGGGGGCCGACTCGCTCCTGCGGCTCGGGCTGAGAGATGAGCAGGCCAGCGGCGGCGAACGCGGCGGCGACGAGGGAGGAGCGATGGATGTTGTTCATTCGAAGAACCTCTGAGCGATGGGAAAGCGTCTGCCAATACCGAAGGCCTTGGAAGTGACCTTGATGCCGGGCGCGGCCTGCTGGCGTTTGTATTCGTTGCGATCGACTTTGCTGACGATGTCGCGGACGAGAGTGATAGGAAGTTGAAGGCGTTCGGCGATTTCGACGGGAGGCTGAAGGTCCTCGACGTAGGCTTTGAGGATGCGGTCGAGGACATCGTATTCGGGGAGGGAGTCGGAATCCTTCTGATCCGGACGAAGCTCGGCCGAAGGCGGCTTGGTGAAAACGGACTCGGGGATGACGCCGGGGGTGCGGCGATTCACCTCGCGGCAGAGGTCGTAGACCATAGTTTTGGGGACATCGCTGATCACGGCGAGGCCGCCGCACATGTCGCCATAGAGGGTGGCATAGCCGACGGCGATTTCGCTCTTGTTCCCCGTTGTGAGCACGATTGCGCCCCATTTGTTGGAGAGGGACATCAGGGTAAGACCGCGGAGGCGGGCCTGGATATTCTCCTCCGTGACGTCGTGAGGGGCGCCGGCGAAGACGGGGGCGAGACCGGCCAGGACCTGATCGTAGGCGGCGGTGATGGGGACGATTTCGAAGCGGAAGCCGAGGTTTTCGGCGAGCGCGCGGGCATCGGAGATAGAGTGATCCGAGGAGAAAGGGCCCGGCATGGCGACGCCGACGACATTGTCGCGGCCCAACGCATCGACGGCGATACAGGCGACGAGGGTAGAATCGACACCGCCGGAGAGGCCGATTAAGACGCGATGAAAGCCGCACTTGCGGAGGTAGTCGCGGGTGCCGAGAACGAGGGCGTCATAGGTGGCGGCGATCTCCGTGGGGTGGGATTCGTGCATGTCTCCGCTCATGGTCTCGGTGTCGAAGATGATGAGATCCTCGTCGAACGATTTGGCCGAGGCGGTGACGTGGCCCTGGGCGTTGACGGCG
>CAYVDY010000063.1:0-18511 GCA_964450255.1 uncultured Candidatus Solibacter sp. | reverse complement strand
GGGCGACGGAGTCAGCGCGGAGTTCAGCCGTCTGACGGTCAAAGGCGGGGGCGTCTAAGTTCGGCGGATGTCGGCCTTCATTCCGCCAAAGAACGAAAGCGTCTCATCGAAACGCCGGCCCGCGGTAGCGCCGCCATCCACGATGAGCGATTGCCCGGTGATCCACGCAGCCTCGTCACTGGCGAGAAAGGCCGCGGCGTTGGCGATGTCGTCCGGATGGCCGGCGCGGCCCATGGGATTCATGCGGTCCAGCATCGGACCGACGCGCTGCGCCGTGGTGTCGGCAGTGGCTGCGTCCAGGCCAGCAGCCCGGCCGAAGATGGGCGTGACGATTCCGCCGGGGCATACGCTGTTCACGCGGATCTGATGCGGCGCCAGTTCCAACGAGACGGAACGGCCGTACTGCACGACGGCGGCCTTCATCGCGGCGTAGACGTGGAACGAGTAGCCGCCGAAAAAAGCAGCGACGCTGGCGTTGTTGATAATCGATCCGCCGCCGCTGGCTCGCATGGCGCGCGCCGCGTGCTGCGTGCCGTAGATGACGCTGGCCACCAGTGTCTCTGAGAGCAGTGTGTAGGCGGCCGGCGTCACCACGTCCAGCGGGCCGTCCCCCTTGACCTCGCCGGCGTTATTGAAAAGGCAATCGATGCGGCCGAAGCGCTGCACGGTGGCTTCCACGGCACGCGCCATCTGGTCCTCATGGCGAACGTCGGTCCGGATGAAATCGGCGTGGCCATCGAGCGAGGCGGCGATGGCGCGGCCCTTCTCTTCACGGCGAGCCGCGATCATCACTGCAGCGCCTTCGGCAACGAACTTGCGGACGGCGGCTTCACCGATGCCGCTGGTGCCGCCGGTGATGAGCGCAACTTTCCCGGTCAACTTCTGCATGTGGCCCCTCCAGGCTTAGCGAGTACCGCCCGTTTCCGAGCCGCGACCAAAGGGAGCGGTACACAACTTAGCGTTGTCTAAGCATAGCCCGCGCAGGCGCGCCGTCGGCGCCGGGGATGAGGAGAGGCAGGCAGGCAAGCACGTACTCGCCCGGTGGAACGTGCGCCAGGCGGATCCCTTCCACCACCCAGATGCCGGCGCCGAGCAGGATCTCGTGCGTCTCCACCAGATCGGTGTGGAAGCCCCCAACCGAGAGGTAGTCGATCCCGACGAGTGCCACGCGGGCGTCAGCCAGAGCCTGTGCAGCATCCCGCGCGACGTAAACGAACGGCTCGACAAAATGAGGCTTGGCCAGGTACTCCGTGGAGTTGCGCGTACGGAACAGCACCCGCTCGCCGGGTTGCAGATCGGCCGGCAGGTGCCGGGCGTGCACAGCCTCCGGATCATCCACATCCACCACCCGCGCGGGGCCCATCATCACATCCAGCGGCATCGTGTCCACACCGGCGCCACCACGCAGGAAGTGCCGCGGCGCATCGATGTGCGTACCCGTGTGCGCGCTCATCGCCAGGAACGTCAGATTGTACGAATCACCGCGATCGATAAACATCGTCTGCTCGATGCGCACCGCATCGTCGCCGGGCCAGACGAGCATGCCGCTGCGGAGTGGCGTGGAGATGTCGATCCAGCTCATGCCGGTTTAGTGAAACTCAGGCACGCCGCGAAACGGGCGCCAGTAGATATTGCGATACGCCACCGGGCCGTGGTCGCCCTGCACCATCAGCGGATTCATCGGCGCTTCGGGGATCGCCATGTGAGCGCGCGTGGGGCCGAGCACTTCCACATTCTCCTGGATCCACTGGTTGTTCTGGATCACGCGCAGAAAACGGGCGTTCTCCGTCTTCTTGCCTGGGGCGTCAAAACGCGGCGCGCGGAACCAGATGTGATAGCTCTGCCAGACGCCCGCCGGCAGGTTGGCGTTGACCTTCGGGACGGTGCCGCCGACCGGCTTGTTGTTGATCCACTGATGATAGATCGCACCGCCATCACCGGTGTTGAGCGGCGTGGTGGCGCCGTCGCTGACCAGAACTTGCACTTCATACAACCCCTGCAGGTAGACTCCGGAGTTGGCACCCTTGGCGATCATGAACTCCACGTAGAGCTCGACATCGCCGTGCTTCTCATCGGTCACCCAGTTCTGCGTGCGGCCGCTGGGGCCGTTGATGATCCGGTCACCGGACGTGCCGATGCCGCGGAGCATCTTCGGATTTCCGACACGGTCCCAATCGACGCCGCGCACGGATTTCCACTCGTGCGGCTTGGCGGGATCGAGGGCGTGCCAACCCGTCAGGTCCGTGCCGTTGAGAAGCGGCGTCCAACCGTCTTCCCGCAGGTAGGGCGGATCCTGTGCGAAGACACAAACGGAGATCAGGAGAAGAAGAGCTGCTCGGAACATGCCGAGTATTATTTCACGGCTGAGGTCAGGGCATCACTTCGACAGTGACGACGTGATAAGGCGTGCCGCGCCGCGGGTCGGGCCAGAACCAGCCGGCGCCCTCCGTATTGAGCACCTCGAAGTAATACTGGAAATCCCAGCGGGCGTCGATCCCCTCGCCGGCGATGGTGAAGACCGCACGCTGCGCGGGCGCCTCCACAGACTTCCAGGCGGCGAGCTGATTCAGCGGACGGTAGTGCAGCCGGACCTTCGTACAATTCGCCGGCGGCCACACCTGCAAGGCCAGGGTGATGGGCTTGCCGGCGGAGATGAGCTTCGGAGCGTTGTGCTGCAACGTAGGAACAGGCAGCGCGCGCGGCCAGCGCCGCGGGTCGCTGTCGGCGGAGGGCGCAGGCTCGCGCGCTGTGAGCGCCTTGGCGTCGGCCTCCAGCGCCGGCAGCTTGTCTTTCCAATGACCGGTGTCGCTCGGTCCATACGCCATCTGCGCCGGATAGAGGCCATCGGTAAGCTTCACCAGATCCTGCCAGACGCGCAGCGACCCGTTCAGCTCACGGCGCGCCGCGTACAGACTCGTCTCGTCCTGCGTGGCGTTGAACCACGAGAGGTGATCGGCGGCCATCCGCTTGCGGCCGTGATAGCGGGCCAGCAGCGAGAGCACCTGCAAGTCCGGCTTGGTGCCGCTCCATTCCTTGTGCTGATCCCCAAGCACCTGCTGCGCGCGCTCGACAGCCTGATCCGTCAGCAGCGACATCTCGTGCAGACGCTCCGATGTCTCCAGCGGCGATTGCCTGGCCGACGCCAAGCCCTGCAAGCGGTTCTGTGTGTGTTCGTCGAACTTCGACACGAAGCGCCAATCGCTGGGCGGCACTTTCAGGTACTTCTCCAGCGGACCGCCCGCGTCGATCTCCGGCCAGACGTACATGTTCGGATCAGGCATGAAGCCGGAGACGATTTCATTGAGTACCTTGCTGGCCTGCCGCGTGGCCTCAAAGACATCCTTGCCCGCTGCGCCAAAGCGGCGCTGGAACTCGTCGAGCCACAGGCGATCCGGCTCGGCCGGGTTATAAGAGAGCCGGCCCCATAGCTGGTAGAACAGCCAGTAGCGCTCCCACTCGTACTTCCAGAAGACGCGCTGCTGCTGCTCCGGCGTGAAGATCCCATAGGCGCCCGGTCGATTGCCAAAGCCCTTCTGCGCCAGCGGCGGATCGATCTCGAAACCCTCGGCGCCGCTGAGCCGCAGCCACGGCACAGCCTGCCGGACATAGTCGGGATCGCCCCACTGCAGTAAGCGGTGCGAGCCCAGCCCCCACAGCTCGAAGTAGAAACGCCACTGGCGATCGCGGTCCGAAACACCTGGCTTCTCCAGGAAGTTCAGGAAGGAGTAGTTCGGAAACGTCTCGGAGGGCGGATACGGACGGCCCAGGTACTCGGCCCAGAATTTGGTGGAAATCCACAGTGGCACCTTCGCAGACAGCGCCGCCTCCATCAGACCGGGCTGCATCAGCCAGCCGCGCAAGTCGAGCAGTACCAGCCGGCCGGAGTCGCGCAGGGCTGGAAAGATCCAGTCGCGATAGAACTCCACCTGGCGCGCGGCCGGAATTCCGGATTCCGCATTGGTCCTCATCTGCACGCTGCGGATCCCCGGACACGCCGCCAGCACCATCTCCAGCGCGGCATGGGAATACGGGCCGATGTTTTCCGCGGTGAGACCCTCCACGCTGGGCGTCATGCCGGGCTGAACGTCGTGCTCCCAGATGCCCAGAGTGAAGTCCACGCCAAACTCAGCAGCGGTCTGCGAGATAAACTTGAGCGTCTCCAGGTTATGGGCCTGCTGCTCGCTGGAGAGGCCCTTGGCGCGCACGCCGGGGAAGCCGGGCACCGAGACCCAGAACGGATACGGCGGCGCCATATAGGCCGCCTGGTGCGCAAAGACGAGGTTGAAGCGATTGAACCGGTTGCGCGCCAGCATCTCAAAGAACGCGCGCCAGTGATCGCGGTCGAAGTACCAGCCGCGCTCCAGTTCCTCGTTGTGGATGAACCAGCGGATGCCGCGCATGGCGGCGCCCGGCTCCACCTTGGCGGACGATAGACGCCCCTGGCGGCGGATCTGGTCAGCGGCTTCCAGCAGTCCATACATCAGGCCCCGCTGGCTGCCGCCGCGCACGATGTTGCCCATGATGGAGAAGCCGTCGTGCGGCAGCACCATCGAGAGCTCGGTAAGAATCAGGTTTCGTTCCGGAGTGAGATTCCGTTCCTGCAGCGCGCGGCGGTAGTCGGCAAGGCCGAACTCCAGCGGCGTGGCCGCCCAGGCCGCGACTGCGAGAACGAAGAGCGCAAGCGCTCTGCTAATCCACAATGGAGCTCCAGCCACGGCGGCTCATCGTCCAATAGATGAGGGCTCCGCCGGCGATGCCGGCGCCGATCATCAGCGCCCCCATGTTGTAGTCCTTGAGAATGACCTTGCCGGTGCCGAATAGGATGCCGTAGATCATCACGCAGCCGGCAAGCCAGCAAACCAGATTGGAGAATCCATCCTTCACAATGACCACCTCGGGCGCCTGCACGGCGATCGGGCCCCAACCGTTGGACGGCCGCACGCGTCTGTAGAACGCCAGCAGAGTGGAGTTCGGTTCAGGCTGCGTGAGGAATGTGACCACGATCCAGGTCACGGTGGTGAAGGTCACGGTGATGATGGTCATCCACGCCGCCTGCTTCGGATCGTCGGTCGTGAGGTGAAAGCCAAAACGCAGCGTCAGATAGCAGATCAGCGATGCGGCCATGGAGGAGATCTCGCTCCACGCGTTGATGCGCCACCAGAACCAGCGCAGCAGCAGCACGCCGCCGGTGCCGGCGCTGAGCGCCATCAGCAATTGCCACATGCCGCCGATGGAGTCCATCACGCTGGTCACGCCGGCCGAGCCGATCGTGACAAGCACGGTGGCGAGCTGGGAGATCAGCACGTAGTGCTTATCGGTGGCCACCGGTTTGACGAAGCGCCGGTAGAAGTCGTTCACCAGATAGCTGGCGCCCCAATTGAGCTGCGTCGCAATCGTAGACATATAAGCAGCGGCGAATGCCGCCACCATCAGGCCGCGCAGCGAGGGCGGCAGATGGTTGATCATCACCACCAGGTAGCCGGATTCCTTGTCCTTCAGCTCCGGGTACAGCACGATGCTGGCGAGCCCCACCAGCACCCACGGCCAGGGCCGGATGGCGTAATGGGCAATGTTGAACCACATGGTAGCCAGCAGCGAGTGCCGCTCGTCCTTGGCGCAGAACATGCGCTGGGCGATGTAGCCTCCGCCGCCGGGTTCGGCGCCCGGATACCAGACAGCCCACCAGTTCAGCGAAATAAACGCGAGGAAGGCCACCAGCGGCATCCACGCCGAATTCACGTCGGGCACGAAATCGAGCACAGACCCCTTCATGCCCATCGTGGTCTGGCGCTGCACGTCGATGGCGTGGAGCTTCACCACCATCGCGTCGATCCCGCCGCAAGCGGCTACGGCGGAGTACGCCAGCACGATCACCATGCTCATCTTCACAACGAACTGGAAGGCGTCTGTCACCAGCACGCCCCACAGTCCGGAGAGCGTGGAGATCCAGCCGGTAAAGGCGATCAGGCATAAAACGAGCAGCAGCGCTTCTGTTTTGGTAACGCCAAGGATCGCTTCGAGGATCTTGACCATGGCCAGGTTCACCCAGCCGAGAATGATGCAGTTCACCGGCAGGCCCAGGTAGAGCGCACGGAAGCCGCGCAGGATGGCGGCGGGCTTGCCGGAGTAGCGGATCTCGCAGAATTCGATGTCTGTCATTACGCCGCTGCGGCGCCACAGGCGCGCAAAGTAAAACACGGTGAGCATGCCGCCGGCGACGAAGTTCCACCACACCCAGTTGCCCGCGATGCCTTTCTCGGCAACGAGTCCTGTCACCACCAGCGGGGTATCCGCGGCAAACGTGGTGGCGACCATCGAGGTTCCCGCAAGCCACCAGGGCACGTTGCGTCCGGAAAGGAAGAACTCGCCGACGTTCTGGCCCGCGCGCTGCTTGTAGTAGAGCCCGATGGCGATGTTGAATGCGAAGTAGAGGGCGACTACAGCCCAATCGATCCAGGTAAGTTGCACGGCGCCCATTATAGCGAGGGACCGTGTCCCGTTGCGAAGTGCGCTTGTGAACTTGCCGTGCTAACATCTGTCTCCATGACACTGCAGGAAACCATGGCTGCGCTGGAATCCATGGGCACGGCACAGAATCGCAAAGTCTATGCCCGCCACGGCGCGGGAGAGAACCTCTACGGCGTCAGCTTCGCCAATCTCGGTGCGCTGAAGAAGAAGATCAAAACCGATCACGCCCTCGCCCAAGGCCTGTGGGCGACCGGCAACTTCGAAGCCCGCGTGCTGGCGACCATGGTGGCCGACCCTGCCCGGGCCACCGCCACCGAGCTTGACGCCTGGGTGGAACCCATTCACGGCTACCCACTGGCCGACGCACTCTCCAAGTTCGTCGCCGCCACACCGCTGGCCCGCAAGAAGATGGAGCAGTGGATGAAGTCGAAGAAGGAGTTCGTCGCACAGGCAGGCTGGGATGTCTTCGCTCTGCTCGCCACGCGCGGCGACGCGCTTACGGACGATTTCGTGCGGGAGCGTTTGGCCTATGTCGAGGCGCACATCCACAAGGCGCAAAACCGCGTGCGCCACGCGATGAACTCGGCGGTGATCGCCATCGGGCTGCACAGTCCGGAGATGCGCGAACTTGCGCTGGCGGCCGCGGCCCGCATCGGCAAGGTGACAGTCGATCACGGCGAGACCAGTTGCGAAACTCCGGACGCGGCTGCCTACATCCGCAAGGCCGCGGCCCGAATGAAGCGCTGATTAATAGGCTTGCCGCCGGACCCGTTCAATGTCATGGTGTTGGCATGATGCGTTGGTCCCTGTTGGGACTGGCCCTGTTCTGCCAGTCCACCACGCTCGCCCACGATCGGCGAATGACCGTCTCGTTGGAACGCCTCTGGGGCTTTGAGCGGCACGTTCACGCGGCCGCGAAGGAGGTCCAGTTCCCGGTGCCCTTGCTGGGCCCGGGGACGGGCGCGGACTACCGCGTCTACCTCTCGCCCCTGTTCCGCAACGAACTGCAGCAGAAGATGTACCGCAAGTCCACCGGCCGCATGGAGGACTCCATCCTGGAGCTCTATGACCCTCGGGGGAAGAAGTCTCCCGTCACCCACACCTTTCAGATGCAACCCGGCAAGTTCACCAGGCAGCGCGAAGCCCGGGAATTCCTGAACAAAATCAAGCGGCACCTGAGCGCCCCTTAGCCTCCGCGCCATAACACTCCTGCTGGGTGTACACTGTGCGCAACTATGCGCGCCGCGACGCCAGCCAAACTTGCGGAGTTCCACGAGCAGCTCCTCTACAAACGGGCCTACCCTGCCTCCGAAGACGATGCCCGGCAAGCCGACGAGGAACTCGCCCACTTCCCTGCCCGCCTGGAAGATTTGCGGGCGAAGGGCGCAGACCTCACTCCGCTGGAAGAATACGCGGTCAGCGGCATCGCCGGCAGCGGCATGACCGCGGTCTTCAGCTACGGCGTGGCCCGCCATTTGGCGAAGCGCCACGGTGACGACATCCGTATCGCGTGGGAGGCCTGGGATACGCCGGAGGCGCTCGGCCGTGTGCTGCCCGCCTTTTTGCCGCTAGCACACGAACAAGCGCTGGTGGAGGCGCACGTCCCATGGGAGAACTGGCTGGACGCCGCCTCCCGTGGCCGCTCGCCACTCGATTGGCTGCTTCGCGCAATCGCCAAGCGCTGGCCCGATTCGCAGGAAGCCGCCGATCGCTACGACAGCCTGCAACTTCCGCTGCGCTGGGATTTCGGCTCCAGCAGCGCCACCCGCACTCTCATGCGCCTGCCCGTGAAGAGCCTCTACTGCCACTCCGGACCTCTGCTCACCCGCCGCGATGCGCCCCTCGACGAGATTCCATCGGCCTCCCCGCTGCCAGTGCGGAAGCTCGCCGCCGGCGCCGGAGAGATGGTGCTGGCATTGGCACGCGACACCTCCGCCGTTCGCTACCGCGAGTTGCACGGCTTCACCTGGGGCGATCCGCGGAGCGTCCATGAGATCCAGCTAGGCCGCGGCGTGGAGTTGTTCCTCTCGGGCGTGGCGCCTGCTCACCATCTGCCGGTGCGCGCCTACCATGCCATGTCCATCTGGAAGAACGGCGTGCCCATCGGATACTTCGAAGGGTTAACCATCCTGGAGCGCATGGATGCCGGCTTCAATCTGTACTACACGTTTCGCGCGGGCGAGACCGCCTGGCTCTACGCCCAGGTGCTCCGCGCCTGCCACCAGTTGCTCGGCGTCACGTGCTTCGTCGTGGACCCCTATCAACTCGGCCACGAGAATGAGGAGGCCATCGAGTCCGGCGCCTTCTGGTTCTACCGCAAATTAGGCTTCCGCTCGGTTTCGCCTGAAATTCGCCTCCTCACTGACCGCGAGGAGCGGCGCCTCGCCTCCAGGAAGGGTTCGCGAAGCTCCGCAGCCACTCTGCGCAGCCTCGTGCGCGAGCCGATGATCTATGAGTTCCCGAACTCTGCCACCGGAGACTGGGATGATTTCCTCCTGGAACGTGCCCTGCTGGGGCTCGCTTCGCTGCCTAGGATGCCGAAGAGCCTGTCGCGCGCCGAACTGCTGCGCCTGGGACGCCCCTGACGGCAGCCGGCAAGCCAATCACGAAACCTTTTTGGGATCTGTGAATCTAACTATTTGAACATGCGAATACTCACCTCAATCGTTACGTCATTCATTCTCCTCTGCGTTGGAGTCCTCACCGCGTCCGAACGAAAAACCGTCTTCCTCGACAGAATGGGAGGGCTGGAATCATACATCGAGAAGGCGGCGGAACATCAGGAGCTGAACATCGAGTTCATCGAAGAGGCCATGCACCCGGACCTCAAGATCCTGCTGGGCAAGAAGTTCACATCCGTACACGCCGAGATTCTGTACAAGAAGAACACCGGACGAGTGGAAGACACCACCCTTCAGGTGGTCGATTTCAAGACGAAGAAGCCGCTGGTAACACACGACTTCCGGATGGCCACCGATGATGCCGGCAAACAGCGCATCGCCATGGATCTTGTGAAGAAACTCAAGGGCAAGCTGCAGTAGCCTCCTCCCTATTGCAGCCTAAGCGCCGCACCGCGGACATACCCGGCGCGGCGCTTGGTTTCGCTATTGGATTGCACGGTTGGCCGGCAGCGTCCGTCAACGGTATCGGAGGTCGCGGCATGATTCGATCTGCTCTCTTCCTTGCTCTGCTCCTCGGGCAAACCATTGCCGCCCAGAATATCGTCAGGGAGAACGTATACGATGGGGAACTCGCGCCCACCCGGTCCGCGCCAACCTTCGATAACGGCCGCCTGATTATCTTCGAGCGTGGGACCAGAATTTCCATCCGGCCTCCGCTCGGCGCCCCTCCCATCACGCTCTCAGTGCAGACACCAGGCTCCGCCGTAAGCATGCTGGACGGAGCCGTGGACACCGATGGAGTGATCGCCGCAAGCATACTTGGGTACGGAGTGACGGGTCTCGCCATCTTCCAACCCGATGGCAGGCAGGAGCGCTTTATCGAAACTACCCCTTACATGCCCACAGCGATTCGCTTCGGTCCGGACCACACCATCTGGACCCTGGGCGAAACAGTACCGCAGACGAAGCCCCAACCTGACTACGCGATCTTGCGCAATTTCTCTCGAGACGGCCGCCTGTCAGGCGCTTACCTGCCCCGCGCTATGTTCAAGGAAGAGGCGAGCCTCGCACCCTTCAATTCGAGTCTCGGCCTCCTTCACGTGGCGGGTGGCCGGGTGGGTATGATGCTCGACTTCAGCGACCGTGCCGCGAAGGTGCAGTGGTTGGAGACTGATCTTTCCGGCAAGTTGGCGGGACGATGGGATATGCCTCACGGCTACCTGGTCAAGGGTATTGCCGCTTTCGCCACGGTCTATGCCAGCAGGAACCCCGGCTCACCCATCATGGCGTTCCATCGCGCCACACAGGAATGGAAGCCCGTCTCGATAGCCGCCGAGGGCAGGCTCATCGGTGTAGATGGCGAGAGCCTCGTGTTCATCGCGCCAGGCGGCCTGGCCCGCTGGGTCAGCTTGCCGAAATAGCCGCCTGCTTCAGCCGGATGCAGAAGTGCCAGTGCACCGCAAACGCCGCATCCAGCGGCCGGAGAAACCGGTCCGCCTTCTGCCAGAACTCGGCCTTCTCCTGCGATAACAAACTGCGCAGATTCACCCCGCCGCTGCCGAGATAGGAAAACCACGGCAGCAGGTCCGGCCCCTCAATTTCGAACCCGGGATACTCTTCCAGAAAACGCGCCCGGTCGCGGATGACCGTGATCCACGTCAGGGCCTGATTGGAATCCAGCAGCGAATCGCCCTCCGGAAACGACCACTCCCGCGTGCGGCTGTCGTACGGCTCGGGATGAATCGCGGAAAAGAAGAACCGCCCGAACGGAGTGTGCGCGCAATCGATGATGCTGATCACGCCGCCCGGCACCAGCACGCGCCGCGCCTCATTCAGAAACAAACGGATGTCCGGAATGTGGTGGTACACGTGCGCTAGAAACAGAGCGCGCACGCTGCGGTCCGGCAGCGGCAGACGCCGCGCATCACACACCAGATCCACGCGTCCTGTCGTGATGTCGGTGGCGACAATCTCCGGATGCAGCCGCTTCAGAAAACTGCCGCCCGCTCCCAGTTCCACCAGTAGTCCGCGCCCAGGCACAGTCGCGGCGTCCGCCATGTGGTGGCGGTACCAGCGTTCGTAACAAGCCCGGATCAGCGGCTTCGCGTCAATGATGGATCTTTGCGCCTGGAACCACGACGCCGAGCCGAAGGGATAATCGCGGAGAATCGGGTCGGCCAGCCAGTAGGTCAGTTTACGCATGAGGTCCAAGAGCTTCGCACATCATGGTAGCGAGCGGGTGGGGGTGGGCGACCAGCACGGGCAGGTCCGAGGTCCAGGGCAGGTCCTGCGAATCGAGAATCCCAAGCAGGTTCTCCTCGCCCACCGGAAGCCGGATGCCCGTCATGCGTGCCATGCGCAGCAGTGCGAAGGCGAGTCCAGCCGGCACGGGAATAATCCGCGCGCGCGGCTGAATGGCATGCACGTAGTCGCGCTGCGCCGCGAGTTCCGGCAAAAACAGATTCCATTCCCTCTGTTTCGGCGCCTCGACAATCGCCGCCACCGCCGCCAGAAGATCCGGCAGTGCGATCACGGGTACCAGCAACCGGCCGCCGTCTACCAGCGGAACGAATCGCGCTCGCCGCAACGCCTGTGCCGTGCGCAGGAACAGGCCCCCGGGCCCGATCACCAGACCCGGCCGGATCACCGTGTGGCCGGCATCCAGAAACATTCGCTCAATGACGTACTTGGTCCGCCCGTATTCGGATCGTGCGTGCGGCACCGCCGAGCAGGAACTGAAGTACAGCACGCGCCTCGCCGGCAGCAGCGCACCCGCCAGTTCGACATTGCGCGCCTCGGCCCCCGCCGTAAAATCATGACCGCAGTGGATAATCAGGTCCGCATCCAGCGCCGACGGCTCGCGGTAATGCACGCCCTCGGCCTGCAAGCGCCGCACCAGCGCGGAGCCGATGAATCCCGACGCCCCTGTCACCACAACCCTCACCGCAACTCCCCCCGCAGCCGCGTCGCCGTGCGCAGCGCCAGCGCCATCAGCGTGTACGTGAGATTCTTCGCCGGCAGCCGCGGAAACACCGCGCCGTCGCAGGAATACACATGCCGCGTACCCTCCAGCCGCCCGTCCGCATGCGTCTGAAACCGCCCCGGCCGCACCGCCATCGGCAGCGTGCCCGCGTAGTGAATGCCGCCGCCCGGCGCAGGATGCTGGATCAGCGCGGGCAGGCATACCACACCCAACTGCCGCCAGAGCCCGCACAGCCGCCGCTCCAGCGCCGCATCGGGCGCCCATTCATAAGCCGCCTGCAACGCGCCATCGGGCCTGAGTTGCAGGTAGTTCGACGTGCGCGGCTCCTCCGGATAGAACAGCATCAGCAGCGTCAGTGCCGGCGCGCACGCACGCGCAAACGCCACGCCGGACCGCAGCGGCAGAGGGAAATTGGCAATCAGATCGGATCGCAGCGCCCCGGTGGATCCGTAAATACTGCCCTGCAGCGTGCGCCCCCCGGCCTCGACGATCACATTGAGCTGCGCCACGGCGGCATCGTGCGTCCCCAGCGGAGAGCCGATCGCCCGCAGGTCCAGCAACGGGAACACCGCAATCGGATTGTCGCTCAGCGGCAGCCGCGTGGAGAAGTCGTGGCTCGACGCCAGCACGATGCGCGCGGAGTTGATCGCCCCTGCCGCCAGCAGTAGCTTCCGCGCCTCGAACACCTGGCTCCGCTGCCCGTCCAACGCCAGCGCGTGCACCCGGACGCCGCCCTCCGTCTCCTCGTACCGCGTGACGATCCAGCCCGGCTCATACGTGATCTCGTGCGCCGCAATCATCTCTTGCAGCGTAAACGCCGGATTGTAGATCGCCGGATCGTGCGCCTGGAAGAACTCAAGATTGCGATACGCGTAAGGCGCGCGCCCGTTGCGCGGCTCCGTCAATACGGCGAGCCGCGCGTGGCCCACCCTCACGCCTGCCGCCTGAAATTGCGCCCGCCGAGCCTGATACTTCGCGTGAATTCGCGTCACATTTCGCGAGAGCCGCACCGGCGGCTGCAAGTGCGGCTCGTCCCCAAAGTCCGCGCGCAAGTCGTCATCCGCCGTGCCGCAGACTCCGATTTGCTCGCCAATCGCGTCGTAAAACGACCCAAGCTCCGCCGCCGTCACCGGAAAGCCGCACAGATCGCGATCCGTAAAGCGGTACACGCCCGCGCCCCACGCATTGGCCAGCCCGCCTTGTGCCAGGCTGATCGCCGCGCGGAACGAGGACGACACGACGGGAGTCAGCCGGTCGGCCTGGTCCAGCACGTACCCCGTGCCCGGCGACTTCAGCTTCAGGCTCGCAGGCGGCGTGAAGATGTGTTCCAAACCCCGTAGATCGTCCCCGACCAGCTCCCTGTCGAGATCCGGCGCGCCCTGCCGCAAGTCATAGAGATTGCCGTCCAACGCCGGTTCCGCTGGAGGCCGCAGCCCTGCATCAAGCATCAGCACCCGCCGGCCCCGCAGTCCGTATGCCGCGAACACCCCGCCCGGCCCGCTGCCCACCACGCACGCGTCAAACATGCAGCAACCGATCCAGCCCGTGCGCCCTCAGCAGATACATGCCCCGCGCCAGTTTCCAGGCCGCCCGCAGGGCCATCCACGGCGCGCCGGCCCAAGCCGCCAGCATCCCAGGCCTCCGCTGCACAAACGCAGCATCGTACGCCGAACGCACCTCGCACAGCGTCAGCATCACCTGGAATCGCCGCGTCAGTCCGTTCGGCCCATGCCGCAACCGCAACGCATACTCCACCGCTTCCGCGTCGAGATTGTGCTCCGCCAGAAACGCAACCAGCCTCGCAAGAGGATCATCCGCGAAGAAACGCACGCGGGCCGCCTCATAACGCGCCACGACCGCCGCCGGAACAGCCTGGCGCGGAAACAGCGCCCGATGGATCAACTGGGCTTCCCCGGTCTTGGCCGGCTCAGTCATCAGCGAAAATCGACTCCGGCTGTCGCCGCAAATCGCTTCCCACCCATCGTTGTCAGCCACCCTTCCACGCTGTAACGGCCCGCTTTCAACTCCGGCAGAGTTACCACCCAAAGCCGCTCGCCGCTCACCGTCTCACTACGCAGCGCCTGTGTGAAGCCCCGGCCGTCGGACCACCGCCAAACGTCCTTGCCCTCTTCATCACGCACCACCACATCAAACGTCTGGCCCGATCCGAAGTTCAGCTCCAGCGGCACACCGGTCTTGTTCCGCAGCGTCAATCGCACCGCTTTCGCCGCGCGGTCCACGGCCACGCCGAAGCTCACCTCCGGCTCGGTGATTACCGCGATCTCGCCCAGCCGCGCGTAGACCAACTCATAGGCGCGCGGCCCCGCGATGGTCTGCACCATCCGCTGCACCAGCCCGACATACGGCAGGAACACGTCGCTGTCGATGCCTGCATCGGCGCAACCCGCGATCGTATAGCGCACCCGCAGCGCATTCACAAACTCACCCACCGGACCTGTGTACTTCGCCTCGCGCGACTCCACCCGGCTCAAGGCATTACACGGATCCACGCCCGTCGGAGCCTCGTCGGCCGGGAAATCCAGCCAGACCTTTTCCCGCTTCGCCTCGCCGTCCCACATCCACACCCGGCCTTCCGCGTCATTGCGCAGATAGACCTCCGGCGTAGACGGGAAGCCCTTCACCAGGAAATAGTCGAGACCCTCGAACGCGGCGGACTTCTCAACAGCCACCGTGAATTGGCCCGCCGGTCCGCGATACACCCATTGATTGCCCGTTTGCAGCGGCAGGTATTCCACCTGCCCAAACAGCGCGCCCGCCAGCAGCAGGCTAAGAGTAAAAGTTTTTGTCCCAGGCATGGTTTCGCAGTATCTCCAGAACGTGGGCCGGCAGCGGCCCCTTGTGTGAGACGGCCATGTTCTGCTCGACGTTCCGGATCTTCCGCATTCCCGGGATCACCGTAGTGACTGCCGGATCCGACAGACAAAACCGTAAAGCAGTGTCAGCTAAGGGCTCTTCATGCCCGGCGGCCAACAAATCGGCCCGCAGACAATTTACCTTTTCAAACACCAGCTCTTTGCGATTGTCGCGGAAATACCACGCGCGGAACTCCGCCGGATCGAACTCGGTATCCGGAGTGATCGCCCCTGTCAGCGCGCCCTCATCCAACGGCACCCTCGCCAGCACACCAATGTTCAGCTCGCGGCACAGAGGAAACAGCGCCCGCTGCGGCGTCTGGTCGAAGATGTTGAAGATCACCTGCACCGTATCGATCAAGCCCGTGCGGCAAGCGTCCATGCCGGATTCCGGCTGGTGATCGTTGATCGAAATCCCCCAGTACCGCACCTTGCCGGCCTTCTTGAGATCCTCAATCGCGCGCTTCCATCCGTCAGCCTCCAGCCACTCCGGATTCCAGACATGGAACTGCTGCAGGTCGATCGCCTCCACGCCGAGGTTCTTCAGCGAAGTCTCCGTGCTCTCCACCACGTAATCGTAGGGAAACACCTCCTCCAGCCCGATCCCAGGCAGCGCAGGCCACTGCTTGTTCTTGGGCGGCACCTTCGTCGCCACGCGCGCCGTCGCGCCCGTCTCTTTCAGCGTCTGCCTGATAAGCTGCTCGCTGTGGCCGTCGTTGTACGCCAGCGCCGTGTCGATGAAGTTCAATCCCAGTTCCAGCGCGCGCCGCAGCGCCGCCACGGCGTCGTCTTCCTTATGGCCGCGCCACTGATTGCCGCCCAGGCCCCATGCGCCGTAGCCGACCTCGCTCACCTGCCATCCGGTTCTGCCCAATGTACGTTGGTTGATCACGACTCCATAATAGAAGAGGAACGGTATGCGCGTCCTTCTGGCTATTCTCGTTTTCGCGGCCTTGGCCTTCGCCGAGAACTTCAAGCTCTATTTGAAGGACGGCAGCCATCACGTCGTGCGCGAGTATCAGGTGGTGGAGGACCGTGTCCGCTACTACTCCGTCGAGCGCAGCGACTTCGAGGAACTCCCCCTCGAACTCGTCGATCTGAAAAAGACCGACGCCGAGCGCAAGACCCGCGCCGAGGAGGAAAAGAAGCACGCCGCCTTCGACGACGCCGAGGAGAAGTTTGAACGGGAGATTGCCCGGGAGATCGCCCGCGTCCCCCAGGACCCCGGCGTCTACTTCGTGCAAGAAGACCAGAAGATGATTGAGCTGAAGACCGCCGAGGTCAAGGTGATCAACGACAAGAAGCGCAGCATCCTCAAGGTCATGTCGCCCATCCCCATCGTGGCAGGCAAGTCAGTACTCGTATTGGCCGGCGATAACTCCAACGTCGTCGTGCCCTACGAACGCCCCAATTTCTACTTCCGCATCGATTCCGTACAGCGCTTCGGCATCATCCGCATGAAGCCCAGCAAGGCGGGCCGCCAGGTCGCCATTTGGAACATCGAACCAATGACCAAGCTCATCGCGTTCGAGATGGAGTTGGTGGACGTGTTCCGCCAGCAGTTGAAGGACAATCTCTACAAGCTTTGGCCCACCAAACCGCTCTCGCCCGGAGAATACGCGGTGGTGCAATACGTCGAGGGCGACGGCCAGATCCAGGTGTGGGATTTCCGCGTGCCTGTTACTGCCCCACCACTTCCTTGAAAAACCTCAGCGACCGCTCCGCCACTAGCGGCCAGCGATAAAACTCCGTCGCCCGCGCCTTGCCCGCACGGCCAAGTCGCGCCCGTTCATCCGGGCTCTCCAGCAGCGCAGCCAGCCCACGGCTCAACTCGGAAACACTCAACGGATCCACCAACCGCGCGCCTTCCCCCGCCACTTCCGGCATCGAACTGACGTTCGACGTCACGCACGCCACGCCCGCCGCCATCGCCTCCGCCAGCGGCAGCCCGAAGCCTTCATAGAGTGACGGATACGCCAGCACCGAAGCGCCCGCCGTCAGCGACGGCAGATCCTTCTCCGCGACATACCCAAGCCACCGCACGCTCTCCGGCTGCGACTGCAACCGCGCGATGGTGGGCGCCGACGCCCATCCCGCCGGACCGGCCACAATCAGTTCATACTCGGCCCGCAACTCCGGCCTCAGCATCGCCCACGCGTCCAACAGCCGGTCTATGTTCTTGCGCGGCTCAATTGTCCCAACATGCAGAACATAGGGCTTCGCCCGCCGCATCGGCGCCGCGTGAAAATACTCCTCGCTCACGCCGTTCGGGATCGCCACGATCCGCTCCGGCGCCAGGCCCAGCACCTCCAGCGCATCGCGCCGCGAGTGCTCGCTCACGGCGATCAGTCCATCCGCCCGCCGCAACACCATCTCCGCGTAGCGCCGGTCCGCGGTCACATTGGCCGCCGTGTGTAGTTCCGGCATCTTCCAGCACGTCATGTCGTGGATGGTCGCAGTCAGCTTCATCCCGCGCGGCGGCGTCCGCACCTGATTGGAGCAATGGAAGACGTCCGCTCCGCGCGTGCACCACTGCGGAAACGGCACGCCCAGCCGCTGATTCGCCACCGCCATCACGATGCCCCGCAGCGTCGGCCACCGGCCCGCCACGCTGCCCTCATGATTCAGGCCGCCCACTTGCGGCATCGGCGGATACGCCACCACGCTCTCCGCCCCGGCCAGCGCTTGCAGCGCGTGCAGCCAGTGGTACAGCACGCTCTTCACGCCCGCGCTGCGCAACAACAAGGCCGTGGCGTCGATGGCGATCTTCATGGGCTCACACGATTCGTGTACAGGAACTTCCCGCCCGCTGCCTTCACCAGCGACATGCTCCCCTTGCCCAATAGCGTCTCGACGCCCGCCACCTTCGGACCCTCCAGCACCAGGTAGGTCCGCTCGTTCGAGCGCCACAAGTCGATCAGGCCTGCATTGTCCACAAACACGTCCGGCGCGCCCGGAGCGTACGAGCCGTACTCCAGATTCTGATAGCGCCCGTTCAGCAGCAGCACTTCTTTCAAATCCGCGTAGAACACCACGGAGCTGAACGTGTAGTACTGGTCGCCCAGCACCACCTTGCCCTTCGGCAGAGCCTTCAACGCCGAGGCCAGCGGCTGCGAGCTCAGATACGGATCGAAGGCGATCATCGCGATCCGCGCCGCATTGAGAAACAGCAGCATCATCAGCGCCAGCCCGATATGCGTCATGCGGCCGCGATACCGCCAGCCGTAGAAACTCCCCACCGCGAACGCCATTCCCGCCAATACCAGCGGCAGCTTCAGATACGCAAACGAGCTGAGCGTGAGGTCGCCCATGTGCCCCAGCGACAGCGTATAGAGCTCCGGATTCTGCGTCAACGCCTGCGAGATGTCGCCCGGCGCCGGCAGGCTCCAGACGTTGACCAGGATGAACACGATCGCCGCGCACGCCAGTTGCGCCACTGCCGCCACCACCTTCGCCGCGTTCCTCAGCCACCCCCCGCCGGACGCCCGGCACGCCGGGAGGGGCCTCGGGGGTCTGCGGCCGGTCTCGGGCAACCGCCGCGAGCGTCTTGTTGTCGAAGATCACGA
>CAYVDY010000062.1:0-18523 GCA_964450255.1 uncultured Candidatus Solibacter sp. | reverse complement strand
CCTTCTTCTTTTCCTTCTTCGCCTTCTCTGTATCAGCCTTCAATGGATAGGTACCGGCGACCAGATACTGGCCGTCGCTAGTGAAGGCAATACGGATGGTGCGGGGCGGCGGAGGAGGGCCTTCCGAGTCAGCGGGTGCGATCACCGGGGGCGGAAGTGCACCCACGTTCTCTTTCCACTCCTTGCCGGTGGCGAGCTCGCGGACGATCAGATCGCCATCGCCATCCTGGGGCATGAACGCGTAGGCGAGGTACTTGCCGTCCCGCGAGAGTGTCTGGCCGGAAATGGTCCGCCACGAGTCCCAATCCTTGTGCGTAATCGGGCGTTTCGTCTGCGCCGTGGCGGTAAGCGCAAACAGCGCGGTCAGGACAAGCAAGATGTTCCTCATTTGCTGGATTATATTGCGTTACCCGCACCGAGCGCACATCGCGTAGATTAGAGCCATGACAATCAAGGGCAGATCGTTACTTCTCTTGCCCCTGGCTGCAATGGTGGCCGGTGGCGCGATGGCGCAAGTGTCGCTGGAGTCCCTGCAGCCGCGCCACCCGCGCTTACTGGCATTTGACACCGACATTGCACGGGTCCGCACGCTGATCCGGACGGACCCGGCCGCGAAGATCGTGCACGAGCGGCTGCTGGCGGAGGCTCGGAAAATCCAGGCTGCGCCGCCGGTGGAATTCAGACTGATCGGCCCGCGATTGCTGGACAAAAGCCGCACGGCGCTGGGCCGCATCTACACGCTGGCATTCCTCTACAGGCTGAACGGTGAAAAGCAGTATCTGGATCGTGCGTTGGTGGAGATGAAGGCCATCGCGGCGTTTCCGAACTGGAATCCCAGCCACTTTCTGGATACGGCGGAGATGACCCACGCCTTTGCCATCGGCTATGACTGGTTGTACCCGGCGCTTTCGAAAGCAGAGCGCGCCTGGATCCGCGAAGCGATAGTCCAGAAGGGGCTGGAGCCCGCCCTGGAGTTCTACGAAAACCGGCGCGGCTGGGTGTTGGCCAAGCACAATTGGAACCAGGTCTGTAATGGCGGCATCGTGCTAGGCGCGCTGGCTGTGGCCGAGGATGAACCAGCGCGGGCGGAACAGATTGTGAGGGAGGCGGTGGCCTCGATTCCTCAGGCGATGAATTCCTACGCGCCGGACGGCGGCTGGAACGAAGGGCCCGGGTATTGGGATTACGCTACTCGCTACAACGTGTTCTTCCTGGCTGGACTGGAGACTGCGTTGGGCACGGACTTTGAGTTGTCGCGGCTAAAGGGTTTCGACCAGGCGGGCGAGTTTCGCGTCTACTTCAGCAGTCCGGTTGGCAAGACGTTCAACTACGCTGACGCCAGCGACGGGCTGAACACGTGCGAGGCCATGCTGTGGCTGGCGCGGCGATTCGCTCAACCGGTTTACGCCGGGCAGCAGCTGCAACTGCTGACAACGCGGACTCGGGCGCATGCGTTGGATCTGATCTGGTGGCCGGAGCGGAGCAGCAGTCCGCAGCAGGCGAGATGGCCGCTCGACAAGATCTACGAGGGCGTGCAGGCGGCGTTTCTGCGCGGTTCGTGGACAGACCCGGATACAATCTGGATTGGAGCCAAGGGCGGAGACAACAAGGCCAACCACTCGCATCTGGATCTCGGCAGTTTCGTGCTGGATTCGCAGGGCGTGCGCTGGGCGCTGGATTTCGGCGGGGACGATTACAATCTGCCCGCGTACTTCGGCAACAAGCGCTGGACGTACTACCGGCTGCGGACGGAGTCGCACAACACGGTGATGATCGACGGCGAGAATCAGGATCCTAAGGGCGAGGCGAAAATCCTTAGTCGGGAGTTGACGCCGGAGCGGGCCAGTGTGACGTTTGACCTCTCGGGCGCTTATCCCGGCAAGGTGACGCGGCACGAGCGGACAGTGGCGATGCCGACGCGGCAGAGCGTGCGGATCGTGGACGAGATCGACGCGCCACAGCCAGTGGATGTCCTTTGGGGTATGGTGACGGATGCCGACGTGGACGCCCATGCGTCACGGGCTGTGCTCACCAAGAACGGAAAGGTGATCACCCTGAGATTGTCATCGCCGGAAGGCGGCGTGTTCGCGATCGTGCCGACGCAGCCGGCGAAGCCGCAGCGGCAGAATGAGGGGACGCGCAAGCTGGTGGTGCGATTGCCCGGCAAGGTAAAGCATGTGAGGATCGCAGTAGAGATGACGAACGGACAGTAATGATCCCGGCGCTTTGTCTGGCTCTTTTGTTGGCGGATCTGCACACGGCGGCGCGCAGCGGCGATGTCGACACGGTGCGCGCTCTGCTGGCGAAGGGTGTGGACGTCAACGGCTACGACAATCTGGGCGGCACCGCGCTGCACGACGCGGCTTGGAGCGGCGAGACGGAGATCGTGGAGTTGCTGCTGGCCAACGGGGCGCGAGTCAATGCGCGGCACAAGGAGGCAGGCTCGACTCCGCTGCATTACGCGGTGCTGATGAACCGTAAGGCGGCGGTGGAAGTGCTGCTGGCGAACGGGGCGGACCTCAGCGCGGCCTATAAGAACGGGTCGACGTCTCTGCACCTGGCTGCGAACCGGGGGCACGTGGAATTGCTGGCGCTCCTTCTGGACAAGGGCGCGGACGTGAATTCACGCGACGGCAGCGGATCGACGCCGCTGGATGAGGCTGCGTGGAAGGGCAACGTGGACGCAGTCAAGCTGCTGCTGAAGCGCGGCGCGAAGGTCAACACACGCAGCGAGGAGACGGGGCAGACACCTTTGCACGAGGCTGCCGTGAAGGGACACGTCGACGTGGTGGAGGTGCTGCTTGAGGCGGGCGCCGATCACTCCATCAAGGACAACTCGAATGCGACGGCGATGGACGAGGCGCTGCGCTACCGCCATACGCGGGTGGTGGAGTTACTCGCGGCCAAGGGCGCGCCTGTGAGCATGGGAAAGCAGTTGAGGGAGGCTGTGCTGCGCGGACAGACCGACATGGTGGCGATGATGCTGTCATTGGGCGCAGACGGCAAGACGCTGCTGCACGACGCGTCGCTGAAGGGCCATCGCGCCATTGCGGAGTTGCTGATCGAACATGGCGCCGATGTCAACGGCCGCAATGCGACGGGTTCCACACCGTTGCACGAGGCGGCGCTTGCCGGGCAGAAGAGCGTAGTGGAGTTGCTGCTGAGCAAGGGGGCGAGGGTGAATTTGGCGGATGTGGAGTCCGGCTCAACCGCTCTGCACTTCGCCGCGGGTTGGGGCCGAGTGGAGGTGGTGAAGTTGCTGCTGGAGAAAGGCGCGGACCGGGCGCGGAAGAACAAGGCGGGTAAGACGCCGCTCGACCTGGCGCGCGAAGGCGGCTTCGCCGATGTCAGCGTGGTATTGGGGCAGTAGAGGAAGGCTCTATTGCTTGCGGGCGTAGTAGCCTTTGCGGGCGCGCACTATTAGGGACTTCTTGGCCTTCACGCTGACGGTCACATCGTGGTAGAGACCGTCGAGGTTGAGGGGCTCCGGCCGGTAGAGGACGCTATATTGCGACCGAAGTTCGTTGGCGATGTTCTCGAAGTCCTGGGAGAGATCCTCGGCCTTGAACGGGAAGAAGGCCAGGCCGCCGGTTTCGCTGGCGAAGTACCTCAGGACCTTGTCTCCGTCGGTTTCGATGCGCGAAGTATTGGTTGAGATAGCGTAGACCACCGCGTCGGCACTTTGGACCATCGCCAGCGTCTGATCGCGCGAGTAGCGGGAGGCGTTGTCGTCGCCGTCACCGATGATGATCATTGCGCGCCGGAACCGCTTGCGATCTGCGTCCAACAGAAGGCGATCGCGGCAGGCGGCGTAGACGGCTTCATACATGGCGGTGCCGCCGCCGGGACGCAACTCGCGAACCTTCTTGGCAAGCAAGCCTGCGTCGTCTGTGAGGTCCTGTGCAATCCGCGATTCGGTGTCAAAGGAATAGACCACGGCGTTATCGACGCCGGGGCGGATGACGCTCTGTAGGAACTGAGCCGCGGCTTCGAGTTCGAAGCGGAAGCGGTCGCGAATGGAGTTGCTGGTATCGACCAGGAGGGCGATGCGCAGAGGTAGATTGGTTTCGGCGGAGAACTCGATGATGTTCTGCCGGCGCTTGCCTTCCATCACCTCGAAGTCTTCCTTGCGCAGGTTCTTGATGAATCGTCCGCGCCTGTCGGAGACCGTGAAGAGGAGGTTGACGCGGTTGACGTCGAAGCGGATGGGTTCCGAGTCGTCGGGCGGTTGCTGCCTGGCAAACGCCGCCGCGGCGGAGGCTAACGACAAAAAGGTGCGTCGATACATTCCATCCTGATTATAGGAGCCCATTCTTCCAAGCCTCAAGGTCCGGGGGCAGCGGCGCCTCCAATGTGATGGTTGCACCGGAGGACGGGAGGGTGAAAGTCACCTGATAAGCGTGCAGCCAGGGACGTCCGGCGGGGTGTGCAGGCGCACCGTAGAGGGTATCGCCGGCAATAGGGTGGCCGAGTTGGGACATGTGCACGCGGATCTGGTGCGTGCGTCCAGTACCGATGCGGACTTCGAGCAGTGTGTGCTTCTCGAAGCGCTCCAGGACGCGGTATTCCGTGTGGGCGTCGCGGCCGTGTTCGAGGCGCGACGTCATGCGAGTGCGATTGTTGGGGTCGCGCGTGATGGCGGTCTGGATGACGCCTTCCTCCCGCAGCACCTGGCCGTGGACGAGTGCGAGATAGATCTTCTTCACCTTGCGGCTGGCGAACTGGGCGGCCAGATGGCGATGGGCCTGATCCGTGCGGGCCACCAGCAGTACTCCGCTGGTGCCCTTGTCGAGGCGGTGCACGATGCCGGGGCGCAGATCGCCGCCCAAGGTAGAGAGCTGGCCGAAGTGGTGCAGCAGCGCGTTTACCAGCGTGCCGGAGTGACAGCCGGCGCCGGCATGGACCACGAGGCCGGGGGGCTTGTTGATGGCGATGATGTCCTGATCCTCGTAGAGGATGTTGAGAGGGATGTCCTCCGCGAAGGCGTTCAGTGGCTTGAGCTCGGCAGGTTCGAGTTCGATATTTTCGCCGAGGCGCAGCTTATACGACGCCTTTTTCGGTACGCCGTTCACGCGGGCGCGGTCCTCTTCGATCCACGACTGGATGCGAGAACGGCTGAACCGGGTCAGGCGATCGCACAGGAAGTGGTCGAGACGGATGCCGGCAGCCGATTCGTCCACAAGGAATTGCTCCACAACACTAAGGGTACACTGTGGCCATGAAGAGACTCCTCGGAAGATTGCTGGCGGTGATCGGCGGAATCGTCGTGTTGTTCGGCCTGATCCTGATTGTCAGCGTGATGGCCCTGCGCAGCGGCGGTAAGGCGGTGGCTGAAAACACCGTGCTGGAACTGGATCTGCAGATGGGCGTGGAAGAAGAAACCCCATCAGATCCGATTGCGAGGCTCCAGTCCGGGGATGCGCCCGTGTTGCGCGACATCGTGTTCACGCTGGAGCGTGCGGGGAAGGACAGCAAGGTGAAAGGCATTGTGGTGCGGGTCGGCTCGACACCGATGGCGCCCGGCCATGCGCAGGAGATCCGGGATGCGCTGCTGGAGTTCCGGAAGGGCAAGAAATTCGCATTCGCCTTTGCCGAAGACTTCGACGGTGCGAATTCGGGCCTGACGTCGTATTATCTGGCCTCGGCGTGTGACGAGGTGTGGCTGCAGCCGCACTCCGAGTTCGGCGTATCCGGGTTGCGGTACGAGTCGATGTTTTTGCGGGGCGCGCTCGACAAGCTGGGCATCACGCCGCGATTCGAGGGGCGAAAAGAGTATAAGAACGCGATCAATACGTATCTGGAGAAGGAGTTCACGGCGCCTCAGCGGGAAGCGATGCAGCGCATGCTGGATTCGAACTTCGGCCAAGTGGTACGGGGTGTGGCGCAGAGCCGGAAGCTGCCCGAAGGCGACGCGAGGGCGGCGCTCGAAGGCGGGCCGTATACGGGCGACCGGGCAGTGCAGTTGAAACTGATCGACGGACTGGGGTATCGCGACGAGGTGTATGCCAAGGCGAAGCAGAAGGCTGGCAAGGGCGCGAAGTTGCTGTGGCTGAACGCTTACCGCGGGCGGGTGGACGGCTTGCATCAGAAGGGCAAGCGGGTGGCGCTGATCTACGGTGTGGGCGGGATCGTCTCTGGACGGAGCGGCTTTGACCCGCTGGACGGAGCGGCGTCGATGGGCTCGGAGACGGTGGGCGCAGCGTTTCGCAAGGCGATTGAAGACAAGGAGGTGAAGGCAATCCTGTTCCGCGTCGATTCGCCGGGGGGCAGCGTTGTCGCCTCGGAGACAATCTGGCGCGAAGTAGTGCGCGCGAAGAAGGCGGGCAAGCCGGTGGTTGTCTCGATGTCTTCGCTGGCGGCTTCGGGCGGCTACTACGTGTCGATGCACGCGGACCGCGTTGTGGCGCAACCGGGGACGATCACAGGCTCGATTGGGGTTTACACGGGCAAGATGGTGACCAAGGGTTTGCTGGACAAGCTCGGTGTGAGTTTCGATTCGGTGCAGGCGGGAGTGAATACGGAACTCTACGACAGCGCGAAGGACTTCACTCCGGCGCACTGGGAGATTGTGCGGGGCCAGTTGGACCGGATCTACGAGCAGTTCACCTCGAAGGTGGCCGAGGGACGCAAGCTTCCGAAGGAGAAGGTTTTGGAGATCGCGCGCGGACGTGTCTGGACGGGGGAAGACGCGAAGGAGCGCGGGTTGGTGGACGAGCTGGGCGGCTATCCGGCAGCGATCCGGGCCGTGAAGAAACTGGCGAAGATCGGGGACGGAGAGGACGTGGAGCTGAAGGTGTATCCACCGGCCAAGACGAAGCCAGAGACGGTGCTGGCATTAATCGGCGGGGAGAGCGAGGATAGCAGCGATCCGGACAAAGAGGCGGCGCGGAGTCTGCTGCGGGCGGTGCAGCCGGTGGGGCGATTACTGAGCCGGCTGGGTGTCACACGGGGGCGGCAGGGAGTGGTGACGCTGGAGGTGGAGGGAATCCGGTAAGGTGAGTCTAGGGTATTAAAGGTCTTTTTGTTTTGTTATGATGCGACCGGACGAACCACGTCCGCGAGATGGTAACCGACAAAAGGCACTTTCATGTATGACAGCATTCGGAGGAGGATGAGCGGCGCAGGATTGTTGTGCCTGCTCGTTGTGGGGCTCGCGATGCCGGGCCTCGGTCAGGGCATTTTCAAGCAGAATCTGGTGGTGAATCCCGGGGCGGAAGCGGGCTCCGGGATGACGGGGTATGACCAGGAGCCTATCAAGGATGTGCCGGGGTGGACGCTGACTGGTCCCATCACGGTGGCGAAGTATGGCGGCGATAGCTTCAATGCAGCGGGCGACTATGGCCCGGTGGAGCGGGGGGCGAATTACTTCATCAGCGCCCGAGGTGGCGGCAAGGCAACTGCGATGCAGACAATCGACCTCTCCGCGGCAGCGGCGGAGATTGACGCAGGCCGTGTGCGATTCTACTTAGCCGGATATCTGGGCAGTCACGCGCAACTGGATTTTCTTGGCGGCGTGAAAGCGGAGTTCAAAGATGCCGCAGGAAAGGTGCTGCTGGCCAGCAGAATCAAGGGACCGGTGGGCGATGAAGGCAACTACCCGGGGGCGTTGCTTTCGCGCGGCGCGTCGGGGTTCCTGCTGCCCAACACGCGGAGTGTGGTGCTGACGCTGGATATGACGGCGCCTGAAGCGGATCATGCCGGGTTCTCCGCCGATAACTTGTCTCTCGTGTTGGCGGCCGAGTCGATGATGGGCGTGAATCTGGTGGTAAACGGCGATGCCGAAATGCCTAACGATTCACTGGGCAGCACTGGTAACGCTACACCGGTGGTGGGTTGGAACGACCCGCCGTCCCTGTACGTTACGACTTACGAGGAGGCGTGGCTGGGTGCCGGTGACCCGGGGCCGGAGGATCGCGGCAACTACCTGATGAAAGGGGCTGGCGGAGGGCCAGGCACACGGTTCCATCAGACGATCGACGTGACGCTGGCGAAGGATCTGATCGATGCCGGTAATGTGACGTTTGGCTACTCGGCGTACCTGGGCGGCCAGCAGGATTCCGCGGACACGGCCGAGGCGACAGTGGAATTCCTGGATGATACGGAAAACAAGTTGGGCGAGGCCGCGTTGGCGGTGGTGACGTTGGAGGATCGCAAAGGCACTGGCGGAATGCTGCTCCGAGAGGTGACTGGCACGCTGCCGGTTGGCACACGGCGGGTGCGGGTGACGGTGTTGTTTGGCGGTACGGGCGACGCGGCGTTCCTCGGCTATGCGCTGGCGGACAATATCAAGTTCGCCATGGTGGCGCCCGCGGCGGAGTTGCGGATCAAGGACAACGGCATCGTAAACGCTGCCAGCGGGCAGGCGGGCGCGGTGGCGGCGGGAGAAATCGTGAATGTCCTGATGACGGGCGTCGATCTCAGCAGCGTCGTGCGGATGCAGTTGGACAAAGACGGCAAGGTGAGCAAGGAGTTGGGCGGGGTGAAGCTGTTCTTCGACGGCACGCAGGCTCCTTTGCTCTATGTGAACTCGAGCGAAGTGCGCGGGATTGTGCCGTTCGACGTCGAAAAGAAGGCCAGCGTCGAAGTTCGCCTGGAGTATAAGGGCGTGAAGTCCAACACGGTGAGGACGATGGTGGCTCCGACCGTTCCGGGAGTTTTTACGCAGGAGGGAACACCGAAGGGATCGGGTCTCATCTACGACGCTGGGTGGGCTCTGGTATCGACGGCAAATCCGGCAGCAAAGGGCTCTACGGTAACGGTGATTTGGACTGGCGGCGGCCAAACGAATCCGGATGGTGTGGATGGACGGATCGAGACGCAATCGCTGCCAAAACCGAAGGCGGCGGTGACGGCCAAGATCGGCGGCCAGACGGCGACCGTGCGGTTCGCCGGTGCGATTCCGTTCGGCTGGGCGGGGCTGATGATGGCGCAGATCGAAGTTCCTTCCACAGTGACGGCGGGCAATGCGCTGGAGGTGGCCTTGACTGCCGGTGCGACCACGTCGCCGACGGGTGTGACGATGGCTGTCAAATAGAGCAACAATCAACGTATGCACAGGCGCGCGTTCTGGATCGGAATCGCACTTCTGCTCCTGGCCGCGCGCCTTTGTCATTGGCAAGTGGTCTGGGTGGAGGAAGGCTATCCGACTGCGGCGGCGCTGGAGATGCTGCGGGGCAAGGCGCTGTATCGCGATATCTGGTTCGACAAGCCTCCGCTGTTTCCGATGGTGTACTTGTTGTGGGGTGCACAGACGGGCGTGGCGCTGCGCATAGCGGGGGCGGCGTTCGGGTTGCTGGCAGCGTGGTGCGCGGCGCGCGCGGCGCGGGTGTTCTGGGGGGAGGGGGAGGCGTTGTGGGCCGCGGGTTTGACCGCCTTCTTCCTGACATTCGACACGCCATCGGCAGTGATGGCGCTGACTCCGGACTTGTTGACGGTACCGCTGCAGTTTGCGGCCGTTGGGTTGGCGGCGGCGGGGTTGCCGGTGTGGGCGGGGGTATGTGCGGGGGCGGCGGTGTTGTTCAATGCGAAGGGACTGCTGATCCTGGCGGTGTGCATGGTTTGGCAATGGCGGAAGGCGCATGTGGTGGCGGCGGGGTTTGCCGCACCAGTCGGCGCCGCGCTGGCGTGGATGGGCTGGCAAGGGGTGCTGCCCGGTTTCTGGCAGCAGGTGTGGGTGTGGGGCGCCGGGTATTCAAACGAGATGATGTTTGTGCAACCGTGGCTGGAGGGCGCGCGGCGGACGATGAACTGGGGCGGGTTCCATGCGGCACTGCTGGCGGGCGCGGGGTACGCGGCGTGGCGGGAGAAAGACTGGCGCTGGTCGGTGTGGCTGGCCGTGTCGCTGGGGGCGGTGTTCCTGGGGTGGCGATTCTTTCCGCGCTACTACTTCCATTTGCTGCCGGTGATGGTGCTGCTGGCTGCGCATGGCTTGGCGAACATGCCGAAGCGCTGGGCGCTGGCGGCGGCCTTGCTGCTGACGATTCCACTGGTGCGTTTCGGGCCGCGTTATGTGGCGATGGCGCAGGGGAAGCCGTGGGGCGATCTGGTGATGTATGAGAGCTCGGTGGAGGCTGCGCGGGAGTTGCGGTTGCGGGCGCGGAGCGGGGATGCACTGCTGGTGTGGGGGTACAGACCGGAGTTGTATCCGCTGAGCGGGTTGCCCGCGGGAAGCCGCTTTCTGGATTCGCAACCGCTGAGCGGCGTGATCGCGGACCGGCATCTGTTCAGCGGGAAGGTGACATTTCCGGATGTGGCGGCGGCCAATCGGGCGGAGCTGATGCGCGGGCCGCGGCCGGCGTGGATCGCGGATGGCTTGGGTCCGTACAATGCACTGCTGGACGTGCGGCGGATGATGCCGGCGTTGATGAAGGACTACGATCTGGCGGCTGAGCCGCGGGGCTACCGGCTATGGCGTCTGGCGGGTCGCGACGGCCTGAAAAAAAGTGGCGGCGAGTGACGTGTTGAGCAGGTGAAGAGTGGGGAGCCACTCGGGTTTGCCGGGCAGGGCGGCGACGACCGCCAACGGACCGGCGCTTGGCTCGGTTTCCTCCGCCCCGAGACCGAGGGTGTGGCGGAGACCTTCCAGGACGCCCCGGCCGGCCTCGCTGTTGGGATCGAAGGCGAAGACGCCGAGCGTGGCGGCCTTGCCGGATTCGTAGAAGGTTGAGAAGGCGACGCCATCAGTGGCCGCGGCCCATTCGAGTTCCATATCGCCGCGTTTGAGGAAGGGGATGCGCTCGCGGAACTGGGCGCCGCGTCCGGACATGAATTCACGGACGAGGCGGATGACGCCAGCGGCCTGCTCGAGTTCGGGAGCGCAATCGTACTGGCCGCGCTCGATGCGGCCGGAGTCCATGTGGACTACGCGCAGTTCAAACTGGATATTGGTGGACAAGAAGCTCTCTCAATGCCAGGGTGTGAGTACTTTGATTTTACGAAGTTCGGGAAGCTCGTCGTGGGGGTCCAGTAGTTTGGGCATGAGGCGGGCTGCGTAGAGGGACTGGTAGCAGTTCTTGGACATATCGGCAATCTCGACCTCGAGCAATTCGAGTTTGAGCGATAGACGGTAGTTTACGGAAACTCCACAACGATCGGCGTTGAGCTCGTGAACCATGACGATGATATGGTCTGGAGCGAACAGCACGCCATGACCGTAGTTGTATCGCTGGCGCGCGAGGTTGGCCTGGGTACGCGCGAACAAGAGGCGGGCGCGCTCTACCGGATCGCCCTGATCCAGAATCTGATGGTTGCGAGAGACCTCTCTGGAAGCGCCGGACATAGTGAGTGGGTTTAGCACGACGAGAGTTGCGGCTTGGTAGCCGTTGGAGACGCCGGCGAGCACGAGTTCGGGAATGTGGTCGCCGTCGAAATCCTTGGCGCCGATGGAGTTAAAGTGCCCGGAGTGCCAGTAATCGCGCACGAGATGACCGCCAGAGTCCAGGAGAGCGACTTGTGAGATGAAGTTGGGCGATTGCGTTGAGACGAGAGCCAGGTGAGGTGGGCTGCCGCGCTTGAGGGTGACTGGGGTGAGGGCACGGAGGAGATAGATCCTGGGGTGAGTCTCTTTCACGGTCCGCAGGGCGCGGCCCGGCTCGAACTGCCAGAGAGGCTGGCCGTCGTGGGAAAGACAGAGGAGGAGGGAGTTTTGCCCCTGTTGATCGTGTCCTCTGAGCGGAAACAGCACCTCTGGTTTGCCGTCGCCGGTTAGGTCGAGGAAGGTTGGTTTGACAAGGTCGGTCCCGATCGCCGGCGTGGGGGAGTAGTTCTCAAACGGAAGGCGGCTCCGCCAAAGTTCCACGCCCTGGTCGTCGAATGTGATCAGCGACAAGCCTTCGGTCTTGACTGATGCCGGCATGCCCGCCGGGCGGCGCAAAGCGAAGAAGGCCAGGAGCGCTACGAGGCAGAGACTCCCGACCAAGACGACGGGGAGCAGAAAGCGACGACGGGGACGAGCCGGTTCCGCGACCTGGACTGATGCCTGGGCATCCAGCCACGATTGCAGCTCGGACTCTTCCGCCCAGACTCGACCGCGCGTGCCGGGATTGCGGCAGACCGGAAGACCCTTCTCAACTTCCCAGCTCTGCACAGTGCGAACCGACACGTTGAAGAACTCAGCGATTTCTTTCCAAGACTCCAGGCGATTCACTGCTTTGACCTTACTTCCAAAACATAGTGTAAACCGATCAACTCAAGCCAAGCCTGGAAAGCAGCGCACCGGGGTCGGGATCCCTACCCATAAAGGCGCGAAATAGATTCGCGGGGTCCTCGCTATCACCCTGGGAGAGGATGCAATCACGGAATTCGCGCCCGGTTTGTTTGTTAAAGATGCCTTCATGTTTAAACCGTGTGAAGGCGTCGGCGTCCAAAACCTCAGCCCATTTGTAGCTGTAGTAGCCGGCGCCGTAGCCGGTGGGATCGGCGAAGAGGTGTGTGAAGCCGGCGAGCATGGCGTAGTCCGGCGGGAGGGGGGCGGCGGCGAAGTGCGCGAGAATCGCGTTGGCCCACGTGAGAGCATCGCCATCGCGGAGGGGATCGTAATCCATATGGAGGGCGAGATCGACGGTGCCGAAGCCCAACTGCCGCATCTGGGCGTTGGCTCCGCGATAGGTGCGGGCGCGCTTCATTTTTTCGAAGAGTTCATCCGGGATGGGCTCGCCGGTTTGCCAGTGGCGGGCGAAGAGATCCAGCGACGCTCGTTCCCAGCACCAGTTTTCCATGATCTTGCTGGGGAGTTCGACGAAATCCCAGGCGACGCTGGTGCCGGAGAGGCTCTTGATCTCGACGCGGGAGAGGCAGTGGTGGAGAAGATGGCCGAATTCGTGGAAGACGGTTTCGGCTTCCCGATGGGTGAGGAGAGCGGGGCGTCCGTCCATGGGCAGAGTCAGATTGCCGCACATGAGGCCGACGTGAGGATGCCACACACCATCAATGAAATGGCCGGTGTAGAAGGCGTCCATCCAGGCGCCGCCGCGTTTGGTATCGCGCGGGAACCAATCGGCGTAGAAGCCGCCGAGGAGAGTGGAGTCTTCGTCGCGGATCTCGTAGTATTTGACGTCCGGGTGCCAGACGGGCACGGACGGGCCCTCGACAACGCGAATTCCGAAGAGGCGCTGGACGAGATCGAACATGCCGCTGAGGACGGATTCGACGGGGAAGTAGGGGCGGAGATCCTCTTCTTCAAACGCGTACAGGGCTGCGCGCTGTTTTTCGGACCAATAGGCGACGTCCCAGGGCTGCATCACGGCGTCCGGTTCGCCTTGAGCGCGGCGAAAGGCGAGGAGTTCGTCGTTCTCGCGGTGGAAGGCGGGTTCGGTTTTCAGGCGCAGATCGTGGAGGAAGCTTCTGGCGGTAGCGCCGTTTTTGGCCATGCGGTCGGCGAGGTTGAGATCGGCGAAATCGGCGAAGCCGAGCAGCTTCGCCTTGCGGTTGCGGAGGTCGAGAATTTTTGCGATGAGGCCTGAGTTGGCCTCCGCGGCGCGGCGGGAGTAGGCGCGATAGAAGAGTTCGCGGATGGCGGAGTCGTCGAGATAAGTGATGATGGCGAGATAGCTCGGGGCCTGGAGGGTGAAGCGCCAACCGGGCTTGTCCTTGCCTTCCGCGGCGGCGCGGGCAGCGGCGATGGCGGAGGGGGGCAGGCCGGCGAGCTTGGATTCATCGTCGATCCAGTACTCAAAGGCGGCGGTGGCATCCAGGACATTCTGCCCGAAGGTTGTGGTGGTGACGGCGAGATCGACGTCGAGAGCCTCCATCGCCTTCTTGCCTTCGGCGTCCAATTCGGCGCCATGGCGGCGGAAGGCGTCCATGGTCTTGTGCAGGAAGCGGGCTCTCACGCCTTGGAGTTGTTTAGCCTCGTCCGTGGCGGCGTAGGTGTTGAGCGCCCGCCAGAGACCCTCGTGCAGAGGGATGGACGAGTAGAAGGCGCTGACTTCCGGCTGAGCCGCGTCCCAGGCTTCGCGCAGTTCAGGCGAGGTGACGACGCCTTCGAGATGGCGCACGATGGAGACTGCGAAATCGAGCGGCTCGGAGGCAAGATCGAGGGCTTCGATGGTGTTGTGCCAGGTGCGGGGGGATGGCTCGGCGGCGATGTTTTCGATGTGGGCGCGAGCCTGGGCGATCAGGTGAGACAACGCGGGCTGGACGTGTTCGGGCTTTACGGCGTCGAACGGAATGGGTGTTTTTACGCCGGTGAGGGGGTTTGCAGCAGTCACATAGACTAGGATAGCGATATGCCGGCGCGCACACCGACGGTGATTCAGTTGCTGGGGCTGGCGGTGACGCTGGCCGCGGTGGTGGGGTATTCCCTCTTTACGCTGGTTCAATTGGACGGGCTGAGACGGCTTGGTTCCGACATCATCGACCGCAACCGGCGGGATTCGCTGCAACTGATCCGGATCCAGAACGACCTGTCGCAGATCGGCCTGGCGCTGCGCGACATCACCGAAGGCGCGGTGCCCTACCCGATGGTGGCGTTCAAGCCGGAGTTTGACCGGATCAAGGGCGACCTGGAAGACGCGCTGAGGGTGCAAGAGAGTCTGATGCCGACGACGCGCACGAGCGCGCAGCGTTCGATGTTGCAGGCGGCGTTCACGCGTTTCTGGGGGGAGACGGAGCAACTGTGGGCGCTGGCCGGCGAGGGCAAGACCAACGAGGCGAAGACACTGATTCGCACGCGTCTGGAGGCGGAACGCGCCACGATGACCACGGTGATCTCGCGGCTGCTGATGCAGAACAACGAGGCCGAGGCGGCGGCGGTGCAGGAAGTGCAGCTCATCTATGGGAAAGTAGAGCGCAACCTGTATCTCTTCTTCGCAGCGGTACTGGCGGCGATTCTCATCACGGGCGTGCTGGTGATCCGGCATGACCGGCGTGTGTTCGCGCAGGTGGCGCAGCTTTCGGAGCAGCGCAAGGAACTGGCGGGCAAGGTAATCGCGGTGCAGGAGGATGTCTTCCGCACGCTGGCGCGGGAATTGCATGACGAGTTCGGCCAGGTACTCACGGCGCTGGGCATGATGCTGCTGCGGGTGGAGAAGAAGATGCCGGATCCATCGGCGGAGCGTGATGACTTGCGGGAGGTCCGCGAGATCGCCAACCAGACTTTGGAGCGCGTGCGCGGAATGTCTCAGATGCTGCATCCGCCGGTGCTGGACGACTACGGCCTGGAGAAGAGCATTGAGTGGTATCTGCGGCAGTTTCAGAAACAGACGGGTGTGCAAGTACACTATGAGAAAGCCGGGGTGGGTCCGTGGATCGGCGAAAAGGTCGCAATCCATGTGTACCGGATTCTTCAGGAGAGTCTGAATAACGTGGTGCGTCATGCCAGGACGCCGGAGGCGTGGGTACGCGTGCGGTATGAACAGGGCCGGATGGAGATGGAAGTTGAGGATCACGGCCCGGGGCTGCCGGCGGAGCGGCGGACGGGCGGGATCGGATTGATCGGGATGCGCGAGCGGGCGGAGTTACTCGGAGGCAGCATTGAGTTTGACATGCCGGTGGAGGGAGGAACGCGCGTGAGTCTGCGAGTTCCACTGCCGGCGGGAGAGAAGGCATGAGCCAGAAAATCACAGTTCTGTTGGCCGACGATCACAGCCTGGTGCGGAAGGGTTTCCGGCGGATGTTGGAGGATGACCCGACGATTGAGGTGGTGGGCGAGGCAGCCAATGGACCGCAGGCGATTGAGGCGGCGTTGCAACTGAAGCCGCAGGTGATCGTCATGGATCTGGCGATGCCGGAGTTGGACGGCATTCAAGCGGCCAGCCAGATTCTGAAGCAACTGCCGGACGTGCGGATCCTGATTCTCTCGATGTATTCGGAGGACACTTACATCCGGAACGCGTTCGCGGCGGGAGCGCTGGGCTATTTATTGAAGAACGCATTGGAAGTGGATCTGCCATATGCGATCAAGGAGATAGCGGCGGGGCGGAAGGTAGTAGCGCCGGGGCTCTCGATTCCGACCACGCAGGAGACGCCCGGCGATTTTGACAAGCTGACGCAGCGCGAGCGGGAGGTGCTGCAGTATATCGTGCAAGGCAAGTCCAATAAGGAGATTGCGGCGATCCTGGGGTTGAGCGTCAACACGGTTTCGGTGCATCGCGCGAATCTGATGCAGGCGTTGGGGATCCACCGCACGGCGGATCTGGTTGTGTATGCAATCCGGAAGGGTCTTGTCACGCTGCCGGACACGCCCATCACGGAGTAGCCGGGAACGATGCGGCGGCGCGACCTTCTCCTGGGGCTGACGGGCGTACGCGGCGTGCTGGACGGGCAGACTCGTCCCGGGTTCCAGCTATCGGACGTGACGCGCGCGGCCGGCATCTCGTTCACGCACAATTCAGGCGCTTTCGGGAAGAAGTACCTGCCCGAGACGATGGGGCCGGGCTGCGCGTTTCTGGACTACGACGGCGATGGCTGGCAGGACATTCTGATCGTCAACTCGATGGACTGGCCAGGACGCAAGACGCGCCGGTCCACGCTCAAGCTCTACCGCAATAACCGCAATGGGACATTTACCGACGTGACGCGCGCGGCTGGGCTGGATATCGAGATGTACGGCCTGGGCGTGGCGGTGGGCGACTATAACAACGATGGCTGGCCCGACATTTTCATCACGTGCGTGGGGCAGAGCCGCCTGTTTCAGAACACCGGCAAGGGGACGTTCGTCGACGTGACGGCGAAGGCCGGGCTGATGGGGCACGACGGGTTTTCGATATCGGCAATGTGGGTGGATTTCGATCGCGACGGACACCTGGACCTGTTCGTAACCAACTATGTTCGCTGGTCGCCGCCGAGCGACGTGTTCTGCTCGTTCGATGGCAAGCTGAAGTCGTACTGCACGCCGGAGGCGTATCGCGGAGCGACGTGCTGGATGTTCCGCAACAAGGGGGATGGAACGTTTGAGGACGTCACGGCGCGGGCCGGTTTGCTGGACACATCGTCCAAGTCGCTGGGCGTGGCGTTACTGGATTTCGACAACGACGGCTGGCCGGATCTGTTTGTGGCGAACGACACACAGCCAAACAAGCTCTATCGCAATCAGCGCAACGGGACGTTTACGGAGGGAGCGGTGCGGGCGGGCCTGGCGTTCAGCGAGGACGGGCGGGCGCGGGCCGGGATGGGCGTGGATGTGGCTGATCTGGAAAACTCAGGGCTGGCCACGATTGTGGTCACGAATTTCGATAACGAGATGCTGGGGTTGTACCGGGGGACGAAGTCTGGCGCATTTATTGATCTGGCGCCGAAGAGCGGCGTGGGAAAAGTGACGCGCCGGTCATTGGGTTTCGGCTGCTTCTTCTTCGATGCCGACATGGATGGGCAATTGGATCTCCTGGTGGTCAATGGCCATATTGACGAGTCGATATCGAGGGCGCGGCATGAAGTGACGTATGCGCAAGCGCCACACATGTTCCTGAATGAGGGCGGCAGTTTTAGAGACGTGGCAAATCAGATGGGGCCGGGTTTCGTGACGCCGAAGGTGGCGCGGGGCGCGGCGTTCGGAGATTTCGACAACGATGGTGATCTGGATGTGCTGATCACGACGAACGCCGGTCCTGCCTACCTGTTCCGGAACGACCTGAGCAATGGCAACCGGTCTGTCCGGCTTCGGTTGGTGGGCACAAAATCCAATCGAGACGCGATCGGGGCCATCGTGAAGTTCGAAGCCTCGGGTTTGAGTGGATCCCGTACCATCAAGTCCGGATCCAGTTACCTATCCCAGAGTGAGCTTCCCGTAACTATCGGACTAGGGCGACGTGAGACGCTGGACCGAGTCACCATCCTTTGGCCGAGCGGCCGAAGTGAGGAGTATCGGACGCTGAAGGCCGGGCAGCGAGTTCAGATCGTAGAAGGCAAAGGAGTTTCTTTCTAACGACTTCTGACGAACTGTACAGGATCGTACTAGTACTGTAGGCCAGTACGCACTCCCATTCCATTGGCAGTCAGGCCCAAGTACGCTGGATTCACAGGCGGCCTCGGCCCCTGGTCCGGAGTCCTATGGTGAATCTGAAGACACTACCGCGGAAGAAAAGGAAACAGGGTCCACACCCCGGCCATGCCTGGGCGGTCTGGGCGCTGGTTGCGGTAGTTGGGCTGGGAGCTGGTGTCGTGACGCTGCGGGAGCGCCATCCAGAACCTGAAGTAGCGAGCTTGGGAAGTGTTTCGCTATACGAACAGCAGCGTGCGATGAGTTTGCGATTGCCGGAGCGGCTGGTCTATCCGTATTCGGTGGTGCCGGGTGGCGTGGCCGGACCGGAGGAGGTACAGTCCGCGGCCGAGGGCGACCCGGTGGTGGCTGAGCATTACCGTGGGTTCAACTACCGTCGCGCCATGCTGGTGACACTGGCCGAGCCGAAACTGGCGTATGTCTCGTATCGAGTAAAAGACCGGATCTACTACACCAGGAAGAAGCTTCGGTTGGAGCGGGGCGAGAAGGTGATCACCGACGGGAAGAGCTTGATCCGCGCCCGATGTGGTAACCGGCTGATGGATGCACCGCCGGCGCAAATCAGCCTTCTGGAGCCCCCGGAGGATG
>CAYVDY010000061.1:0-18593 GCA_964450255.1 uncultured Candidatus Solibacter sp. | reverse complement strand
GCGTTTGCCCATAGCAGCCGAGGTCGCCGTAGCCGAGGTCGTCGGCCAGGACGAACACGATGTTGGGACGCGGCGAGGCCTGGCCTTGCAGCAGCGGCGCGGCCGCGAGAGATTGCAGAAACTGTCGGCGTTGCATGACTTCAATTCCTCACTTGGGGGCTCGCCCCAGCGCACTGAGTTGGCGTTGCGCGTATTCTTCGGCGCGGAGATTTTCGCGTTCGGGCGAGCAGATGCGGCGCAACTCCTGCTCCAACCGGCGCACGACGGCGGTCTGCTTCGAGGCCAGATTGACCAGTTCCTCGGGGTCGGCTTCCAGGTCAAACAACTGATGCGGAGCTGCGCAGTGATACACGAATTTCCAGCGACCTTGCCGGATCAGGAATGCGCTGGCCCGTGTGCCGCCGCCCTGAAATTCAGAGAACACCACTCGCTGGCTGTCGTTCGCGCCAATGGATTGCAGCGGCTGCCCGCACCAGTCTGCCGGACGCTTTGCGCCCGTAGCTGCAAAGAAGGTGGCCTGCAAGTCGTGCAGATCCACAGGCGTCCGCACGCGTTGGCCCGCGCTAAAGCCAGGGCCGGCCACGATGATGGGCACGCGGACGGAGTCCTCATACAGGCTCCGCTTCCACCACAACCCGAACTTGCCCAGCATCTCGCCGTGATCCGAGGCGTAGGCGATCACAGTGTTGTCGAGCTGGCCGGACTTCTCCAGCGCGTCCATGAGCCGGCCCAACTGCTGATCCACATACGTGATGCACCCGTAGTAGCCGCGCCGCAGATCGCGGATCTGCTGTTCGCCATAGTCTGCGGTGCCGAAGAACCTGCGGAGATCCTGGGCGTAGGGGTGGCTTGCCGATTCAGACTCCATGCCGTGCCGGGGCAGATCCGCGTGGCCGGCGTATCGCTCCCAGAGCTCCGGTGTGACCAGATGGGGGAAGTGCGGCTTGATCAGATTGACGGTGAGCGTCCAGGGCTGCGTAACGCCCGGCGCGGTCTTGCCGAGCCAGCTCAGGGCCGCCTCCATCTTCTCGTTGTCGCCCTTAAAAGGATCGGGGCGCGGGCCAAAGCCTCCGGCGCGATGCGCGCCATCGGTCTGCACATCCAGCGGCGAGCGCGAGACGAACGTATCGCCCGGCTTGGCGCGATCACCGGCCAGCAGCATCTCGCTGAAGCCGAGCGTGGACGAGTGATTGTAGACGTCCGTCTTGCCAATATGAACGGAGTGCACGCCCTGCCCGGCCAGAACCTTGCCGTAGCTCGGATAGTCATCGGAGAAGACGTTGCAGTTGCCGTAGGTCTGGATGTCGAATACCCGCCGTCCAGAGAGGAACGCCGAGCGCGACGGCAGGCAGAGCGGGGAAGGGCAGTAGGCGTCCGTGAAGACAGTGCCCCGCTTGGCGAGCCTCGCCATGTTCGGCGTATCGACGAAGGAATGACCGTACGGCTGGCTGAACTTCGGATTGTGCTCGTCGCTCAGCAGGAGCACGACGTTGTGCCGCCGCGCCGCGGGCGCCATGGTGGCGGCAGCGGCGGGCAGCGATTGCAGGAAGGACCGGCGTGAGGGCATTTGGCGCCTAGCTCCTGGCTTCCCACCAGCCGTGCGGCGGCTCTTTCTGTACACGCGGCTCGGTGCGGGCAGCCCGCAACAGCTTGTCGAATTGTGCGCCCAGTTCGGGACGTGCCGCCACCAGATCCGTAGTTTCCGATGGATCCTTGGCGAGGTCGTACACCTCGACCGTCCCATTTTGTTTGGGCCGCACGGCTTTCATGTCGCCGCGTCGCATCGCCTGCATCGGAACGCCTGGGGCGAACTCCTGCGTCTTCCAGTTGTATCCGGGGTTCTCCCAATACAGCATCTCGTGCTGCTTCTGCTCCTTGCCCATCAGCGCCGGCACCACAGAGATGCCGTCGATTGGCGCGCTGTGCTTTGCGCCGGCGAGCTCGGCCGCGGTGGGGAAGAAGTCCGGGAAGTACCAGACGAAATCCGACTTCTTGCCGGCCGGGACGCGGCCGGGCCAGCGCGAGATCATCGGCACGCGCAGCCCGCCTTCATAGAGATTGCCCTTGTGGCCGCGGCAGGCACCGGCGCTGCCGAAATACGTCTCGCCGAGTTCGGGCAGGGTCGCGCCGTTGTCCGAAGTGAAGAAGACGATGGTCTCCCGATCCACTCCCTGCGTCTTCAGTTCGGCCATGATGCGGCCAACGTAGGAATCTACCCGCGTGACCATTCCAGCGTAGGCGGTACGCACATCCGGCTGGGCCTTCAACCGGCCGTTGGCCTGGCTCCACGGCTTGCCCATCGGGAACTTGCCGCGATACTCAGCGAGTGAGTCCTCAGGAACGTGCGGCTCGAAGTGCGGCATCGTGGGCGAGTGGTAGAGGAAGAAGGGTCCATCCTTCTTGCGCCGGATGAAGTCCACCGCGCGTTCCGCGATGACGTCGTTGGCGTACGTCTTGCGGCCCATGTTCTCGTTGCCCGCCAGCCGGAACTCCTTGCCGTTGTCGTAGAGGAAACGCGGATATTGGAAGTGCGCGTGCGCCTGGTGAAGCGTGCCGAAGAACTCATCGAAGCCGTGCTTCCAGGGCACGCCTTCGCTGCCGATATCGCCCAGGCCCCACTTGCCGCAGAGCGCAGTGGCATAGCCTGCTGATTTCAGTACGTCGGCAATGGTGGTCTCGCCCCCGACGATCGGCACCCCGCCCGGGTTGGAGCGCACGGGCGTGTGGCCCGTGTGCTGTCCGGTCATCAGCGAGGAGCGCGACGGCGCGCACACCGTGCAGCCCGCATAGGCGGTACGGAACAGCGTGCCCTCGGCAGCCAGCTTGTCGATATTCGGAGTCCGGATGTACTTCTGCCCGTAGCACCCCAGGTCGCCGAACCCCATGTCGTCGGCCATGATCCAAACGATGTTCGGACGGCGCCGCGGCTGGGCGCGGAGCACCGCAGGCGCCGCGGCCAGGGCAGGAAGGAAAGTACGTCGTTGCATGGCTAGAATGCGTACTTTAAAGCGAATTGGATGCGGCGTGGGTCTTCAGCCGCCGTGATCCGGCCCACGTTCGGCGTACCCACACCCGTGTTCGGCGAACCGAAATTGGCGTGGTTGGCCAGATTGAATGCTTCAGACCGGAACTGGATGTAGTGGCCTTCCCATGGCATGTTGAAGCTGCGCGAGACCATCAGATCCACATTCACGCGTCCAGGTGCGTAGATCAGATTACGGCCGGAGTTGGAAACGACACCCGGCGCGGAAGCGACCACGAAGGTGGTGTCGAACCAGCGATCGATGGTGCGCTGATCGGAGGGCAGGTTCGGGTTGCGGACCCAGTCGCCGCGCACGGTGCCGCCGAGATTCTCGTTGTTGACATTGAAGGAATGTCCGACGGCGAGCCCGGCGTATTGGGAGTAAATTCCGCCGACCTGCCAGCCGCCGAGGATGGCGGCGCCCACACCGGAGGTCAGGTAGCCGTGTCCCTTGCCGAAGGGCAGTTCGTACACGGCGTTCAATACGAATGACGTGCGGCGGTCGAGATTGGAATTGCCGCGCTCGCGGGCGAGATTCCACGGCGTGACTCCGCCTGCGCCGCCGTCCAACAGATCCTCGTTGCCCTGATCGATGTTGTGCGCCCACGTGAAGGAGCTGAGCAGGGTCAGGCCCTTGGAGAAGCGCTTCTCCACTTTGGCCGTCATGGCTTGATAGTTGGAGTTCAGGCTATTCTCGTGCATGCTGACACTGCCGAACTGTGGGCGGAACAGGCGCTGATTGGCGGGCACAGTGGCGCTCGGAGTCTGCGGCAGATTGATGTTCCGCTGGGTATGCAGATGGGTGCCTTTGGTGCCGATGTAGCCGACGGTCAGCAGAGCGTCCCACGGCAGGTTGCGCTGTACGTCCAGGAACCACTGAGACACGTAGAGTGTTGGACGGAAATCGGGGAAGACATACACCGCTGAGCCGCGCTGCACGACGCTGGTGGAGAAGGCGGGAAAGCCGGTCTTGAGGTAGTAACTGGTGGCTTCGGGCGTGGTTTGGAGCGTGATGTCGGCGCTCTTTGGCGGACCGGAGCGGAAATTGCCGTTTTCGGTGCTCAAGCTGTTGGCCTCTCCATAGAAGATGCCGGCCCCGGCGCGAATTACCGTCTTCGGGGTCATGGAGTAAGCGATGCCGATGCGCGGCGCCCAGTTGTTCAGGTCGTTGGTGCCGCCGTCGTCAGAATCGCTGGTCGGATACACGAACTTCTCGTCGGCCTGATTGGCTACGTTGATGCCCTCATACAGGTAGCGGCTGACACTCTGCGTGGCCGCGTTCGGGAATAGCGCCTTCTTGAACACTTCATACCGTAAGCCGATGTTGAGTGTGAGTTTCGAAGAGATCCTGAAGTCATCCTGAGCAAAGAAGCCGTAATACCAGTTGTCGATATCTTCGCCCTGGTTGTTGCCATAGGTGCCGCCACTCACGTAGCCGAGCAGCATGTCAGCCATGCCGTTGCCCGTGTTGGCGCGGCTGGTGCCATTGTTTGGGCTCTCGGAAGTAAACTGGCCATTGAAGTTCATCTGCCCACGGCGGAAGCGGGCGGCATTGCGGAACACGTTAGCACGGCGAAGTTCGCCGCCGAACTTGAGTGTGTGCTTGCCCTTCTGCCAGACCAGGGAATCGGCGATTTGATAGTTGGCCAGATTGTTGATGTTCGGCCAGAAGCCGCGCGCGCCCATCTGGACGAAGCCGCCGGGGGCAAGCAGAGTCCAGCCGTGATCCAGGCCGTCATCCATCGAATCGCCCGGCGCGCCAATGATCCCGAACTTCTTGTTCAGATTCTCGGTGAACGGGATGTCGAAGGCTGTGTCGAATTGCGAGTATCCATAGCGGACCTCGTTGAAAAGCGAGGGTGTCAGGACGCTGCTCAGCGCGCTGGCGATGCTGTGCCCCTTGATTTTGACGGTCTGGCCCTGCCCGCCCATGGCGGGGTAGGGCAGCAGGCCGTTCTGATTGCGGAACTGGTCACGGAGCGAGTAGCGCGCAAAGAAGCGGTGCCTGTCGTTGAAATTGTGATCGCCCCGGAAGTCGTACTGATCGGCGTCGTCGGAATCCGATGGGCCGTAATAGTAGTTGTTCGGAAGACTGTCGTTCGTGCCGATGTTGGCGACGGGGTACAGCGCGATGATGTCCTTCACGAGCGGATCCCAGCGGTTTTGCGGGATGATATTGCCGGCGAACGGCAGCCGTTTGGCGGTAGCGCCGGTGCCAGTCTGCGTTAGCGGGTCAAAGATGTTGCGCCGCACGGCCGGCTGATTGGAGAAGTTCCCGCGCTCGATGATGTCGCGGCTGGGGACGGAGTTGATGAAGCTCTGGCCGACGCGGATGCGTGTGCCCTGATAGCTGCCGAAGAAGAACGTCCTGTTCTTGATCGCGGGGCCGCCCAGCGTGGCGCCATACTGATTCTGCCGGTACGACGGCTTCGGGGGGCCGGGGCGGTTGGCGAAGAAGTTCGTACCGTCGAGCTTCTCGTTTCGCAGGAACTCGTAGGCGGAGCCGTGCAACGCATTGGTGCCGGATTTCGTCGACACCAGGATCTTCGCGCCGGCGCGGTAGCCGTATTCGGCGCTCATGTTGTTGGTGACGACCTTGAATTCCGAAACTGCGTCAACCGGCGGCTTCACCTGCTGCGCTTCGAAGCCGAGCGGCCCGCCCGAGGTGCGCGATGAGTTGTCCGTGCCGTCGAGCAGGACGTTGTTCTGGGCGATCTGCAGGCCAACCGCCGCAAACGCTCCCTCGTCACGTGCCCGGCTGCCGACTCCGATGTTGCCGCCCGGCAGTACGCCGACGGTGAACTGCGCCAACTGCAGGTAGTTGCGGCCGTTGAGCGGCATCTCCAGGATGCGCTTGGAATCGATCACCTGTCCGACCTCCGAGGTCTCGGAGTTGATCAGTACCGCGGAAGCCGAGACCTGGATGGACTCCACCACAGCGCCCGTCTTCAGCTCGAAGTCCAGGCGTGCCGTCTGGCCGACTTCTAGACGGAACTCCTTGAGGATCTGCGCGGCGAAACCCTGCGCCTGACACTCCACTTTGTACCGTCCGGAGTTGAGCAGCGGAAGCAGGTAGAAGCCCTGCTCGTTCGTGGTCGCCGTGGTGGCGATTGCGGTGTCGATGCTGGTGATGGTGATGGTTGCCTTAGGTACGGTGGCTTTGCTGGGGTCGGTGACGACGCCTTGGATGGCGCCTTGTTGCGCCAGAACGGGTGCAAGCGAGGCGGCCAGAACCAGGGATGCAAGGTGACGGAGGAGGCCGGCTGGGGCCATCGAAACATGGGAGGACTGTCTGGACATGGACGCAACTCCTTAGGCATGGGGGCGCGCGCGGGTTGGACCGCACTGAGCGCCTGAAGCTGGCACTATAATGGGGTGTCCGTGACAGGCCCGTTTCTAAATTGGGCTCAATCTTCGCTCTCAGATTCTAAAGAGAGCCGCTAGTTGATGACAACAAAGCAGGTTATCGAATTCGGACCGTTTCGCCTCGACACCGAGGCGCGCCAACTCTGGCGTGGGTCGGAACGTATTGCGTTAACGCCGAAGGTCCTGGACACCCTACGTTACATGGTGGAAAACCCGGGGCGCCTGCTCACCAAAGAAGAACTGCTGAAGGCTGTGTGGCCGGATCGCTTTGTCGACGAGGCCAATTTGACTCAGAACATCTCAGTCCTCCGGCGCGCCTTGGGTGAACTGGAAAGCGGCACGAAGTACGTCGGCACCTTTCACGGACGCGGCTATCAGTTTCTCACCCCGGTGCGCCTGGTCGAAGTCGTCGTCGAGCCTGATCCGCACCATCTTCCGGAGCAACCCGCCGACGTTCGCGCGCGGAGCGTCTGGCTGAGTGCCGCGGCAATAACTCTGCTTCTGATCGCCGCCCTCGTGGCCTTCAGGTACAACATGCCGGCCCCCATTCCTTTTGGCGGCGCCCCGATTCCGCTCACTCGTCTACCTGGCAGTGAGTATCAGCCGGCCCTCTCCCGCGACGGCACGAAGGTCGCCTTCGTCTGGGATCAGGAGGGCAAGAAGGGAGCCGCGATCTACGTCAAGGGGCCGGAAGACGACGAGCCACGCCGGATCAGCCCGAGCGATCACGTGCATGATAGCCCAGCGTGGTCCCCCGATGGTAGGTACCTCGCCTACCTTCGGCAGGAACGAGATACCCTGAGCGTGATTGTGAGGCCGGAGCGCGGTGAGGGCGTCAGGGAAGTAGCGAGGCTCTTCCCGACCAGGTATGGGCTCAACTGCCGCCACCTGGACTGGTCTCCGGACGGCAACCACCTGGTAGTAGACGACAAGGACTCCCCCAACGATCCGTTTGCCATCTATCTCATTGATATCAGTAGCGGCCGGCGAACGATGCTCGCCAAGCCGGCGCCGGAGTCGATCGGGGACGTCGAGCCCCGCTTTTCTCCGGACGGGCGCCTGGTTTCGTTTGTCCGTATGACTACCCGGTTTCAATACGAGCTCTTCACCGTGCCGGTCACCGGTGGGACGCCGCAGGCCCGCACAGCCGACAACCGCCTGATAAGCGGGCACGATTGGGCTCCAGACGGGCGTGCCATCTACTTCGGATCCAACCGCGACGGTGGCTTCCGGGTGTGGCGGGCCAATGTTGGGATGGACGATGAGGTCTCCGATCTCGCGCCCACCAGCATCGGCAGCGCCAATCCAATTCAACTTTCCGTCGCCCGCACCGGCAACAAGCTGGTCTACTCGGACCTTCTTCAGGATCTGAACATCTGGCGGCTCGACCTATCCGCCGCCGGCAAACGGGAAGCGGCCTGGACCCGCGTTGTCGCGTCCACCGGGGAGGATATCCTGCCGTACCTCAGCCCGGACGGGACCAGGCTCTGCTTTCTCTCTGACCGTTCGGGTGAGCAGGAACTGTGGATCACTGCCGCCGATGGCACCGCTCCGATGCAGTTGACGCGCGGCCACCATCGCCCCGTCGCCGGCCGGTGGTCGCCCGACGGCAAGACCATCGTCTACCACCAGATCAACGGCGCAGGCGTCTATCTGGTGGATGCCGGCGGCGGTGTGCCCAGATTGCTGGCTGGAGCGCCTGCTCCCGCGGGACACCCGGTATTCACAGCGGACGGCAGCGGTGTCTTCTATGGCTACGATGGACGCATCATGCTGAGCCCCATTGCCGCTAGTGGCCCCCGAACGGTGGTGACGAGCCGTTCCCACCAGAAGATCCCGTCGGCGGATGGCCGGTACCTTTACTTCACTGCCGGACGGACAGAAACCACCATTTGGCGTCTATCGCTGGAGAGTGGAGCGCAGACGCGATTTGTCGACGGGCTGCTGCCCGGTTATTGGGGCGCTTGGGCGCTAGGGACAAGTGGCCTTTACTATCTTGCGGTGGACGACAAATCGCCTGCGCAGGCTATCATCCGGCGTAAAGACCTGCTCACCGGGCAAGACTCCGTGGTCACCGAATTCCCTGGCCGGGTGCCGCCCATCGGCGCTTCCGCCTGGTCCCTGGCACCCGGCGATCGTTATCTCTATAGTGTCCGCACCGACGTCTCGCACAGCGATGTCACGCTGATCGGGGACGGACTGGTCAATCGGTAAGTTCCGTCCTAAGCGAACTTCCAGCCCTTGCGGAATTTCGGCTTCAGGTACTGGTTCGCTTCCGGCCGGTTGGTGATGCGCATCTTCTGCGCGTCCCAATTCAGCGGGCCTTCGAACTTCATCGCGATCACGCCGAGCAGCATCCACTGGACGAAGGGGCCGGCGACGCTGAAGTTGGAGCACGCCGGATCGCCGCCCTTGCAGGCGCGGATCCAATCGCGGTAGTGGCCGGGCGACCGGGTCAACAACTGCGGCGGCAGCTTGTAGTCCTTCATCTTGGCGTTCGGCATCAGGCGGGTTCTCTCGCCGTAGCAGCCGGTGGTCACCATGCCCTTGTCGCCGATAAACAGGCTGCCATTGACATCCTTGTCGCCGATCAGTTCGCCCTCCGGGATCCCGGGAAACACGGGCGGGGCGGCCAGCCCGTCGTGCCAGAAGAGCTTCAGGGCGGGCATGTTGTCGCGCGCCGGGAAGTCAAACCGGATGACGGATTGCAGCGGGAAGGTGTACTGGCTTTTGCCTTCCTGCTTGATGCACTCCACGGTGGTGGGCGCGGTCAGGCGCATCGCCATGTTGGGAGTCCCCAGAATGTGGCAGGCCATGTCACCGATCGCGCCGCAACCGAAGTCCGGGAATCCGCGCCAGTCGTGCGGCGCATAGGCGGGGCTATACGGGCGCGGCTCGGCCCCTCCGAGCCAGGCATCCCAATCCATCGTCGCGGGCACGGGAGCTTCCTTCGGCACCACGCTCGGGCCCTGGGGCCAGTACTTCCTGGGCCGGTCCGTCCAGGCGTGCACCTCTGTCACATTGCCGATGTCGCCGTTCCAGATGATCTCGCAGCATTCGCGCGCGCCGGGGTTTGAGTAGCCCTGGTTGCCCATCTGGGTGGCCACTTTGTACTTCGCCGCGCCCAACTCCAGTTGGCGCGCTTCCCAGATGGTCCGCGTCAGCGGCTTCTGACAATACACATGCTTTCCGCGCGCCATGGACCACATGGCGGCCGAGCCGTGCATGTGGTCCGGACACGAGACCAGCACCGCGTCGATTTCCCGCTCATGCTTGTCAAACATGCGGCGGTAGTCCTTGTACTTCGGCACGTTCGGGTAGAGCTTGTAGGTTCTGTCCGCGCGTTTGTCGTCCGGATCGGCGAACGCGATGATGTTCTCCGTGGAACAGCCATTGACGTCGCTGGTGCCTTTGCCGCCGGCGCCGATGGCTGCGATGTTCAGCTTTTCATTCGGAGATTTGTAGCCGGCTCCTTTGAGAGAAGGGGAACTGCCGAAGCCGGCAGTCGGTACTGCACCTGCCAGGAGGGTGCCATAGAAGAAGTGTCGGCGGGAAACGCCTTGGTCTGCCATGCGATCATGCTACACCAATAGAGGAGTGCCACGTATGAAGATGCCGGCGCTGTTCGTGGGCCACGGCTCGCCGATGAATGCCATCGAGGAGAACGAGTTCCATCTCGGCTGGCGGACGGCCGCCGCCCGGTGCCCAAAACCAAAAGCAGTGCTCTGTGTTTCGGCTCACTGGGAGACGCCGGGCGCTGTCGTTACAGCGTCTGAACGGCCCGATACCATTCACGATTTCTACGGCTTCCCCAAGGCGCTTTTCGATGTTCAGTACCCCGCGCCGGGCGATGCGGCGCTGGCGGGGAGGATCGCAGAGAGGCTGCCGGGCGCCGCCCTCGATTCCATGCGCGGCCTCGATCACGGAGCTTGGAGCGTGCTGCGCGCGATGTATCCGGAGGCCGATGTGCCGGTGGTGCAGTTGAGTCTGGACACGCAGCGGCCTGGCCCCTGGCACTATGCGCTGGCCCGCGAGTTGGCGGGGCTTCGGGACGAGGGCGTGCTGCTGCTTGGCAGCGGCCACACAGGTCATAATCCGCGGCGGCTCGATTGGGACCGGCCCACGGGCTTCGACTGGGCGGGGCAGTTCAACGGCGAGGTGAAGCGCCGCATCGTCGAAGGCGATCACCGGGAACTGGCCGAATGGCATATGCTGGGTGCGGAGTCGCAAGCGGCAATCCCGACGCCGGAGCATTATCTCCCCTTGCTGTACGTTCTCGCCTGTCAGGAACCGGGCGAGACGCTGGAGTTCTTCAACGACAGGACGGTGGTGGGGTCTATCTCCATGACGTCCCTCCTGCTGGGCGGCTCATGAAGGAGAAGTGTCGACATGAACGCTGCCCGTTTTGTCCGCTGGTGCACGCCCGCCCTTTTGCTCTGCGTCTGCACCGCCGCTGAACTGCCCAAGAACAGCGAGGCCTTCCGCAAGGAGTTTCTGGATAAGTTTGCGCGGACGGGCCTCAACACGACACCGCCAGACGCAATGATGCTCCGCATTCTGGTGGAGAGCTCCGGCGCCAAGCGCGGGGTGGAAGTAGGCGCCGCCAGCGGATTCGGCGCGATGAACATGGGCATCGCGTTCGAGCGGACTGGGGGGCATCTCTTCTCGCTGGAGATCGATCCGCGCCGCGTTCAGGTGACTCGACAGAACCTGGAGAAGCTCGGGCTGGAGAAGTCCGTAACCGTGGTGGAGGGGGATGCGCTCCAGACGCTGGCAAAGCTCACTGGCCAGTTCGACTTCGTCTTTCTCGATGCGCTGAAGCCGGACTACTTGAAGTACCTCAAGCTCATTGAGCCGAAGCTGAAGCGCGGCGCGATTGTGGTGGCCGACAACGTGATCGTCTCGGAGCGCCAGATGACGGACTTTCTCAACTATGTCCGGACCAGCCCGGACTACGACACCGTTACGATCCGGGCGTCCGACGAGAAGGGCGACGGGATGACGATCAGCTATAAGATCCGCTGACGATTGAGACGTCTGCCGAGCGCGAGGCGGAAGGCTCTCGAACCCTTTGCGGTGGGTCGCCGCGGCCTGTACCGAGTGCAGAGACAGGACATTCGGCACGGTAAAGCTGCTTCGCGTTTGCGCCCCTCGAGAATGAATAATACATAATCTGACTGCGCAAATTAACTCTTGACGGAATTGGCATGTCGTGCTAAGACTCAACTAAGTATGGAGGGCAAGTGAGTCTGGCGAGACCCGCCAACAACTTTGCCCTGGAGTTGGCTGCGGCCGCCGCAGTGGCATCTGATGTATGTTTCGTATACAACGGCGACAGCCTGGTTCCATTTCTGAACGCCAGTGGCGCACAGAACGTCATATATAGCGAGAACGGAAAGAGAATAACCTCACTGTTTGAAGTTCGAACACTGACATCCTCTCCGACGGGGATTCGGTTAGGTGCTCATCCAGGTGGCGGTTGCCGCGAACGATCTAAGGCGTTGAAGGGCGTACTGGGCGGAGTTCTGAGTAAGCTCTTTGAACCCACGATCGTATATGCGTTTGACTGCTATCCGGACCCCTGCCAGGGTGCCTATTAAACTTTCGAATGGCATGAGTGCCCGCCTGGCTGTATTGGTTTTTTCAAGTGGCACTACAGTGATCCGCTGGTTGCAGGACCGTACGATGGCTACCAGTACAACGGGCGGGAAGGATGTATCTGGTGCGGAGGCTGCCAGGAGGTTAGTTGTACAGTTTGAGAATTCCGTCGTGAAATGGCAGAATGCCTCGCGGTGGAAGGGGATCGCGCTATGAGGAAGAGGAAGTTCGCAAACTGGGCAATGGTGGCCGGAGCGGCGATCTGCCTGCTCGGCCCCGCGTGGTCACAACAGATTATGAGGAGCCGGGCTCTCGCCTGGGACTTCGGGGGACAACCAATCCCGCGATACAAAAGCGGAGTCCTCGTGGCGTACGATTCCGATCACGCCACGCTACGCGCGTTCGACGATGCCGGGGTGCCGGCGGCCATTACGAAGCTAGTACTCCCTGAGGCTACGGCCGTGGTGGTCAGAGACGTTGCCGTCTCGCCAAGTGGGGATTTCGTCGTGGCGGCGTCAGCGCAGAACGGTGCCGGATCCCTCTCCTCGGTTATCGCTTGGACGGACCGTCAGGGGCGTTTGATTCGTGCCGTTCGCACGAGCCCCTTCGCCGCGTTCCTGGTGACATTCGCCAGCGATGGCACGCTTTGGGCCGCAGGGCGGGTCCACGATGAATTATTCAGGGACACTCCCCATCACGATGTCATACGGGTGTACGACCAGCAGGGGCGCTTCATCCGGTCTCTGCTGCCGAGCGAGAGCTTTGCCGCGAGCAAGTGGCACCCGGCTCGAGGGTCGTACCTGGTCAGTGGCAAGGACCGAATCGGGCTCTTTTCGGCAAGCACCTCCGAGTGGGTGGAGATGCGGCTGTCCGGGGAGGTTCTGGGCCGCTGGAAGATTGCCCCGCCACCGGAAGGAACCACCCTTATGGGCGCGGGTCTGACTTCTTCCGGAACCTTGTACCTGGGGGGCTTCCAATTGCCCACGGCCTCCGGTGGAAACGAAACGGACCGCCTGCCGCGCAGTGTGCTGTTTCGTCTGAACAAATCCGACGGTCTTTTGACGTTCGTAGACTTGGCGCCGGTCACAGGCGCTCGACAGGACGCCCTTCTTTTAGCCGCCGAAGATGAATCTCTGGTGTACTACCGCAAATCACCACGAACACTGGACTGGGTTGTGCCGCAAAACTGAAATCGTTGGCTAGCCAGCTCTCCGGCAGCTCCGCATTCGGCCAGTACAAGCGCGCCGGCGCTTTCGCGGTCCACAGCAATCCGCTTGCGACAAAAGTAAGCTATACTGGTTTGGTAACGAAGAAAATCTGCTTACGTCTCTCCCCCCTCTGGTGGCTGGATCGCTGATTCGCTTCCCCCAAAACAGTCTGAATGAACAACTTTTCTGAACTCTCCCTGTCTTCCGTGCTTAAGGAGAACCTTGCCAGGCACGGCTTTGTCACCCCAACCCCCGTGCAGGCCCAGGCGATTCCGCCGGCCCTGCTAGGCCGCGATCTCGTTGCCACCGCCCAGACGGGCACCGGCAAAACGCTGGCCTTTGTATTGCCGATGCTGGAAAAGCTCTCCGCCGCGCCGCTGGCCAAGGGAGTGCATGCCGTCGTATTGAGCCCCACCCGGGAGCTCGCCATCCAGATCGCCGAAGCATTTGCTCTTCTCGCCTCCGGCACCGGCATTCGCGCCGCTGTCGTCGTTGGAGGACTGAATGAGCAGAAGCAACTGCTCGAAATCCGCAAAGGGGCGCAGGTTCTCATCTGCACGCCCGGCCGCCTGTGCGATTTCCTCGAACGCCGCCTGGTGCGCCTCTCCGGCGTCTCCACGCTGGTGCTCGACGAAGCGGACCGCATGCTCGACATGGGCTTCCTGCCCGCCATCACCCAGATCCTGGAGACGATGCCTGAAACCAGGCAGACTCTCTTCTTCTCGGCCACCATCGAGCAGTCGGTTGCGCACCTCATCAACAACTACCTGAACAATCCGGTGCGCATCGCGATCGGCTCCACCACCAAGCCTGCCGAACACGTCGACCTCCACGTCTACGAAGTGGAGCAGGACCGCAAGCTCGGCCTGTTGCGTCTGATGCTGACCGAAGAGCAGGGCTCGTTCCTGGTCTTTGCCCGCACCAAGCACGGCGCCGACCGCTTGTCCAAAAAGCTTTCCGCCCACGGCGTGAAGTCCACCAGCATTCACGGTGACCGCACGCAGGCGCAGCGCAATCAGGCTCTCAAGGGATTCCAGCAGGGCTACTACCGTGTCCTGGTGGCCACTGATGTGGCTGCCCGCGGCATCCACGTGGACGGCATCGCTCATGTGGTCAACTTCGACCTGCCTCAGGTGCCCGAGGACTTCATCCATCGCGTGGGCCGCACCGGCCGCGCCGGCGCCCGCGGCGTTGCTTCCACCTTCCACACGCGCAACGAGCGTTCCGAGATCCGCCGCATCGAGCGGACGATCAAGACGAAGCTCGACGCCCGGCAGGTCCCCGCTGATCTTCCCCAGGAAGACAAATCGCTGATGGCCGCGACGGTTGTCGCGATGCCGGTACCCACCTCGCGTCCTCCGGCTCAGCACCACCGCCCGCAGGGCCACCCGGCTGCGTTTACCACACGCCGCCGCGCCATGCGCGTCGCGCGCTAACACACGATTTTTCTCTGTGTTGACCCGTTCGTCTCCTGCCGCCAATGCGGTGGGGCCACGAACGGGTCGTTTTCTTTTGGGGCAGCCCGCCGGATCGTGGTTCGCATTGTGATTTGATGGTACGCGGGTGAATGATGTCCGGCCTTGAGAACCGAAACCTACTGAGATTGATACATAGTCAGGCGCCGATCCGCGTCTGCGACAACGGAGGGTGGTCCGATACCTGGTTCGCCGGCCACGGCCAGGTCTTCCACATCGCCGTCGTCCCGGGCGTGGAAGTGCAGATGAAAGTCTACCCGCAGACGCCGGGCGAGCCGCGCATTACGATTCACGCCGAGAATTACGGCGATCGCTACTCCATAGAGCCGCCCACGGGCATCTACTCGAAGCACCCGCTGATTGAAGCGGCCATGGAGTATATGGGCATCCCGCACGGCGTTGCGGTGGAGGTCTCGATACACTCGGAAGTTCCGGCTGGCTGTTCCACTGGTACATCGGCAGCCGTGAGCACGGCCCTGATCGGAGCGCTGGATCTTTTGCGCGGCGGACGGCTGGCGGCGCATGAAGTGGCGCTGGCGGCTCAGCAGATCGAGACGCAAATGCTGGGCCTGCAATGCGGGATCCAGGACCAGATCGCGTCGGCCCATGGGGGCATCAACTACATCGACATGTACCAATATCCTCACGCGTCGGTCAGCCGCCTGCACGTGCCGGAGGCGCTGCTGTGGGAGTTGGAGGCGAGGTTGAGCCTGGTGTTTGTCGGGCAGAGCCATAATTCGTCGGACGTGCACAAGCAGGTGATTGCGGAGTTGCAGCGTGGCGGGTCCGGCGAGAGCAAGCTGGAGCCCATCCGCCGCTGCGCCCGCGAAGCGAAGGAAGCTCTCTACGCCGGCGATCTGCCCAGGCTGGGACGCAGCATGATCGACAACACCGCGGCGCAGGCGGCGCTGCACCCCGAACTTGTGGGCGTCCACCACCGCGCCATCATCGAGCTCGCCAAGGAACACAACGCCATCGGCTGGAAGGTGAACGGAGCGGGCGGCGAGGGCGGCTCCATCACGCTGCTCTCGGGGCCGGACTACGCCGAGAAACGCGCGATGATGCAGGCGATCGAGGCAAATGGGCAATACCGCGAGATCCCCATCCGGCTCAGCCCGGAAGGGTTGCGGGTTTGGGAGAGCAGTTTGCCCGACACCCAGCCGGCTTCGCCGAAATAGTTGTTCCGGCGGCCACCGGAGCATGTCCCAATGAGCACACAGAAGAACGGTGTGGGGGGACCAGCCCCAAACCGGGGTCTTTTGCCAAGGGTTGGCCGATGGCGTTGGCGGATTCCCGCTATCGGCCAGCCAGGGTTCTCGCACGCCTCCGCGTGGGAAGTCCTATACTTGCCTCTAGCTATCGTAGGAGCTGGCTGGAGGTATTCCTATGTCCAGGCGCAAGAAATGGATCATCGGGCTGAGCGTGGGTTTCGGCTCCACGCTACTGGTCCTATTTGGGCTGGGGGTGTACTTCGCGGGCCGCTTCGAGCCCTTTTTACGCGAGCAGACGGTTGCTTATCTGGAGCAGAAGTTCAACACCGACGTCGAACTGGCGTCGCTAAAAGTGCGCATGCCCCTCGATTCGCCGCTGGAGATTCTGGCGCGCGGCGGCAAGGGAGCGATGGTCCGCATTGCCGGTGATGGAATTTCGCTGCGGCTCAAGTCGCTTCCAGGACGGCCGGCATTCATGACCATGCGGAAGTTCTCCTTCGAAGTGGATCTGAACTCGGCCCTTGAGAAGAAGGCGCTGGTCCGCAAGGTACGGCTCGAAGGGCTGGTATTGAACATGCCGCCGAAAGGTGAGAAGCCGAAGGCGCCGGAATCGCCCAGAGCTTCAAAACCCGCTGCGGAGCCCGGTGCTCTTCGGGTCGAAGTTCATATCGACGAGATTGTCGCCGATGGCACACGGCTTTCTATCCTCCCAAAGGATCCGTCCAAAGATCCCCTGGTCTTCGAGATCCACAAGCTGCGGTTGGAATCGGCCGGTACGGATGTGCCGATGCGCTACAAGGCGGAACTGACCAACGCCAAGCCGCCGGGATTGGTCAAGGCAACCGGGAGTTTCGGACCGTGGAACACGGAGGAACCTTCGGACACTCCGCTCTCGGGCCAGTACGATTTTCGCGACGCCGATCTGAGCGTCTTCAAAGGCATTGCCGGCAAGCTCGCATCCACGGGCAAATTCGATGGGCTTTTGAGCCGGTTTGAAGCGGATGGCGAGGCGCACGTTCCGGACTTCCGGCTGACGGTTTCTGGCAATCCGGTCAATCTTGAAACCAGGTATCACGCGGTTGTGGATGGCACCAACGGCAACACACTGCTCGACCCCGTGGAGGCGAAGTTGGGCCAGTCGCTTTTCGACCTCAAGGGCGGTGTCGTACGCAACGCCGGCGAGAAGGGGAAGACCGTGGAACTGGACGTGATCTTCCGGAAGGGCCGGCTGGACGATGTGCTGCTGCTGGCGGTAAAAGGGCCGAAGCCGATTCTGCGGGGAGGTTTGGCGCTGAAGGTGAAGATCACGGTGCCGCCGGGAAAAGGCCCGATCGAGAACCGCCTGAGATTAGGCGGGAACTTCCGTTTGATGGACGCGCGGTTCACGAATGCTGAGATCCAGGAGGAACTGGACGTCCTCAGTCGGCGCGCGCAGGGCCATCCGGACGACAAGACCGTCGCCGGGGTTCCGTGGCAAATCGACGGCGCCTTCCAAATGAGCGGCGGGCGAGCCAGTTTTCCGAAGCTGGATTTCTCTCTTCCGGGCGCGGAAGCCAGTATGGCGGGCACTTTCGTATTCGCCGGGCAGGAGCTGGACTTCCACGGAACGGCGCGAGTCAAGGCGCGCGTCTCGCAGATGATGAAGACCAGGTGGAAGCGCTGGATATTGAAACCGGTGGACCCGTTTTTCGCCAAGGATGGCTACGGCACGGTGGCGGACTTCAAGATCGGCGGCACGCGCGACAATCCAACATTCGGGCTGGATCGTGGCGCCGATAGCGACAAAAAGAAAGAGACCCGCTGACGGCGCGGGTCTCTTGTTCTGCGATCGGATTGGATTAGTCGAGGCCCAGCAGGCGGCGATTCCGCTTTGCGTCCGTGGCCCCGCCCGCAAAATCGTCGAACGCCTTGGTCGGCACGTCGATCAGCATGGACTGAATGAACGGCGCCCCTTCGGCGGCGCCCTGTGAAGCGTCCTTGAAGCAGCACTCCCATTCGAGTACGGCCCAGCTCTTGTAGCCGGCCGCGGTCAGGCGTGAGAACACCTGCTTGAAATCGACCTGACCATCGCCGAGGGAGCGGAACCGCCCGGGGCGCTCTGTCCAGGTCTCGTAGCCGCCATAGACGCCGGCTTTGGCCGACGGGCGGTACTCGGCGTCCTTCACATGGAACGCTTTGATGTAGGGGCCATAGGTGTCGATGAAGCCGACATAGTCCATGCACTGCAGAATGAAGTGCGAGGGATCGTAGTTGATGGCCAGACGAGGGTGATTGCCGGTGGCGGCCAGCAGGCGCTCGAACGTGCAGCCGTCGTGGAGATCCTCGCCGGGGTGCAGTTCGAAGGCGATGTCCACGCCATTCTTGTCGGCGTAATCGAAGATCGGCTTCCAGCGCTTGGCTAGTTCCTTGAAGCCTTCTTCCACCATGCCGGCGGGGCGCTGCGGCCAGGGATACATCATGGGCCACAGCAGGGCGCCGCTGAACGAAGGAGATACGGTGAGCCCGAGATTCTTCGAGGCCTTAATGACCAGTTTCATTTGCGCCGCGGCCCACTGCGCGCGCGCCTTCGGATTGCCGCGCACTTCCGGTTCGGCAAAGCCATCGAAGAGATCGTCCTAAGTCCGGTGCGAGGCCACCCACTGGCCTTGCCGGTTCCACCGCAGCCCGGTGAACCCCCGGCCGTTTGTCTGGCCCCTTCGGTCCGCTCCATAAA
>CAYVDY010000060.1:10085-18626 GCA_964450255.1 uncultured Candidatus Solibacter sp. | reverse complement strand
ATGGCTGCGGGGCACAACGCGCGCGTGAAAACCAGGAAGCGAAGTTCCCCGACGGCACTTACTTTGTCCACGTGGTCATGGCGGACATGCTGCACACCGTGCACAGCACGCAAACAGCAGTGATCGACAACTCACGGCCCTTTGTCGAGGGCGTCACCGTTTACTCCGGCGCTCAGATCGTCTACCAAGCGAAGTGGGTTTGGAACGCCACGGCCGCACAGTTGGTGCTTCAGCCGGCCACCTTTGACGGCGCGGCGGCCTTCTCCGCCCTGCGGACGCAGGACATCATTGTCGAAGTCGAGTTCAGCGAACCCATGCAAACAGCGTCCATCGTCTCCGCTGTGCCGTTGGGTCACGTTCCCACGCTCACTTCAACCCAACCAGCCGGAGCGCGAACCATCTGGAGAGGGATTATCTCCAACTTGGACATTGACGATAACGGCGCTGACGACGGCGCTCACACCGTCACGATTACGGGAGCCGATCTGGCGGGGAACCCACTGCTCGAGATCCACAACCGGACGAGCATGGGCGCCGACCATCACAATCGCGACGCCGCCGGAGTCCTGCGGGGAACCGCGGGCACGGATAACATCCACGGCTTCAAGATCGGCCCGCCCGTGGGAGTGATTCCCGTTACGGCGATCTTCATGAAGCAGACCGCTGCAGACCCCTCGACGCCGCTTATTCCGGACCGTGTGGCAGCGATCCAGCAGGCACTGAATAAGTACTTCAGTGAAGTCTCCTACGGGCACGTCTCGTTCTCGCTAACCGGTGCCGGCTGGTATCAACTGAGCCACTCGCTGAACTGGTACTACACCTCGCCGCAGACCGCGCTGGTCGACCTTGTGCAGGAGGCGGTCTCGGCCGCGGACAACGCTGGCGCGCTCCCCGCCGACCGGCGCTATGTATTGGTGGTCACCGACGAGACGGCGGCCCGCGACGAGTGGTCGACCACCGGCGGCTGGCAGTACAACGTGGCGGCCTCGCCCGGCTGGCGCCTGATTTGCGCCGGCACGACGAACCTGGCGTCCACCGATGCGCACCTCACCAACCTCGCTGGGCGGTGGATCGGCCTCATCGACCTGTTCGCCTACCCGGAGGTAACCACGGCCAAGCCCTTCGTCGGGCCTTGGAGCCATATGAGCGACAAGGAACACGAGGTCCATCCCATGGGCTGGGAGAAGTGGAGGGCCGGCTGGCTGGATGAAACCGGGACGGCGACGAGCAAGACGCTGACCCGGGTGGCCAAACCGACGGTGGCTGCGCCCATCGTGGACCAGACCTACACGCTGGTGCCGATCGACAAGAACGACAACGGATCAAAGATGGTGGCGGTGGCGACCGCCGATCGGTTGCATTTCACGGCCGAATACCGCCGGCAGCAGAACGAGGATTCGGCGCTTCCCGACAACGGGGTTCTCATTGTCAAGGCCAACGACGCCGTGAATCAAGGCGAGGGTCCGGCTATCGTTCAGGAGTCGAATGTCACGGCCGGTAACCTCAGCGACGCCACCTTCAACCTGACGGCCAACCGCACTGTATTCGACGACACTGGTTCGGGTGTCAAGATCGAAGTGACTTCCATCACCACGGACCAGGCTCAGATCAAGCTGAATTACAAGCTGCCCCCGAAGGAGAACGACGTCTACATCACCCCTCACGACGACCGTTGGAAGACGGAGGACATTTGGATCGACGCCCCCGACCTGGCGAACCAATTCGCCACCGATCCATTGAGCGTCAAGGACGCCAACGAAAAGCCCGTCATCGGCAAGCCCAACAGGGTCTACGCACGCATTCGCAACAAGGGGCACGCCGATGCGATGAACTTCGAGGTGCACCTGGAGATTCGCGAGCCGTGGGCGGTGGGCGGGCCGTGGCGGTCATTGAAGGTGGAGAACGTTACACTGCTGAAAGGGCAGGACAACGATCCGAACGCGTACGTGCTCGTCACCGCGGACTGGACCCCCACGGGCGACGTTCACTCGTGTGTGCAGGTGACGATTGTGGGCGTCGCCAACGACGCCAATGCCGAGAACAACTGGACCCAGGAGAATATCAGCGAGTTCACCACCACGCAGGGCAGCCCGTACAAGCCGGTCACATCGGACTTCGAAGTGGAGAATCCCTACGCCGACACCGTTCCGATTGTCTTCAGAGTGGACGGACTGCCGCCGGGGTGGACCTACTCGTTCAATCCCGGACGGTTGTTGCTGGCTCCCAAGGCAGCAGGCAAAGCGCAGGTAACGGTGCTGCCGTTGGAGGCTGCGCCTCTGTGCTCGAAGGAGGCGGTGACCATCTCCGCCTTCGCGCCGCGGATGGACACGCTCAAGCGGCTGGGGGCCATCACGATGCAGATCGGACTGAAGAGTCCGGCCAGCATTACCCTCAAGTCGTCTGTGGAGTGCAAGCAAGTAGACCGCAAGCCGGGGACTTCCGCGGCCGCGCAAGAGGTGCCCGCGACGATCACACGGTGCACCATCAGGACCGAGGGATGCACTGACCCCAAACTGGCCAATCAGCGCATCGCCGTCGTCTATACGGACCCGAGCGGCGTTCCACAGGTGCACTACGTGAACACGGACGCCAACGGGTGCTACTCCGATACGGTGACTTCGACGGTGGGCGGCGTATGGGAGACGCAGGCGGTTTTGGAGGAGTCCGACTGCCGCGCGGAGGCGCGCAGTCCGACACAGTCCGTCAAAACCGTTGGGCCGAGCCCGTCGCCAAGGAATTGGAGGCTATTCGTCGCACTCGGCCCGAACTTCCCGGTGGGCGAGCTCAACAAGGTGTTCGATCCAGGGATCAGCCTCAGCCTCGGGGGCGAGCGGACGATTCAGCAGAACCTGTCCGTACTCGCGGTTTTCGGACTACACCAATTTACCGGCCAGGCGCCGGACCGGCAGGTGCGGCAGGCCGGACTGAACCTGAAGTACGCGTTTGCCCGCTGGCCCAACAAGTTCGCCTACTTACAAGCGGGCGGAGGTTGGTATCAGCCTAAGGGCGGCTCCAGCGGGGGCGGGACCAACGCGGGTGGGGGCCTCCAGTGGACACTCACTCCGAAGGTGGCGCTGGACCTCCACGCCGACTATCACAGTTTCCGCGGCCCGATCGGGCGATTGGACGGTGGATCGTTCGTGACGCTGCAACTGGGTGTCTTCTGGTCACGCTGACGACGGCTCTCTTTGACAAATGCGATTGGGCCTTGCCCTATCTTGGCGTGAGCCAACGTCCTTGACACATGGGCATAGCCGGCAGCGTCACTCAGGGGTCTACAAAAGGGAAGCCCTCTCTCCGAAAGGGTGAAAGCTGCTCCGACAGCGCGGGGATGGATCAATGCGCGCCTGAAGGCGTGGTGTTGATCAGGATTGGGTAGCTCCGACTCAGGCTTCTCGGGTGCTCCGGAGTGGGTTACGTGTGAGGGACCCCTGAGCCTGACTTCAGAAGTTGAGATGTCACAAGCGCATGAGGACTCTGCGACAACGGAAGGATGGAACCCCATGAGCGGGACAAGTCAGTCCCCAAAGAAATCCAGGCGCTACTCTCCGGCGAACGGCTGATCCTGCGGGAAACCCAGCGTTCGGTAACACCGTTCGGCGGAGTCGCCGTCTTCATGGCTTATCTACCGAAGATCGATCTGGCGGGCAAGGTGCGCGAGCACATGCCTGTGCGTTGGCGCTCGCCCAATCAGATCGATCCAACCGCAACGTTCATATCGTTTGTCATCTGTGTATTGTTGGGAGCCAATCGGTTCGCGCACGTCAACTGGCTGCGCGGGGATCGCGTCTTGCACGCCTTGTTAGGACTGCAACGGTTTCCCTCCGACGGTACGATCCGAAATCTCTTCCGCCAATTCACCATGGGCCACATCGAGCGGTTGTTTGCGCCGCTCACTGAGTGGCAGATGGAGCGTGTGCCAGTGCGCGCCGAAGGCTACAGCCTGGATCTGGATTCCACGATCTTTGAACGCTACGGCCGGCAGGAAGGCGCGCTGAAAGGGCATAACCCGCGCAAACATCGGCGGCCCAGCCATCACCCCTTGCTGGCCGTTCTATCGGAAGCCCACTTCATCCTCCACGGCTGGCTCCGCAGCGGTAACTGCGGCTCCAGCCGAGGCGTTGTTGCGTTTCTCGAAGAAGCCCTGGCGCTATGGGGATAGCGCCAAGCAATCCGCCTGGTGAGAGCCGATTCCGGTTTCAGTAAGTTCCCGACCAACAGGAGACGGAGGGTAGTAGAGTCCAGCTAGTTATCGCAACGTATGGGGCTAAGGTCCAACATCTGTTATCCGATTGATCAGGCACTCAATAGACGTCTCGTTCCATGACGCAACCAGTCTGACGAGACATACCACGAGCCACACCGCAGACGTCATAAGTATGATGACAAAGACCGCTTTCCAGGTCGTTCCTTCGAGACCTAAAGCAGAAGTGTTAAAGTCGGCTGTAGTGAGGCTCAGCGCGACGCCTGCGCCGAGAGACAGTGGGTTAAACCAGGCAGTTCGTAGCGGATAGTTTTCTTAGAATTTGAGGAGAATGTTCTCAAGTTTGTCATGGGTAATCTCGAGAACATCGGACTTAAGGTTCGCGTAGCGCTTGTCCACGAACTTCGAATCGCCATCACGGCTGAAAACCGCCACTTGCTCCTGAGGCGGCTCGTTGGTGCCTTGTGGTATCGCCATGATCTAGCCCTCCTTCGACCATTCAAAAAGCCCAAGTACACCCAGAGCGTGGGATGTGACCGCTCCACAGTTGTTACAACCAACTAGGGCGGCGGGGAGGGAGGGGCCTCCGAGTACTGTACCTCCGTCGAAATCCTCCTGAAGCCCAATCGAAGAGTACAGGTTTATGACTGCAAAGTTGGCGTGCCCACATCTGTGACAGGGCTTTGTGGCACCACGCTCAGTGAGCACCTTCGCCACGCTATCACGGCCTAACGGTATGTCTATGAAAAACTCCTTTGGCCTCGATTCGCGTACAGGTGGATGCGGTGCCGACTGGAGACGCGCCTCCCTGGATGAATGTGTCGTCGGTCAGCTCTTCGGTACATTCAGGACTATCAACCACAGTTGCCCTGCTTAACCAGCAACCCCGTTGTCTGCGTGCCGAACCGTGGCGTGGCCGAGGGCAACCAAGAACACTGTAACGGAGTTGCGCGATCCATCTGACGCACTGCGTCTTCGGGGGAAGTTGAGAGTGCCAGCACGTGGCAGTCGTGCGGCAGTTGACACAGGCGAGACCGCACTGCCAGTTGTGGGTAATTTCTTGCACTGATAATGCTCATACAACCTGACACCACAACATACGCCGAGCCAAAAAGACAATACCACAATATTGAATCGGCTGTGAGCATCGAGCCGACACGAATTCTGCAGCAAAGAGTGCTGAAAGGAGCAGACCCTAGTGGGCTGACATGGCGGCATCAACAATGGATGACCGAAGAAGACAGTCGGGCGGAGAACCGAAAACCTGACTTGGTGCGGGTTTCATTCGTGAAGCCCCCCGAGTCTGCCCAAGGCTGCGGATCGGAGAGAGGGTGGAGTCTAGAACGTCGTCCGGCTGTCGAAACCTTGATTTCCACTTTCACTGAGCCGGACGGGAGCTTGCGCAGCCCCTCAGGCGATCTGGAATCAAGGAGGACGGTGGGCTCGTGTCTCCACCACACCCGCACAGGACATTTCGAGTAAGCGGCAGGAGGTCGGTACTCGACACCTTCACGGTCCGATACAGGAACGCAGGAGCGGCGGGGGCGTGCCCGTTGTCAGGCTTCGAAGTACAGACGACGCCGATTTTACGGCGTTAACGCGGGACGGAGAAATAGTTTTGCTTTTGGATTGATCGGGTTAGGGGCGGTTAGGGCAAAGCAGATCGCCGGTTCGGGAAATTCCTGTGCTTCCCTATTGTGCGGAGGTCCGGTTATGGGCATTTTTGTGAAACGGCGGCGGGTTCGGCCGCTGGAGCAGGGCGGGGCGGAACTGAGGGTTTCGGAGTGGGCGCGGACGGCGCTGGGGTTTGAGGCAGATGCGCGGCAGGCGGAGCTGCTGGATTCGGGGGCGCAGTGGCTGCTGCTTTGCTGCTCGCGGCAGTGGGGGAAATCGACCGTGACGGCGATCCGGGTGGTGCACCATGTGCTGTTCCGGCCGGGGGCAACGGTGATCGTGGCCGGGCCGGTGGAACGGCAGTCCGGGGAGTTCCTGGCTAAGGTGGCGCGGTTCCTGAGAATCCTGGGCGTGGGGTGGAAGCGCGACGGGCTGAACGAGCACTCGGTGGGGCGTCCGAACGGGTCGCGGCGGGGGGCGGGGCCGGGGCGGGGGGGGTTGATCCGGGGCTTTTCGGCGGTGACGTTTCTGGTGATCGATGAAGCTTCCAAGGCGGCGGATTCGCTGTACACGGCGCTGACTCCGATGCTGGCGACGACGGACGGAATAATCTGGCTGATGGGGACTCCTGGCGGGCAGGCGGGTTTCTTTTACGAGGAATGGGTGCAGGGCGGGGCGCACTGGAAACGGATGTCTGTGCCGGCGACGGAGTGCGCGCGGATTGGCGCGGAGTTTCTGCAGCGAGAGCGGATCTCGATGGGCGAAGACCTGTTCCGGCAGGAGTACCTCTGCGAGTTTCTGCCGGGGCCGGGGCAGATGTTCACGGCGGAGATGATCGATGCGTGTGTCGAGGATGGACTGTGATGCAGGCGGAGCTGCAGCGGGAGTTCTTCGTGGGGCTGGATCTGGGGCTGCGGCGGGATCCTTCGGCGGTGGCGGTGGTGGAGCGGCTGGCTCGGGATACGGGGGTGTATGACAGGGTGTACATGCACCATGTGATGGAGACGCTGTATGTGGTGCGGCAGGCGCGGCGGTTTCCGCTGGAGACGCCGTATGTGGAGATTCCGGTGGAGGTGCGGCGGGTGATGCGGGGGCTGGCGGACGGGGTCTCGAAGACGCTGACGGTGGACGCGACGGGCGTGGGGGCTCCGGTGGTGGAACTGCTGAAGCGGGCGGACCTGGGGAGCCGGTTGAAGCCGGTGGTGATTACCGGGGGCGAGGCGGTGGGGGAGTTGAAACATGCGCAGACGGTGCCGCGGCGGACGCTGCTGGAGAATCTGCGGATTCTGCTGGAAACGCGGGCGGTGCGGCTGCCGAGGGGGCTGGCCGGGTTGGAGGATCTAGGGAGGGGCCTGGTGGGGCTGGGGCGTGAGGGGGGCGGGGAGGTGGATGACATGGCGTTGGCGCGGGCGCTGGCGGGCTGGCCGCTGCAGCCTAAGGGGACGTTCGGGTTTATGCCGAACCGGATGGTGTAGGGGGGCTCGGCCTGCGCGGAGCGGCTTTATGCCAACGCGTGCTCCACGGCTTCGGGAGTTTTGTCGATGACCTTGAGATAGGCTCTTACCGCGGCGTCGGGTTTGGAGCGGCCGAGTTCCCAATCCTGCAAGGTGCGGACATTGAAGCCGAAGCGGCGGGAGAATTCAGCCTGGGAAAGCCCGGTCTTGCTTCGAATCCGTTTCACGCTCAGGCGGGCAGGGACTCTGGGGGACGGCGAAGGCGGATTGGGGCGCGGCACCGGATCGGAGTGTTGGGCGCAACTGCGAAGGTAGGCCAAGACGGCGTCACGGCCGTTTTGGATGGCCTCTTCGGGCGTATCTCCATCCGAGAGGCAGCCGGGCAGGTCCGGGTATTCGATCAAGTAGCCGCCTCCGTCTTCCGGGGCGAGAGGCCTGACGGAGAAGCGGTAGGAGTCGATTTGCACTTGAGTGTTCATCGGGCAGCCTCCAGTTTGTCGATGAATTCCACGAAGAGCCGAACGTAGATGGGCTTGATGGGCCTGCGGGCGGGAACGGAGAGGCGTCCGGCGAGGGGGTGCCGGAAGATGACGTGGCTGGTGCCGTTCTGGTCCATATCGAGGCCGTGGCGTAGGGCGATGGTCGTCAGTTGATCGATCCGCCAATCCCTTGGATTGTGGCGCATTCGAGCAAGGAGCTTTTCGGCCTTCCCCATTTTTGGACTATACGGGTTCTCCGTACGGATGTCAATGGAGGGAACGATTGGCTGGCGGCGGGGTTGTCATTTCGGAGTTGTGCGGCTCAAGGAAGGTTTGGCTGGGGTATCGATGGCGCGGAAGTTACGACGGCAGGAGATGGACGGGCTGCTCAGGGATGCCTCCAGCCGTGTCCTCGCCCCCGGCTATTCCCGGCCTTCAGCGCGGCCTCGACTGTCGCCAGGGGCAGCATCAAGGTGAGCGGAGCGTCTTCGAGAGGCACTGCACCGTAACCGGCATACCAGCCCGCCACGCTTTCATTCTTTGCATCGATGAGCAGGGCAACACCGCCGACTTCCGCAGCCGCAAGCAGGCAGCGCCTTCCGGCCGCGAGAAGGAGCTGGCCGCCAAGCCCTTGCCCCTGTAGTTTTTGGTCGACTCCCAAACGCGCCAGACGGAAGGCCGGCACGTCGTAACGGGCCAACCCGCGTTTCACGATAGCGGGTGTGCGGGCATACCCAACCGACGCCGGACTGAGACTGTAGAAGCCGAGGATCGTTTTGTTATCGCCGTC
>CAYVDY010000060.1:0-10075 GCA_964450255.1 uncultured Candidatus Solibacter sp. | reverse complement strand
CGCCCAGGTCGTGGCTCTTGCGGGCATAGCGCTTCAGGAACTCATTCAGCGGCGCTTCGCCGCAATTGAAGGCATCCCGATCGTGCCGTTTACTGATTGGCTCCTCATGCCATGCCGGAATGCTCATTTCCGCTTTGGCAGCGCCTTGGCGGCGGCTAACAACTTCGCATTCGGCGCAGGCGGATTCTCCAGCAGGTAGAGCACCCGCAGGCTGTCACGCGCGGAGAGTTTGACCCGTTCGTCTTCTTGGATGACATCCATGGCGGCTTTCAAGCTATGCTGGCGGACAAAATCCGTGAGGTCCGTGCTCCTCAGCGCCGCCGCCCGCAGGAGGACCGCCTTCTCGCCGGCTGGAATCCGAAGCGAGATGCGGTTGTTGTCTTCGACTGCCACTCTGGGCATGGCATGCTCCTTTTGTGTACTACTTCAAAGCGTACATGATTCTCAGCGTATGGGCAAGAGTACATAGCCGGTGCCGGCCGGCGGCGAGGCTGGAGAGGCGCCGGGAGTCAGCCGGGGAGTTCGCACCAGACGACTGGGCGCACTGAGGCGCAGACGGGGCCTCCGTCTTTCGCGGCGCCGGGGATGCGGGCTTCCAGGAGATGGCCGGGGTGGGCGAGGACGGAGGCGATGTGCTCCGCGGTGATGGTCATCAGAGAGACTTTGGCGCGGCGGTTCCAGAGGATGCCGGGCTGGCCGGCGTAGGAGCCGGAGTTGACGTAGACGAAGCGGGCGGCCTTGGGGCCCTGGGTGTATTCGCCGAGGAAGTTGGGGCCGGGCTCGACTCGAACTTCGAAATCGAAGGAGATGGAGTCCGGGGTGACGAGGGTGGGCGGGAGGAGTGAATCGCGGCCCCGCTGGAGCTGCATGGAGACTCCAGGGAGGGGGCGGAGTACGGTGATGCGGAGTTTCAGGATGGCTATCATTGGATGATTGACTGCCGGGGTCACGCCTGCAGCGAGGCCGCGATGAGCTTCTCCACCTCAGGCTGAGTGAGCGCGGTGCTGATGAACAGCTCCTGGCGCGCGCCGGACGCGAGGGCGATGGCTTTCCAGCCGTTCTGCACCGGCACGGTGATCCGGATTTTGACTTCGCCCCTGGCGTCCCGCACCATGCGGATGACGCCCGGGATGACGCTGCGAATGTCGTCATTGGCCACCAGGCGGTCCAGCACAGGGCGGAGGCCGTCGATGATGCTGTGTTCGATTTTCAGCTTGTTCTGGTTCGTCCGCAGGCGCATCTTCATTTGAGCCGCTTCCTGAAGAGGAAGTCCACAGCGAAGGTCCCGTTTTCGTCCTTCAGCGCGACGACCGACCACTGGCGGCTGAAGTCCCAGTCCACGCGCACGACCTGTTGCTGGGACCTGCTGAGGTTGGTGATGAACGTTATGGTGATCTCCCGCGAGACGGATTGCTCAATCGACAACTTCGCCTGCGGGAGATTTTCAACGCCGGCCGCGCTGGGGTCCAGACGGATGCGGCTGGAGCCGAAGAACCTCTCCGCGCGGCTGGACAGGCCCGCGCTGATGGCGCCGCCGAGGAGCGAGTTCGGTGTGTTCTCCATCACGCTCTGGCTGCGGACACTGTCGGATGGAGTGAGCGAACTGGTTGTGGAGGCGGGCGTCCGTCCTACCGTCAGCAGCGCCATGATTTCGGAGGATTGGAGCGGGGGTTCCGACCGGTAGCTGAAGTTGAGGCGGCTCATCGGTCCGTTCACGTTGATGTACACGGTGATGCCGCGCACCTTTGTTTCCAGGTCCAGATCGATCTGCGGCTGAATCACCGCCGTGTTGTAGAAGAGCACTTCTCCGCGCGAAATGGTGAACTGGTTACCGAAGAACCGCACCCCTCCCTGATGGGCCTTGATGCTGCCCAGGAGAATCGGTTTCGAAGGACTGCCGCGCAGGCGCAGGTCGGCCTCGGTTTCCAGATCCTGGGTGTAGCTGGATTGGAATACGGCGTCCGGCGAGGTGCGGACGCGCACGTCGAACTGGAGATTCCGCAGGAACTCATTCTGCGCGGCCGCCGAGGGGATGGGGTTGCCGGTGCCGCCGACCGCGTTGGCGAGATCCGCGCCCGAGTTCAAGCCGGATTTCTGGATGGTGATGGTTCCGGCGAGCAGACTGCGCGAGGTGGCGCCGGTGAGGTTGAGGACCGCGTCCAAAGTCGTGCTGACGCCTTCCGGGTAGCGCACGCGGACGGTCTTGGCGGCGAGCCTTAACCGGTAGGTCAATTCGTTGCTGGAGAACCCGACAAAACCCGAGATATCGAATGTCCCTCCGCCGGTCTGCCCGCTCAATTTCTGGATGTTGGCGCGATTCCTATCGAAGAAGATTGTGCCGGCCGCGTTGTCGACACCGTTCGGCAGATCTCTCAGGAAGAACGAGGCATTCTCGATGCTCATGCGGCCGCTGAACTGCGGATCGTTGGCCACGCCACGCAAAGTGGCCTCGATTTTGGCCGTGCCAGTTGCCAGCAAATCCGGGTAGAACGAGCCCAGCACGGCCAGGTTCGCCGAGCCCTGCAAACTCAAATTCCAGGGGGTCTTGGCCCCCGCGGTGTAGGCGCCGGTCATGGTGACGTCCGTCTCCCGTGCCGTGAACTTGGCGCTCTTGACCCGCACCGACTGCGAGTCCACTTCGAAGACGACCGGCCCAGCATTGCGGACGGTGAGTTCGTTGGTGTCCAGCTGTGTCTCCTGCCCCTCGGCCTGCCTGGGCCGCAACTGCAGGGTGGTCAAGGTGACCACGGCGGATGCCTTCCGGGGATCCGATAGCGGTACGCGGAACGTCGCCTGTCCCTCGACGAAGCCGCGCACCGGCCAGGGGGCTTCGTCCTGCGGCAGCGCAGTGGGGCTGGCGAGAACGCGCAGCAGGCCGAAGCCCAGCCTGGGGGCTTTCAGGCTGCCCTCCATCATGTAGTCGCCCTTCAGCAGGATGGACGCGCTGCCTTCCAGGGGGCCACTGGCCAGTGACTGCTTGACGTTGAGCTTCAACGTCTCGCCCACGGTATTCCCGATGACGGAAAGCGCCCCCAACTCGCGCGTTCCGATCTTGACCATCGGCGCCGTCACCTTGCCATCCAGGCTGCGCAGGTGCGCCACTCCTCGAATCAGCTCTACCCGCGCGTTGAGATCGGCGGCGAGCACGGCCGCCAGTCCGGGCCGCATTGCTTGTACCTTTTCGGTCTTCTCCAGGTCCAACCCGGCCACGGTGAGCCTGATCCGCACCTCGCCGTCGTCGAAGTTGCCCTTCGGGTGCTTGTAGGAGCCCGTCATTTCCACTTTTGTCTTCTCAATCTCAGTCGCCCCGCGCACTGCGCCGGAATTGTCCAAGGACACGCTGCCCTTGATGTCGCCGAGGGTCTCGTCCTCCCATGCGGCGCCGGTCATGCCCAGTTGGACTTGGCCTTGGGGCAAGCCGAGCGTCCCGCCGGCGTCCAGGGTCAAGTCGATCATCCCTCGAATGGGCGCCTTCACCTTTGCCAGTTGAAGAAGCCGCTGGACGTCCATCTGCGTGACCCGGAGATTCGCCGCCACGGCGTTGTCCCATTCGATGGACCAGTCCGCCAGCCCCACGCGCGCGCTGCCCTTCGCCTCGGCCTTTTCTGAGCGGATCTCCAGGCCATTCAATGCCAACTGGGACTTCGTGAGGTGCAACTCGGCTGAGGCATGATCGAAGCTGATGCCTTCGTAGACGAGGTTGCTCACCGACCCATGGCCGCGCACGTCCAGCTCGTTCATCGCGCCTGTGATGACTCCCGTGAAGCGGGCTTCGCCGCCGTCCAGCCTTACCGGGATAGGGAACTCATCCTCGTGGCGCAGCATGGCGATGACGGGCTCCAGATCGCGCACCCGGGTGGAGTAGAATCCGATTTCCAGACGATCCCCCAGCACGCCGTGGAAATTCACGCGCGCTTCGTTGGTGGCCAGGTGGGAGGAGCCGAAGTCCAGCTTGCCCGAAGCCTGGCTCCACACGAGATCCAACTGTCCGCTTACTGGAAGCTCACCTTCGCCCGGTGCAATGGCCAGATCCGCCTCCGCCCAACCATCCCGGAGGCCGGTGCCGGTGAACTCTCCGCGGAAGGAGAGGGGCCCGCGCACGGTGCCGCTCCAATTGTAGGGACGATCGAGAAAGGTCTCCTGGAGGGCGTCCAGATTCAAGCGGGTGGCCTCGCCATCCATTTCAAAAGCGCGCCAATCGCGGAGCGCGGCCTTGCCGGTCCAGTCGCCGACCGGCGTCCGCACGGTCAATCCACCCAACTGGAGCGAAGCCGTGGTGAGATGAAATCCAGAATCGAGGCGGACGCTGCTGAGCTTGAAGTCTTTCGAGCCGTAGGCGATCTGCTCGGCCCTCACGTTGCCATCGAGGGAGAAGCCCCGCTGGGCGCTGTAGTGGAGGGCGCCAGAGATCACGCCGAATCCCTGCCGTACGGGGCTCATCGCGATGTCGCGCAGGAGTACTGAAGACTGCACCTGCCCGTTGATGGTGGGATGGCGGAAGTCGTCCAGCGAGCCCGAGAAGTCCACGGAACTTTCGCCCATCACGGCCCGCACCCGTTGGAGGGTGATGCGGTTGGCTTCCAGCACCGCGTTCACTTCCACGCGCGGGGCCAGGTCTCCGGGCAATTGAACCTTTGCCGCTGCCAGCGTCACCAGATACTGCGGCTTGCGGGTGTCATACGTCAGCTTGGCTTCCAGTCCCTGTGCCAGCACGGAGAAGGACTCCTTTCGGGAGTCATATTCGAACAGCCCGTCGCGGATTTCCAGGCGCCCGATCTTCAAGCGGATCAGGTCCTCCAGCGGCGCTCCGCCGGGCTTTCGCGGCACCTTAGGCTCCGGAACGTTGGTGGAGCCATCGGCGTTGACGTAGATGTGAACTTCCGGCTTCTCCACCACCAACTCGCTCAACTCGACGTGGCGGCGCCACCACGACCGCACGGTGAGGCCCACCCGGATTGCGCGCGCCTTGACGAACGGCGCCTGCACCGCGCCTTCTTTTCCATGGAGGACAAACTCGTTTGCAGTCACCTTCAGCGTGCGCCAGTCGAAGTCGAAGGCCGTCAGTGTGGTCTTCCCGCCGGTCGCCTTCTCCACCTCGGTGACGATCAGAGTGCGGACCTTCTCCCGCACCCACACGCTTTCCAGCACGTAGATCACACCCAGACAGAGCAAAGTGAGCAGGATCGCCGGAATCCAGAGCCATTTCATCCGTCTCACGGTTTCAAGGCCTCCTCGAAGAATCGCACCTTGAGGGTCTCTCGCGTGAGAGCCAGCCACTGCTCCAGGGCCTGATTCGTCTTGCTGGTGGTTAAAAGGACAGTGATCCTCTCGCTCACGTCTTCCAGTTTCGGTAGCTGCGCGTTCGGGTCGGCCAGTTTCGCCTGCTTCGTGAACTCTTCCTTGTAGTACCGCTCAATCTCTTCATCGGACACCTGCACGCCCGGCGCGAAGCGGAAATTCACGAAGCGCTGCACGCTGATGCGCCAGAGTACCTCCTTCTTGAAGTCATCCTCGCTGAACCCGACTCGCGCCACCTGTGCTTGAAACTGCTCGGGAGTCTGTTTGCGGTTGCTGATGAACTTCTCCAGTACGGCCTGAGCCTCTGACATGGGCGGCGGCGCGTAGGCGCTCAATTCCATCTCGCGCAACACCATGGCCTGATCGATGAGCCGCTCTGCCGCCTTGCGCATGGTGGCGGGGGTAAATTCCGGCTCGCGATCGGCCACCAGGGCCTCAATCCGCAACTGCCGCCGCACGGCGCTGAGCGTCACCACCTGCTGGCCGGCCGTAGCGACGACGCGATCCACCACATCCGCCAGCGCAGATCCTGGAGCCAGCAGAAGCAAGCCCGCCAGTAACCGTTCTTTGGCAAGGAGTCTCATCAGAACGCCTGCCCGATCGAGAAATGGAATTGGAACTTCCTGACCTGCAGAGGAACATTGTACTTGCCCGTCCCGTTGATCAAGTCCTCGCGGCTGCCCTCGAATCCGACGAATCTCGGCGCGTTGGGGGAATAGGAGAAGTCCACCCGCAGCGGGCCGACCGGCGTTTTAAAGCGGAACCCGATTCCCATCGCCTGGACGGTGTAGGCGAAGTCCTGGCGGTCCCGCTGGTGGAAGCGGAAGCTGAGTGAGTCCAGGTCCTGGAAGACGTTTCCCATATCGTGGAACAGCACTCCTCCGATGCTGCGCCCGATGAGCGGGAAGCGGATCTCATGCTGAAGGAAGAGGAACGACTGGCCGCCCAGTGGAAAGCCGGTGACCGAATCCCGCGGCCCCGCCTGATTGTCCGGAAACGCGCGATGGGTGGTGGCGCCGCCGGCGAAGAAATTCTCGGGCAACGGCACCGGGTCCTGATCCAGATTGCGCAGATAGCCGAACGCCGTGCTTCGGGCAAAGGTCACATCGGCGCGGATGGGGTGGTACGTCGAATTGCGGGCCACGAGGCGGGAGTAGTTCGTGCTGCTCTTCGAAACCGCGGGGGCGAACCCGAGGTCCAGGGTGCTATACATCCCGCGATGCGAATCGATGGGATCATCCCGCAAGTCCTGAATGATGGTCCCTGATACGGCGATAGTCTTCACCGGCTGCGAATAGATGGGAATCAAAGCCGGATCGATCTTCAGAGACTCCTCGTCGATGAACACAAACCGCGCGGTTGTGCGGTACTGGAGGGAGAGCGACCGGCTGACTCTTTGGCCAACCTGGACCGCGTTTTCCGTGCGTGTCGATGCATAGGTACGCACGTCGCGCGAGTGATCCAGCAGCGTTGAGAAAGTCAGGTTGACATTGCTATTGCCCCGGAACTGCGGCGCCTGGTAGCTGGCCAGCAGCCGCTGCTGAATGTTCGAGATCCGCGCCGTCGCCGAGGCGGTGTGAGCGAGTCCGAAGATGTTCGATCTCGTCAGCCCCACCTGGAACCGGGGCGAAAAACCCGTAGTGCCCGCGGGCGAATCGAACGAATTGGCGCCGGCCCCAATTTGCCCCAGTTGGGCGCCCACGCCATAGTTCAGCGAGTAGCGTTTCGCTTCATCCACCTGCAGCAGCACGTAACGGTTTCGCTCGCGGCCTTCGGGGTTCTGCACAGCCACGTCCACCTTGGCGAAAATCCCGAGATCGTAGAGCCTTCTCTGCGTTTCCACGATACTGCTCTGCGATAGAGGCTCGCCGGGCGCCACCAACAGCCGGCTTGTGACGAGGTCCCGCCGCGTCGTCTTCAAACCGCTGATCAGCACCTCCCGGACGAAGTTACGCCGTCCCTCACGCACGGTGTACTTCAGCGTCATCCGCTGCTCATTTCCAACCGGCTTTACATCGGCGTCAAACGTCGCGTCCGGGTAACCGTTGTTGAAGTACCAGTTCAGTACCGTGTCCCTGTCCGACGCCACGGTTGCGATGGCGAAGGGTTGCCCCGGGGCGGAGGTCAGGAATGACTGCATCATCTCCACGTACTTCAGGTCCACGCCGGTCATCTCCACTTCAGAGACGAACCATTGCTGGCCTTCCTCGATCTGGAAGAACACGGCGATATCGGTCGACTTTCCTTTCCAGCCCCGTTCCAGCCGGGTTTTCACGGCCGCGTCCCGGAATCCGTTGGAATGGTAGAGATCGAGAATCGCCGCCCTGTCCTGATCCATCAGTATCCGGCTGAATACGCCTCTCCGGTAGCGTGGTGATCGCGCCGGGATCATCCCCATCCGTTCACGGACTGTTTGATCCGTGAAGTACTTGTTCCCCTTGACCTCCAGATACACCAGCCGGTACCGAGGCCCACGCGAGATCGAATAGCGGATCATCTGCTCGCCCGTTGCTGTTGGTCCGGTTACGGTATAGCTGACATTGGTGTCAAAGTAACCCTGGTTGCGGAAATGCTGCTCAATGTTCCGCTGGCCCTCGACCAGGAGTTCCCGGTCCACGGTTCGCTCCTGATAGACCGGCACCAGCGCCCGGGTGTTCCCAGTTGAGAGCTTAGCTCCCTCTGTCCTTACCAGCACCCGCGGCCCAGCCTCAATGTTAAATTGCGGCTGCACGGTGAGCTTCTCCGGGTCGAACTCCAGGTTGGCGATCCGCACATTCGCCCGCAGATAATCGGCCTTCAGGTACGCAGTGCGAATCCGCTCGACGCCCTGCTGCAGCAGTTGGGCATTCAAGTCCTTCCAGCCGCGCAGCCCCTTCCATTTCTGATAGTTGGTGGCTCGAATCAGTTTCTTCACGGGCAGCTTCACATCGCCCGTAAACGTGGGAGCCGTCAATCGCGCGCGCCGCCCTGGGGTCACGATGAAGCGGATGTCCATCTCCTCAGTGAGTGGCCGGGGCAGCGTCTCCTGGTCCACCTGGGCGTTATAGAAGCCGTTGGCACGAAGCACCGCCAGCAGGCTCTCTGCCGCCTGCGGCAACCGGCTATCGTCGTAGGGCTCGCCCAGGCTATAGCGCGTTGTGTTGATCAACTGCGTCGGGTTCGGCGGTTCGGGAACGCCTTCCACGGTCACGCGCCCCACAAAAAACGTTGAGACTGTACGCACCGTGAGCTTCACGGCCGCGTCCACAGACTCCGCATCTACAACGATGTCCGAGTATCGTCCGGTTGCCCACAGCCGCTCGATCGCCTGGCTCAACAGCAGTTGATCCAGCGTGTCGCCGGGCCGAATGCTGAAGATGAGCCCAAGCTGGTCCCTTGTCAGCGGTTGGGCCGCCGGTTCGAACAAGACGCTATCAACCCGTTTTCCGTAGTACGCAAGGGGATCAGCCGCCGATACGGGGAACCGCACCGCCAGCAGACATACCACAAGCGTTAGAGCACTGGTCCACGTCACTCACTGTAATCTTAACAGCCATGGTTGCTACGATTTGTAGTAATGACCGATGCCGAGCGCGATCGCTACAGCCGCCAGATCCTCTTTCCCGGCATTGCCGAAGGCGGACAAGAGCTCCTGCTTCATTCCTGCGCCGCCATCGTCGGCTGCGGAGCCCTAGGCGCATTTCACGCCGGAGCCCTGGCCCGCGCCGGCGTGGGCCGCCTCCTTCTGATCGATCGCGACTACGTCGAATTCAGTAATCTGCAGCGCCAGTGGCTCTATGAAGAGGCCGACGCCCGCGACGCCCTCCCGAAGGCCATCGCCGCGGCGCGCGCCGTCGCCCGCATCAACTCCGGGGTTCGTCCCGAGGCGATGGTTGCGGACCTTACCCCGGACTCCATCGCCGAACTTCTGGATGGCGCGGACATCGTTCTCGACGGCACCGACAACTTCGAGACCCGGTATCTGCTGAACGATTATGCGATCGATCGCGCCATCCCGTGGATTTACGGTGGCGCGGTCGGCAGTTACGGTCTGGTCATGCCGATCCTCCCAGGGCGCACCGCGTGTTTTGAGTGTGTGTATCCGGAGCCCCCGTCCGGCGCTCAACCCACTTGCGAAACCGCGGGAGTGGTCAACGCGATCACCTCGCTGGTTGCCTCCTGGCAGGTCTCCCTCGCAATCAGGCTGCTTACCGGCGCGGAGGTCGAACCACGCATCAGCACCTTCGACGTCTGGACGGGCGACGTTCGCCAGATCGCCATGCCGGCGCCAGATCCCGCGTGCCCCGCCTGCGCCCAACGTTCCTGCCGCCACCTCAATGGCGCAGGCCGGCCACCCATCAGCCTGTGCGGACGCAATGCCGTCCAGATCCATGATCGGCATCGCCCGATAGACCTGGCGGCCCTCGCAGCGCGGCTCGCTCCTCTTGGCGAAGTGCGCTCCAATGGCTTCGCGCTGCGGTTCTTGGCGCCCCCTTATGAGCTAACGGTATCCCCGGATGGCCGCGCTATTATCAAGGGAACGCAGGATCCCGGCCTCGCCCGGAGCCTCTATTCCCGCTATATCGGCAACTAAACCCGCCCGTGTCGGTTATCCTAGAAGAGATGGGCGCTTAGCTCAGTTGGTTAGAGCGTCTGGTTTACACCCAGAAGGTCGGGGGATCGTGACCCTCAGCGCCCACCATCCTTCGCCAAGGCTTCGGCTGGCAAGCCACACCCCACCCCACCCGTCAGCCACACCCCACCCCACCCGTCAGCCACACCCCACCCCACCCGTCAG
>CAYVDY010000059.1:0-18677 GCA_964450255.1 uncultured Candidatus Solibacter sp. | reverse complement strand
GTGGGGGCCCGGGCCGGTAGGGGCATGCAGGGCCAGGGGGGACAGGCGGAGCTGGGGTTCGTGGGAGGCGGTGCGCTCCGGGGTGAGGAGGCGGTCGGTTTTGTAGTCGGGCCGGCCGGCGCCGCCGGGCTCATCCCACCACAGATCGATCTGGCCGCGGAGCAACGTTCCTTCGAGAGAAACGAGGAAATCGTATTCGCGCTGGGCGCTGTGGGCGGCGGCGGCGCGATGTCCGAAGGGGCTATCAAGGAAGACTTGGGCAAGGGCGTGCGCTTCGGGCGAGGCGTCGGTACGCTTGTGGCCGAGGAGTTCGTGAACCTCGGTGCCGAGTTGCATGGCATTGCCATAATCGCCGGAATTGACTGGCGGCTTGGGCCAGCGGAGCATCGTCTCCAGCAGATATCGCCGGGGGCAATCGGCCCAGTTAGAGACGGAGGTGACGGCGACCGCGGCGCTGGCCTGACCCTCTTCGGCGACGGGGATGATCTCGAACAGTTCCGGAGGGCGAGAGGCGAGTTCCGGCGGCGGGAGCGTCTCGGGCACGCCGGTGTGCGTGGCGATGGTGAACCGCGGGGTGAGGGCGCGCTCGATGTGGGCGGCCCAATATCTGAGCGGCTTGCCGTTGTCCTTCCAGGAGAGGATGAGGCGTTCTTCGGCGCGGGTCATGGCTACGTAGAGCAGGCGATCTTCCTCGGCGCTTTCACGTTCTGAGAGGAGGGACTCGAAGGCGGTCATGACGGGATCGGCGACTCGCTCGGCCGTGCCTGGGATGTACCACTTGAGACCGAGGCCTGTAGCTTTGGACCAGCAGATGGGCTCCGGCGGGCCGCTGGGTTTGCGGTGCATGGAGGCGACGGCAACGACGGGGAATTCCAGGCCTTTGGCTGAGTGGATGGTGAGGACATGGACCGCATCGGCGGCCTCTACGTCCGGAGCGTTGGGCTCTTCGCCAGTGGCGCGGAGATCGTCGATGAACTGGAGGTGGGCGTTGAGATCGCCGGGGTGGTTGGCATCGAGATCGCGGAGGACCTGGAGGAACTTGGTGACGTTGGCGCGGGCGGGCGCGGCGAGGGATTCGAGGTAGCCGGTCTGATCGAGCTGCAGGCTGAGGATGCGATCGGCGGGCAGCCCTGCGAGGAGCGCGCGGGCCTGATGAATGCGCTGCATGGCCGGTTCGGGGGCGAGGCCGCCTTGCAGGCGGAGCGCGGCCATCTGCTGATCGCTGATCCCGAAGAACGGCGAGCGGAGGAGGGCGAAGAGGGGGATTTCGAGGGTCGGATTATCGAGGACGCGCAGCCAGTTGGTGAGGTCGATGATCTCGGTCTCTTCGTAGAAGTTGCGGCCACGCTCGATGGAGCACGGGATGCCGAAGCGCAATAGGGCCGCCTCGAACTCTTCGAAGTGGGACTTGCTGCGGCAGAGGATGGCCATGTCGCTGAACTTCACCTTGCGGCGCGCTTCGCCGATGAGGAGGGTGTCGTGGAGTTCGCGGAGGCGGCGGGCGATCCAGAGGGCTTCCAGGCCGTCTTCGTCGCCATCAGCGGACTGATAGCGATGGATCTCCACGAAGGGGCCGGCGGCGGCGGGATAGGAACGTCCTGCGATCAGCTCGTGCGGCGTGACGCCGGGGCACGGAGTGGTGACGGTGGCGGCGATGACGGTATCGAGGATCTCGACGCGGCTGCGGTAGTTGCGTTCGAGGCGGTCGATGACTCCGCCGGCGGCGGCGACGGACTGCTGATACTCCAGGAACTGGCCGGGCGCTGCGTGGCGAAAACCGTAGATGGACTGGTTGATATCGCCGACGGCGAAGAAGCGGCCGGGGCTGCGGATGAGATCGAGGATGCGCCACTGGATGGGGTTGGTGTCCTGGAGCTCATCCATGAGGATGGCGTGGAAGCGATCCTGCGTCTCCTGGCGGATGTCGTGCTGGCGTTCGAGGAGGGCGAGCGCCTGTTCGAGGAGGTCTTCAAAATCGCACTGGGCGGTGGCGTGTTTGGCGGCGGAGTATTCGTCGTCGAAGGCGATGAGGATCTCGCGGATGAGCTGGCGCTGGGTGAGGAAGAGGGAGGCGACGAATTCGGAGCGGGCGGCGAGAATGAGGGCCTTGATGCGATCGAGTGAGTCGTAGATGGGGTGGCCGGCCCTGAGGCCGCGCCTGTCCATGGAAAAAGCGTCGAGCCATGGGAGCGGGGTGAGTTCGGCGCGGCTGGCAAGCCAGTCGAAGCCGTTGGTGAGGCGGCGGCGCTGGGCGTCGGACGTGGGCGGGGGCGAGTCGTCCAACATCTGGCGGGCATCGGCGGCCAGGGCGTCGAGGGCCAATTCGGGATCGAAGGATTTGAGGTCCTGCAGAGCGAGGCGGGCGCCTCCGCCCATGCGCAGGGATTCGTGGACGGAGAGCAGGGATTTCGAGAAGTCGTAGGCGGCCCAGGCCTCGGCGCAGGCGACAAACTCGTCGCGGCGATCGAGAGCAAAGCGATCGAGAACGGTCTCCATAGTGGCCGACTGGAGAGCTTTGGCTTCACGGGCATCGAGGAGCGTAAAGCGGGGATCGAGGCCCGCACGAATGGAGTGTTCGCGGAGGAGAGACTGGCAGAAGGAGTGGATGGTGGAGACGGGGGCCTTCTCGACGGCGCGGCGTTTGGCAGGGTCGCCGGCGAAATGTTTGACGAGCCGCGTCTTGATGTTGGTGGCAGCCTTGTCCGTGAAGGTAATGGCGAGGATCGAAGATGGTTCGACGCCCTGCTCGATCAGCCAGGCGTAGCGCTCGACCAGGACGGCGGTTTTGCCCGAGCCTGGGCCGGCGACGCAGCAGGCATCCTGATTGGTGCGCGTGACGGCGGCGCGCTGTTCGGCGGAGAGTTCCACAGGGTCATTGTGCCTGATTGCGAGGCGCCGTCTCCAACCGCACCGGGCCGAAGAGGCCGGAGGGGAGAGGCTCCAGCTTCGCCCAGGGTACGAAGCCGGAGGCGAGGACGTTGGTGCGCGTGATGCGCTCGGCGGCGGGCAGGCGGGCGTCGGCGGCGATGCGGTTGAGCCAGGTGTTGGTGACTTCGATGACGAGCTCGTTGGGGCCGTCGCGGAGGGCGGCGGTGCAATCGGCGCGGAAGGGCGCGGTCCAGAGGATGCCGAGCGGTTTGCCATTCAGCCAGGCTTCGCCGATGGTCCAGAGGTCGCCGAGATCGAGGTAGACGGTGTGGCCGCTGGCGTTCCAGTTGGCGGGGAGGGTGAAGGTCTTGATGTAGCGGGCGGTGCCGGAGAAGTTGCGGACGCCGGGGTCGGTGGAGTTGGTCCACGACGAGAGTTGGGGGAGCGTGATGCGCGGCGGGGCTTTGCGGTCCTTTTCGAACGCGACGTCCCAGGCGCCTTCGATGGGGAGCGTTCGGGAGACAAAGGCGGGACTGGGGGCGGCGGGCACTGCGCCGGCGGGGGCGGGACGGCGGAATACGACGAAGATGGAGCCGTGCTGGGCGAAGGCGAGAGGGACCTCGACGCCCTGCGCGTCCACGCGGTATTGGCCGGCGGTTTGGATGGCGCCGGAGATGGGATCCCAAAGTTCGGGCACGCGCTGGCCGGCGCGGAAGCGAACGTTCGCCTGGAGAGGCTGGCTGGTCTTGTTGCTGACGAAGTAGATGTCGGTATCGCCGTCGCGGCGATGGATGAAGTCGATGCCGGCGGGGGCTGTGAGATCGGGCGCGATTTTGGGCATGGCTGGAAGGACGCGGTTCCAGATTCGTGCGGCGATGGTTTTGACCTGCGCATCGGCGGCGGGCTGATTTTCTAGGCCGACGGAGCGCAGCGGCCTGGGGCCGACAACGGTGGCTCCGGCGGCGATGAGCTTCTCGATTTTGGCGAGGACGGCGGGGTGCGTTTCGGGCGAATCGGGGAGGACGAGCACTGCGTACGAAGGGCCTCCAGGAACGGTGAGGCGGCCATTCTGCACGGTGAGCCGGCTGAGGATGACGTCGGAGTTGGCGACGTCGTAATCGTAGCCGGGGCCGAGGGCGGGATCGACGTGCTTGGGCGGGATGAACTTGAAGCCGCCGTCGCCGTAGTAGTAGAGCACGTCGGCGACGAAGGTTCCGCGCTGCAACATGTACGATGAGCGGGCGAGGTAATCGAGGAACGGCTTCGCCTTGGGCCACCAGGTGACGTTGCGGTTGATGTGGGTGCCGGCGAGATAGGCCCAACCGGGGAGGCCGGCCTCGGGTGCGTTGTGGGTCCAGGTGTGCCAGACCATGTGGTTGCCGCCTTCGCAGAAGACGCGATCGGCGCTGGCCTTGAGATCCTGCGGGCCTTCGCGCCATTCCTCGAACGACGTAAAGGACTCCATATGCACGCGCGGCTTGGCGTAGAGATGGGCGGCGGAGGCTACTTCCTTGACCACCCAGAGAGCATCTGATTTCGGCCAGAACGGCCAGAATTCGCCCTGCACTTCATCGACTGCGTTGTGGGCGCTGAGTGAATCCACGGGCACGTTGTGCGTCGGCGGGCCGGGGCCGCCGGCTTCGGACTTGATGCCCAGGCCGGCCTGGTGCGCGGCCTCGCGGGCGGCGTCGTAGTAAGACGCGACCAGCACTTCGCCCAAGGTCTTGCGGTAATCGAAGAGGAATCTCTGGGTGTTATCCTCGCCGCCGATGCGGGCGCCGAAGATCGCGGGGAGGTAGGGCGTCATGTCGTAGCCGCGGCGCCGCTGAAACTCCTTTGTGAACGTGGGAGACCAAACGAGGCCGCGCACTTCGTAACTGGCGAGGTAGAGGTTCTTGATGCCGCTGGCACGGAGGTCGCCAAAGGTCTCGCGGAGGCGGGCGATGACGTAATCCATGTGGACGCGGGTGGCCTCGGGATCGAGGTGGTCGGTGGCCCAGCCGTCTGAGTTGGGGCTGGGGACCTTGAGGCGCTCACCGGTGTTCATGCAGACGTAGCGCAGGATGGTCCAGCGGCCGGCGGGAGCGGTCCAGCGGAGGCGGCCATCGCGATCGACCTTGGGGGTGAGATCGACAACCGCGGCGGCACTGTCGAGTTGGAACGCGGGGAGTCCGGCGCTGGCAAAGACGCCGCCAGGACCCTGCGTAGCGCCGTCGTGGAGGTTAGCGAGATTCCAGGCGCCGTCGTAACCGAGGGGGGTGGGCGAGCTGACCATCAGCGCGCCGTTGCGGCGGTTGTCGGCGTCGCGGGAAGCGGCGACACTTTCGCCGCTGGCGTCGATCACGGAGAATTCGCCGAGGGTCCAGCGAGGGCGCGTGTTGTCGTGGCCACTGAGCAGGCGCAGCCTGACGTAACGGCCGGTTGTCGCGGCGGGTATGGGGAAGCGTTGCGGACCGGCGGCGGCGGGCAGTGTGCCGCGCACGGCCTCGTGGAAGTCCGCTTCCCGCGTACCGGTGGACGAGAACGCTACGCTGAATTCGCGGGTGGGCGTCATGGTGGCGGCGAGGTCAGCGGGCGCGTTGGGCGTGCCGTTATCGAGCACGACCTCCTTGAGCATCCGGACTTCATTGTGGTCGAAGCGGATGATGAACTCGTGGCCGGATAGGCGGCGGGGCTCGCGAATGGCGAGCACGGCGACGTCGGTCCAGAAGGCGGGCTTGCCATCGGCGCCCTTGGGGGCGGCAGGCGGGGCAAGCGGGAATGGCAGAGTGGTGTCTACTGCCCTGCCCCCTTCGACGGAGGTCTCCGTGGTGAAGAGTCCCTTGCTGGCGTAGCGCGGCTGGATCCAGTGGCCGCCCATGTCCCAACTGCTGATGACGGAGAAATCGACCGAGAGGCCGAGCGAGCGGGCCTGGGCGACGGACTCCTTCATCTGCGCCATCCAGGGCGGGCTGAGGAAGGCTGGCCCGGCGGGAGGCTGCCAGGTCTTGTCGCCGGCGGCGCCCATGTCGAAGAGCAGCACGCCGCCGAAACCGGCGTCCTTCATCGCCTGCAAGTCGGCGCGGGCGGATTCGGGGTGGACGAAGCCGTTGAGCCAAAGCCAGTAGGTATCGGGCTTCGCCGCGTTCGGCGGATTGCGGAAGCCCTGCTCGAGCTCATCGGCGGGCGCAGCAAGCAGCAGGCCGCCGGCGATCCACAGCAGGTACCTCATTGATGATTCTCCGGAGTGACCAGGGCGGGTTCGGGGGCGAGAGTATCCGGGATGCGGCGGGGGGCGCGAGGGGGGGGGCGGACGCCAAGGGCGAAGTGATGGGTGGGTCCGGCGGCAACCCAGCGTTTGAGGAACGTGCGGGCATCGGGCAGGAAGAAGCCGCGCGTATTGGTGTTGCCGGTGGCGGGGATGGGGCCGTGCATGCTCTGGCCTTCGGCCAGGACGAATTTGAACTTGCCGGCGGCGTTGATGCCGATGCTGAGCATCGTGATGGGGCCGTCCTTAATGCGGAACTCCACGCTGGCGCCGCTGCCGGGTTTGCCGTGGTACTTCATGAGACTGCGGAGAGCGGGCTTGCCTTCGGCGATGTTGATGTGATGGGGCCCGTCGTGGCCGACCAGGACGAAGCCTTCGCGGAAGTCAATGGGATGGAATTCGGCGAAGCTGCCGCCGATGTCGAGGCGGTCCATCAGCAGCATGGCGATGCAGGTCTTGAGATCGGACTCGCCGCACATGGGGAAGCCGGCGGCGGTGAGGAGCGAGTTGCCGACAATCAGGTTGGTGACGATGCTGCGGAGGGCGCTGCCGGGCTCGCCTTCGTAGTAGTAGGCGAGGCCATCGAGCTGGTGGTGAGCGACGAATTTATCGAGCGTGACGGCGACGCGGGCGGCGGTCTCAAGGTGCTCGGGCGTAAGCTTGCGCGTGACGGGATCCGCGCCGGGATCGGGCGTGTCGAAGAGGTCCAGGATCTCGGCGCGTTTGCGCTCGATCTCCAGGGCGGTAACCTGGCGCTCCAGGCGGAGCAGGTCGTCGGCTTCGGTCTGGACGATGTGGCAGCCGAAGGAGGCGGTGAGCGCGGTCTGATCAGTCTGCATGTCGAGCATGTGCTCGATGGGGTGGCCGAAGTGGCCGATGCGGGCGGTGCGGAGATCGTGGAGGGCCATGGCAATATCGCACCATTCGGCGAGCTCGGCTGCGGCTTCGGGATCGTTGTCGAGTGTGCCGAGGATGATGGGCGGCGGACGCTTGCCCATGCGGATGGCGACGCCGGTGAACTCGGGGATGGAGCAGAAGTCGTCGTTGGCGAGTTGCATCCGGGTGGTGGCTTTGGCGTAGTCCATGGCAGCCATCGGCTGAAGGGCGACGAGGACGATGGGCACGTCGAGACTGCGCACGATGACGCCGAAGGTGGCCGAGGTGGCGTAGGTGAGCATGTCGCAGAAGATGAGATCGAGGTTATCGGCCTTGAGGCGCGGGACGAGGGCGTAGGCGTCCTGAGCCTTGTCCACCATGCCGTAGTTGAAGACCTCGACGCCGGTGGCGCGGACCCTGGCATCGAGTACGTTCAGTTTGGCGAGGAGCTCGTCGAGCAGGCCGGGGAACTGATCCCAATAGACGAAGTAGCCCACTCCGAAGATGCCGACTCGGGCGGTGCGGGGCTTGCGGCGTGCGATGTTCATGCGAGTCCTTCTGCCGCGTTGGGCGCGCGGCGGCCGCCGGCGAGGATCAGCCAGGCGACGGGGTAGAGTACTGCGGTGACGAGGAAAACTGGGGCGAACGAGTAGTGGTCCACGACCGAGCCGATGATGAGATTGGAGATCATGCCGGCGACGCCGCCAGCGGTGCCGGTGAGACCGACGGCGGTGCCGACCTCTTCGGGTGCGACGGTGTCTCCGATGAGCGTGATGAAGTTGGCGATCCAGAAGCCGTGGGCCATGGTGAGGACCGACATGAGTGCGATGGCGAGCTGCGCGCTGCCGGCGAGAGTGACCAACCAGGAGGCGGGCGTGAGGGCGGCGGCGGCGAGCATCAACGTGAGGCGCGCGCGGCGTGGCTGCCAACCGCGGGAGACGAGGATATCTGAGACGCGGCCCGCGAGGATGTTGGTGACGCCGAGTGCGAAGAACGGGATCCAGGTGAGGGCGCCGATCTCGGCTAGTGAGAGGTGGCGCTCGCGCGAGAGGTATTGCGGAATCCAGAACATGTAGAAGTAGAAGACGGGGTCGAAGAAGAAGCGGGCGATCAGCAGGCGGCGGACGGCGGGCCTGGCGAGGAGTGACGTGAAGCTCACCGACGGACCGCGGCGGGCGCCGGATGAAACGGTGGCGGGCAGGCCGCGGAAGGCCAGCACCCAGGCGATGAGCCAGGCGGCGCCGAGGATCGCTGTGGCGAGGAAGACGCCGCGCCAGCCGAAGACTCCGGCCCACCAGGCGGTGAGGGGCGGGGCGAGCACGGCGCCGAAGGCGGAGCCGCCGTTGGCGAATCCGACGGCGAGGGCGCGCTTATCGGGGGGCATCCATTCGACGGCGCCCTTGGTGGCGGCGGGGAAGCAGGAGCCCTCGCCTATACCCAGGAAGAGGCGGGCAGCGCCGAGGCTCCAGGGCCCCGTGGCGAAGGCGTGAGCGGCGCTGGCGGCCGACCATACGGCGACTGAGAGGAACAGCCCCAGGCGGGTTCCCAGCCTGTCCATGAGGCGTCCGCCGAGGGAGAACATGACCGTGTAGCTGAGGACGAAGGCAAAGACGACGCGCGAGTAGACGGCGTTGGACATGCTGAACTCGGACATGAGTTGGGGCGCCAGGACGCTGAGCACCTGGCGATCCAGGAAGCTGAGGGCCGTGGCGAAGAAGAGCAGACAGCAGAGCAGCCAGGCTCGTGTGATGGGCATGGAGTCCTACATATCATGCACCACGGAGTTGACTCCATGCTGTGCCGCACGACTGGCGGCGGCGATTGGCGGCGGCTGAGGACCGATTGGAGGCGGCCGGCGTCGTGGCAGGTTTGGCACGCGATGGACGTGGTGGCCGCGGATGCGGGGTTTTCCTGCCAGCGTTTGGCTCGGCTGGCGTAGACGGAACCGGGCAGTTGTTCGATTACCGTGGTGAGGCGGCGCTGCAGGTCGTCCTCTCCCAGACGCTGGGATGCCTGCGCCAGACCGGCGAGCACCTCGCCCTTCATGTGCAGGGGCATCTTGTCGAATCCGTCTTTCTGGAGGGCTTGGAGCGCGGCATAGTGCGCTTTCACATTCGTCCAGGCATCGCGGCGGAGGCGCGCCGGCAGCCGATCCGCACTGACTGTCCAACTGCCGCCGGAGATGGCGTGGACGGCTTGCAGGTACGGGCTGCCTTCGGGAACCTTGCGGCACTGGTCGAGGGTGGCGAGAGCTTTGGCGTAGAGCGGTTCAAATTCGGCGGTCCGGCCGGTCTCGTGGGCGCGGGCGGCAAGCCAGAGTTCACCGCCGCCCTTCCAGCAGATGGCGTCGACGGCACGCGGGTTGGCGGCCAGGATGTCGTCGACCTTCTTCATGCCGGCGGCGAAGCGCTCCAAATCGTTACCCATGAATCCAGAGAAGATATCTTCGCGGACCCAGGTGCTGACTCCGATGCCCTTGGGCGGGGTCTGGGCGGAGAGGGCGGAGGCGCCGAGGAGAAAGATGGCGATGAGGGTTTTCATGGAGATTACCTGAGAAGCCAGGCGCGCATCGTGCGAGTGACGAGATCGGCGGCGTCGTGTTGAACGAAGTGGCCGGCGGTTGGGATGGTGACGAGGGTGAGATCGGAGTTGATCCAATCCCAGGTATTGTTGAGGGCGCCGGAGAGCAGGTATGTGTCCTTGAGGCCGTGAAACAGCAGCACCGGCATGGCGAGGTTGGGGATGGCGCCGGCGGGCGGCTCGGCGTAGGGTTCGCGGGGATAGTTGGCGCGGTAGATGTTCATCATCGCCTCGAAATCGGAGCGGCGGAAAGCCTCGACGTATTTCTCGCGGGCCTGGGGGTCTGTGACCCAGCGGGCGAGCCCTTCGGCGGTGAGGGCCTTCTCTGAGCCTTCCTTCTGGAAGTTGCGGGCGTACTGGCTATTGGAGGCCTGCTGGGGGTTGTGGACGAGTTCGCGGGAGAGGCCGCGCGGGTGGGGCAGGTTGAGGACGACGAGTTTCTCCGTCATCTGCGGATTGCGAAGGGCGAACTGCCAGGCGACGGCGCCGCCCCAATCGTGGCCGACAATGATGGCCTTGTCCTTGCCCAGGTCGCGGATGACGGCGGCGACATCGGCGACAAGGAGCGGCATGGCGTAGCTGTCGAGGCCCTTCGGCTTGTCGCTGAGGTTGTAGCCGCGAAGGTCAATGGCGGCGACCTGGAAATTGGCGGAGAGTCCTTCCATCTGGTGGCGCCAGCTGTACCAGAAATCGGGGAAGCCGTGGATCATGACGATCAACGGCCCCGCGCCGAGAGTGGCGTAGTGGATCTTGACGCCGGCGGAAGCGGCGTAGCGATGGGTGACGCGCGATTCGAGATCGGCGGCCGCGGCAGTGCCTGCCAGGGTGAGGCCCGCGGCGAGGCCGACGGAGAGGATGGATGCGATGGGATTCATGGCTGTTTTAGATGGCGATGGCGGTGACGACGGTGTGCGGGCTGTGTGGTACGGGGTGCGGCTGTATGTGCCCGAACCCGGCCTCATGATGCATCGATTCCAGTTCGCGAAAGGTATAGGCGTCGCCAGCGGCGGTGGAGGTGAGCATAGTGAGACTGAAGCCAGCGGCCATGGGCGGCGAGACGCGATCTTCGTTGGGCACGAATTCGAGCGTGGCAGCCAGGCCGCCTGGCTTGAGCGCGCCGCGGACTTTCTTCAGAAGCGCCACGCAGGTGGGGACATCGAAATGGTGCAGGAAGTTCGTCAGGAGAATGGCGTCGTAGGGGCCGCCGTATTCTACGCTGAACGCGCTGCCGGGTAGCAGCGAGTAGCGCCCGGCCACGCCGGCCTTGCGGGCGTTTTCCTGGGCGACTTCGAGGACGCGGGCCCAGTCCTGCGCAACCACGTGGGCTTCGGGATTCTGCTGGGCGATTTCGATGCCGAACAGGCCATGGCCGGCAGCGATATCGAGTACTCGCATGAAACCGCCGCGGCCATCGAGAACGATTCTGCCGAGCGGCCCGGCGAGGGGCGCCATCATGGGCGCCATGCTGTGGGCGAAGTCGACCCAGGCAGGATGGTCTGGTTCGACGGTGCCGTCGCCGGGCAGCACGGTGCGGCCGGTGCGAACAATCGTAGTGAGATCCGCGTAGGGGGCGAGCATCTCTGCCAGGCCCAGGAACCGCGCCGTGGAATGGAGCGAGGTAGGCGAGCGGGGATCGAGGAACATGGCGCTAGTTGGCGTGTGGCCGTAGAGCCCGTCCAACTTGGTGAGCAATCCGATGATGGTGAGAAAGTCGCAGAGGATGCGCATGCCACGCTCGGATGCCTGGCAGCGCTCGGCGAGGATTGCGGCCGTGGCCGGGCCTTCGCCCACGGCACGAAAAAGATCGAGTTCGATGGCGGCCTTGAGCGCGGCGGAGCGCTGGTGGGCCATCAGTGTTTCGAAGATGAGCGCCGGATTAGGCGCGGATTGAGCAACGATCCCAGGTTGCATATGGGAGCGAGGATAGCACGACGGGGAAGGCTCAGCGGCCGAAATTGAGAAGCACGATTCCGCCGATGATGAGGGCGAGCCCACCGACTTTGCGGCGGGAGATCGGCTCGGCGAAGACGAAGTGGGACCAGATCATGGTCCAGATGTAGCCGAGGGCCACCATGGGGTAGAGGACGCTGAGCTCACCCTCGCGCACGCCGAGGAAGTAGAAGACGAACGAGAAGAGGTACAGGCCAATTCCGAGTGCGAGGCGCCAGTTGAAAATAAGGGATCGGATGTCGCGATGCAGGAGGCCGGCGCCTTTCTTGAGAAAGACAGCGCCGAAGCTGCCGATGAAGCCGGCGCAGAGGACGAGAATGATTGACTTGAGAGGGGTATTCACTCGCTACGCCCCTTGCCGAGCAGAGCAACTCCGGCGCAGATCACAGTGATGCCGGCCACCTTGAAGACGTTAATGGTCTCGTGGAACACCATCACGGACATGATGGTGACCCAAACGTAGGTGAGCGAGATGACGGGGTAGAGCAGCGAGAGTTCGCCGTCGCGGAGCGCCAGAATCAGCAGCATGGTGCTGAAGCCGTAGAGAATGAGACCGCTCCAAAGGGACCAGTTGGCCAGAAGACCTGCGAGCGTGATGGTGGTCATCTGCATGCCGCTGGTCTTGATGAAATATTGAGCAGCCACGCCGAACAGGGTGCACAGAAAGACGAGGCCAACGGATTGGCGATGGGAAAAACGATAAGACGGCTGGGACAAACGTTTATTCTATCCCGAAGCCGCCGCCGCCGGGGGTCTCGATGCGCAGGATGTCGCCGGGGACGGCGTCAAAGCGGGTCTTTCCTGGGAGGATTCGCGGCTTTCCGGCCCGGATGAGCGTGTTGCGGCCGGTGGCCCCGGGCGCGCCGCCGTGGAGGCCGTAGGGGGCGCGCTGGCGGCGATCGGAGAGGATGGTGACCTCTGCCGGTGCGAGGAATTCGAGCTCGCGAAGAATGCCGTCGCCACCGGCGTGCCTGCCCTGTCCTCCGGAGCCGCGCCTGACTTTGTAAGCGCGGACGCGCACAGGGTAGGCGTGCTCGAACGCCTCGACGGGCGTGTTCCAGGAGTTGGTCATGTGGGTGTGGACGGCGGACTGTCCCGGAGCGTGGGCGGAGGCGCCCATGCCGCCGGCGATGGTCTCGTACCAGGCGAAGCCCTTGCCGCCGAAGCTGACGTTATTCATGGTGCCCTGCGACGCCGCGGGGATGCGGTCCCGTGCGGCCTTGGAGAGCGCGCCGAGGAGCGTATCGGTGATGCGCTGCGAGGTCTCGACATTGCCGGCGGCCATCGCGGCGGGCGCGAGGGCGTTGACGACGGTGCCTTCGGGAGCGATGACGGTGAGGGGCCGCAAGAGGCCGGCGTTGGCGGGGACGTCGCCGGCGAGCAGGCAGCGGAAGACGTAGAAGACGGCCGAGAGAGTGATGGCGAGGTTGGCGTTGAGCGGCGCATCCACCTGGGGGGCGGAGCCGGTGAAGTCGATGGTGGCGTGATCGTCGCGAAGGGTGACGGCGACGCGGATGGGGATGTCCTCGTCGAGCGAGTCCTGGAAGGTAAAGACGCCATTGGGCAGGGCGCGGAGGGCGGCGCGCATCATGCGCTCGGCATAGTCCCGCAGGGCCGTGACGTTGGCGGTGAGGCGCGGCAGGCTGTAACGGGTGATGGTCTCGCGGAGACGGATAGCACCGCGTTCCATGGACATGAGTTGGGCGCGGAGATCGCCTTCGCGCTCCTCGGGCGTGCGGACGTTGGACAGGATGAGGCGGAGGAGAGCGTGATCCATGATCCCCTCGCGGACGAGGAGGATGGGGGGAATGCGGAGCCCTTCCTGGTAAATTTCACGGGCCAGGGGCATGGAGCCGGGGCTCATGCCGCCGACGTCGGAGTGGTGCGCGCGGGAGGCCACGAAGAATGCCGCGGGTTTGCCCGGCTGCGGGAATATGCCGGCGACGGCCGTGATGTCTGGCAGGTGTGTGCCGCCGGCGAAGGGATCATTGACGATGGCGACGTCGCCGGGGCGGAGCTCGAATGCCTTGAGGACGTGCTCGACGCTGAGCGGCATTGCGCCGAGGTGGACGGGCATGTGATCACCCATGGCGACGGTGCGGGCCTGCGAATCGTAGATGGCGCAGGAGTAATCGCGGCGTTCCTTGATGTTGGCGGAGAAGGCGGTTTTGCGGAGAACAACGCCCATCTCTTCGGGGATGGAGACGAGGAGCTGGCGGAAGAACTCAAGTTCGATGGGGCCGGGAGGGGTCATTGAGGTTTGGGCGGCTCGGGCGGCTTGGGCGGATCGGGCTGGCAGGCGCCAGCGCGGAGAAGGAACGAGGCGGCGGTTTGCCAGCGGCCGGCCTCGCGGCGTTCGACACGAAAGGACTTGGAGGGGCCGTCGGCGCGGACACGCCAATCGGCGTTGGCGGAGGCTCGTGGCCGAGGGCTGACGAGCGGCTTGGCGCTGACTTCCTGCATCATCCAGGAATCGGCGCCAGTCATGGTCTGGAGGCGCTGATGGCGGTTCCTGGGGTCACCACGGCGGTTGATGATGAGTTCGCCCTGAGTCTTGGAGGTAAACCAGAAGTGCTCGACGGAGCCGTAGGCTGTGTCGTCAAAAACGGGGACGCGGCGCCAGGTTTTGCCGGCATCGGTGGTCTTGAGGAAGAACGGATCTTTGGGGAGATTGCCGGTGATGTGGCCGGCGGTCCAGCCGTTCTCGAAATCGACAAACTGGATCTGATCGAGCACGGCGGCGCGGATGCGGCCCAGGGGCTCGGCCCATGTCTTGCCTCCATCTTCACTGGCCAGGAGGATGGACCAGAGAGTCTGGGTGCCGGTGTGGAAGTTGCCGGAGAGGAAGAGCTTGACGCCCAGAGGCTCGACGGCGGTGAGTTCCAGATAGATGGGGCAGGGCTCGTCGGCGGAGCACTCCAGGCCGAACTCGGTGATTTCGGAGTCTCCGCAAACAGCGGTGAGAGGTTGCGGCTTCGCGGGTTCCTGGGCGGCCAGGGGAAAGGCGAGCAGGATGGCGAGCCAGGCTTTCATCTCTTCAGGCCGATTGTAGCCCGTTCGGCGATGACGAGGCCCGTTCGCCAGGCGGATTGCCAACGTTGGGCGTCCTGGTAGAGCGCGGCGGTATCGACACCATCGCGTTCGGGCAGGTAGCCGGCGAGTTTGCGGAGGCCCTTATCGACTTGGCGGAGGGCGCCTTCGCGGTTGCCTTCGCTGGCGTGGTGCCAGGCCACTGCCATATGGATGAGGGACTGGAGAAAGAAGCGCTGGACGCGCGGGGCGTGCAGCCACTGGGCTTCGAGGTGTTCGTGGGCATCGAAGTAGTCGCCCGTGTTGAAGAGAGCAACGCCATCGCGGAGGTTATGGTCGGGGCTTGGCATCGTCGGCCGGCACGCAGCGGGAACAGTGATCGTAGCTGATGATGCGTGTCAGTTTCCAGGCGCCGTTCTGGTTCTGCCACAGGTGGACGAATCGCGCTTCGCCGCTGCCGGCGCCACACTTGCCGAGCTTGGGGTCGCAGAAGCGGTGCACTCCGGACTGGACGGCGCCATAGGATTTCAGGGGATAGACCTTCAACGTGCCGGGGACCAGATCCCTGCGCACTTTGCCGCAGATGTTGTTCCGGATGGCATCGACGGTGCTCTGCGCGCCGCGGGAGAGGCCGGTCTCATCGTGATAGAACTCCAGATCGTCAGCCAGAAACGACGCGAACTTTTCCGGTTCGCATTTGTTGTAGGCATCGAAGAGCGCAGTGTCGAGCGCGGCGATGGTTTGATGGAGCGGGTCTGGCGCGGTGGGAGTCTGGGCGGATGCGGTCAGGATCGTCGAAGCCAGGACGGTGACGAATTTCGACATGAGCGTCATGAATGGTGTTACGTGAATTGCCGCCGCGGCGTTCCGTGCGCGATAAGATTGTGGCGTGCGAACCTTCCTACTCATTCTCGCGATAGCCCTGGCGGCACAGGGCGAGCCGGTGCGTCCGGCGAAGAAGATCAAGCTGTTCAACGGCAAGGACCTGACGAATTTCTATGTCTTTCTGAAGGACTCGAAGCGCGAAGACCCGAAGAAGGTCTTCACCGTCAGCAAGGGCCAGATCCACATCTCCGGCGAGGAGTGGGGCGGGCTGGCCACGGAAAAGGAGTATGCCGACTATCACCTGATTGTGGAGTGGAAGTGGGGCGCGAAGAACTGGCCGCCGCGCGCGGAGAAGGCGCGGGACAGCGGGATTCTGCTGCACGGCACGGGCGAGGATGGCGCGGCCGGCAGCGGGTGGCTGGAATCGATCGAGTACCAGATGATCGAGGGCGGCACCGGCGACATGCTGATGGTGAAGGGCGCGAATAAGCCGCGCATGACGGTGGAGGCGGAGGTCGGGCCCGACAAGCAACTCTATTGGAAGAAGGGCGCGCCGCGAGTGACGCGCGATTCCGGGCGCGTGAACTGGTGGGGGCGCGACGTGCAGTGGAAGGACGTGCTGGGCGTGCGCGGACCGAAGGATGTGGAGAAGGCCGTCGGGCAATGGAACCGCAGCGAGGTGATCGCGAAGGGCGGGAATTTGAAATACCTGCTGAACGGCGTGGTGGTAAACGAAGGCTTCGACGGTTCGCACAAGGCGGGGAAGATCCAGATCCAGAGCGAGGCGGCTGAAGTGTATTTGCGAAAGGTGGAGCTGCGGCCGCTGAAGGAGCAGTAGGCTTGGAGCTCTTCAAGAAGTTATTCGCCCGGAAGGAGGTCCCGCTGAGGGGCGTTCCGGTGGTGCGGCGGCAGAAGAACTACTCGGCGGAAAGCGGATACGCGTACGAGTATTTCTACGAGGGGCTGCGCGACTCAGGCGGGGTCCGGGAGTATGTATTCACAGTGAGCGGGGACCGGAAGACGTGGTTCCCGTTGTCTGTGTACGTGCCGGATAACGCGGTGCAGAATTTGACCGGGAACGAGCGGTATGCGGTGGCGAAGATGGCGCTGTTTACGGCGTTCGACGAGCGGGAGTCGCCGGCGGCGATGCGAGAGGCGGTGCGGGTGGCGGCCGGGCAGGTGGAAGAATTGTTGGGCCGGCTGGGGTTGACCTAGCGAACTCGGTAGCTATGGCAGTTTCTCGTCGAGATAGCTCAGCAAGGCCGAGACGAATCGGTGCGTGTCGTAGTAGTCCTTCCAGGACAGAGAGCCCCAAACGTCATAGCTGGAATTGATGCGGCCTATCGTTTCCGGGGTCACTGAATGGAGACTGAGGGTTGGAATCCCGGCCTTGTGAAACGTAATGGAGTCTGTGGTGGCCACATCGTCCGGGTCGAACCCGATCAGCTCCAGTTGCATGGCGCTGGAGACAGTGAGGGCCATCTGAATCAGGTTGTCATCGGAGCTACCGACCCAGACCTTGGTTGAAGTAAGACCGAGCGAATCCAAGGTGATAACGGCGGCGATCCTGGTCCGGTCCTCCGCGCTCAGGGCTTTTAAGTAGGCCTTCGACCCGTAGAGTCCTCTTTCTTCGGCGGCAAAGCCGATGAACTCGAAGGAATGGCGGCGGGGCTTCTGCCTCATGAACTCGGCCAGAATGGGCAGCAGGACAGCCCCGGTCCAGTTGTCAATAAGGCCATCGCCTCCGGCGCAATCGAAGTGGGCTCCGATCAGAATTTTGCGCTTATCCGGGGCATCGCCACCCTCTGAGCAGATCAGGTTCGGCTCCTTGGAGCCTCTGACTTTTTGCTCGGTGAGTGTAGTGCAGCCGGTCTCTACAAAGAGCGAGCGGAGGCGGGCGAAGCGTTCCGCGGTTTTCGGAGTGGCGAGGCGAAGCCTCTCCTCCAGCAATCCTGGCGCAACACCTTTAAACTCGGTCCTTTGAGCATGAGTGGTGGCAGCAAGGGCCAGAAGCACGAGAAGGGTCGGGTAAGGTCGGGTCATACAGCGTCCCACCTAGGATAGAGAAAACACGGCTCATCGCGCCACGAGGTGAGCTAGTGGGCGTGGCCGGCGGCCATGGCCTGGTGGAGACGTTCGGCGAAGTGGAGGAAGTCCACGTAGGCGGCGACGTACTCGCGGCCGGCTTTCAGATCGGCGGGCTTGAAGTCTCTCGCTTCCATCAGGACGTGGAAGCGGTGGTGGAGCCCTTCCTGCGCGGCGGAGGTGAGCGTCTTGATGAGCGCCTCATCGCTGCCGGATTCAATGGCCTTTTCGGCGGCTGAGATGGCTGGGCCGAAGTCGCGGCCGGCGGGTTTGAGTCCATCGAAGGGCGCGCCTTCACCAGCGCGGTGGATGCGGACCAGAGTCTCAAAGAACCAGGTATCGGCGAGTTCGTTGGCCTCCGGAGTCAGCTTACGCACAGCGAGGGTTCTCGCGAACGAGGCGCGGATGGTGGGTTCCTCTTTGGCGCTGACCCAGGGGAGGACGAGGTTCACGTCCCCGGTGGCAAGGGCTCTTCGGGCGGCGTTGACAACGGGGCCGTCGAGGCTATCACAGTGGGCGGAGAGGGCGGCTGCGGTAAGCAGCACCAGGACCAGTGAATGCAGAGTCGCTTTTCGCATAGCTAAGCTGAGGGTAGCGGCGGCGGGGGCGGGAAGCTGTGACTGGAGTCACCCGGACATCGCGGCGCGGTGGCGGGGCCTACCATGAATGGAATGAGAATCATCGCGTTGGAATCGCGCCGGGCCAAGGAGCTGGAAGAACTCCTGAGACGCAATGGCCTGGAGGCGTTCGTCGCGCCTTCGGTGCGGGAGGTGGGGCTTGAGGAGAATGGCGCGGTGGTGGCGTTTGGGGAGGGGTTGGCGGCTGGAGAGTTCGAGGCGGTGATCTGCTTGACGGGCGTGGGTGTGCGGCGGTTGGCGGAGTTGTTGGGGGATCGGTTTGCGGCGATGGGCCGGGTAGTCACCATCGCACGCGGGCCGAAGCCGGCGCGGGCGCTGCGGGACCTCGGTGTGGAACCGACGGAAGTGGCGGCGGATCCCGCGACGTATCGCGAATTGCTGACGATCATGGCGAGACGCGCGGAGCGCCGGGTGGCGGTTCAGGAGTATGGGCGGCCGGATGGGCGGTTGCTTGCTGGGTTGACGGAGTTGGGGTGTACGGCGACTCAGGTGCCGGTGTACCAATGGGCGCTACCCGAGGACACCGGCCCATTGGAAGAGGCTGCGCGGCGAATTGCGGCGGGCAACGCGGAGATCGT
>CAYVDY010000058.1:0-18691 GCA_964450255.1 uncultured Candidatus Solibacter sp. | reverse complement strand
CCCCAAAGATAATCAACCCGCCCGGCCAATGTCCGATCCATCACCCGCCCGTGGGCCACCGCGGGAGACGCCGTCAACGCCGAGCCCGCCTCCCACTCCTGCAGCTTTGCGCCTGTGCGCGCGTCGAACACGTAGAACCGGCCGTCGCCGCCGCCAATATACACCCGGCTACCGGCAACCACAGGCGAGCCTTCAATTCGAGCCCTGGTCATGAAGCTCCACTTCTCCTTGCCGGTCGCCGCGTCGAGCGCATGCAGGATCTTGTCCCGGCCGCCGACGATCACAAGTCCCTCGAAGAGAGCCGCCGAACTGATGTAGGGGAACTTGCGCTGTGGGTGCTCGTACCGCCAGAGGATCCGGCTGGCCTTCCAGTCCACGGCGAGGACCTCGTTGTCGTAGGTCGCGAAGTACGCGCGGTTGGCGGTGAGCGCAGGCGACGATGCCGCATACGATCCCGTCTTCACCGCTGCCACCTGCTTGCCGTCCGCCACCCGAATCCCGCGCAGATGACCGTCGCAGCCGGCGATCCACGCGACTCCGCCTATTACGGCGGCGCTGGAATGTACCTGGCCTTCTGTCTTAAAGGTCCAGGCCGGCTTACCCGTGAGGGCGTCCAGCCCATACAACGAGCCGTCGTAGGAGCCGATGACCACTTTTCCGTCCACAACGACGGGCGAGGCTTTCACTTCGGTTCCCGTCCTGAAGGTCCACACCTTTTGGCCCGTCGCCGCCCGCACGGCGTGGACCGTCCCCTCCAGATCGCCGATATAAACGATGCCCCCGGCGACCGCCGGCGAGCTCTCGCCGATCGATTCGCCCGCTTTGTACTTCCAGCGAAGGCGGCCCGTTTCGAAGTCCAGCGAGACCAGCTCACCGGTTCCAGTTCCGAAGTAAACAGCTCCCCCGACGATCGCGGCCGAGGATTCCACGGACTCACCGCCCTCCCACTGCCACAACACGCGCAGCGGTACGTCCGGAGCGGCACCCGTGGCCACGCCCGTCATTGCCGGCGAACCGCGGAACTGCGGCCAGTCCTGGCCGAAGACACAGATCGTGAGCAAGCTGACGATCAGCAATCTCATTGCTTAGCAGCCTCCGCTACCATTTTCCTGACTTCCGCGGCCAGCTTGGCGGCGTTGTATGGGGTGCCGTCCTTGATTGTCCACTCGATCCCGCCCTGGTGGGGGTAGAGAAGTTTCAGGTTCGCTATCGGATTGCCCCTCACCACGATCAGATCCGCCAGCCATCCGGCGCGGACGCGGCCGATTCTGTCCTCCATGCCGAGGATGCGCGCTCCATTGTGCGTGGCATGTTGGATGACCTTCAGGGCGGGGAAGCCGGCTTCCTGCTGCAGTTCCAGTTCGCGCAGATAGCCAAAGCCGTAAATGCGGTAGATGAAGCCGGCATCCTCGCCGGTTCCCACCAGGCCGCCCTTGCTGGAGAAGTCGCGGACCGCCTTCATCCAGATGCGGTAGTTTTCCTTCCAGAAGACCTCATCTTCAGTGGTCCACTCCGTGAAGAACGACCCATGATTGGCCAGATTCGGCGCAAAGAACGCGCCCAGGGAGGGGTGCAGATACTCCTTGAAATACGGTTGGTTGGCGGCCTTGTCGTGGTCGCGGGCCGCCTCGTAGATCGAAAACGTGGGGTCCCAGGCCACGCCTGCCTTCACCAGACCATCCAGGACTTCACTCAACCGCGCCGGGTCGGCCTCGCGCCACAGGCGTCCGGCATAGCGGAAACGGTCCAACTCATTGGAGTAGTTATAGGAGGCCGGGAAGCCCTGCACTCCGCTCGGCAGCGCGGCGTCGGGAATGCCGTACCAGTGCTCGATGGAGGTGGTGCGGTTTCGGATGTCGTCCCAGGCGTTGGTCTCCTCCACACCGGCGTGGTGAGTGCGGCGGATGCCGAGCCGCTGCGCAGTCTCGGACATGGCGTCCATCACGTCGCGGTGGGTGCCGAGAAACTTGATGCCATCGACGCCGTCGGCGTGGAACTGCTCCACCTTTTTGCGTGCCTCGCTGGGCGTCTGTGCTGAGAACACGCGGTAGAGCAGCAATCGAGGCGCGGTCAATGTCCCGGCGGCGGAGGCCGCGCGCCACTGTTTCGCCTTCTCCCAATTGGAGCCAACGTCGCGGACAGTGGTAATGCCGGACGCCAGCCACAGCTTCAGGCAATAGTCCACGGGCATGGGCCGGCCGGCGCGCTCGTCCTGTGTATGGCCGTGCAGGTTGATGAAGCCGGGCAGCACGTATCTGCCGCGGCCGTCGATTTCCATGTCAGCCTGGAACGATTGTCCGGCGCCTGCCGGTACAATCGACTGGATCCGGTTGCCCTCAATCAGAATGTCCTTGGGCCCACTCGCCGGGGTTCCGACACCCTCCACCACCATTGCGCCACGAATCGCAACTCTCTTCGTCTGAGTTTGCCCGATCAGCGGCGCGATGCAGAGCGTCACCAGCAGTCCGTGTGCGAGAGTCCTCATCCCAAGGATTGTAGCCCGTCACCCCATCATCTGTTTCCGAAGCTCCTCAAAGCGCGACTTGGGTACCAGGTGGAATCGCACTTCGAGCCTGGTGAACTTCTGGACCATCACCTGTACCTGGTCAGTAGGGACCAGGTGGCTGGCTACGTCGAGCCGCCCTCCCGCCACGCGAAACGGCAGAACCTGCCAATCGCGCGAGGCCTCCACGGGTAACGCACGAGCCACCCGTGGGTGGACGCTTTTCACGTCTACCTCCGCCACCGGCAGGCTCTGTTGGAGGCTGAGCGCTTCGTAGAGTTCGTCCTCCGAGATCAGCCCCAGTTCCATCATGTGCTCGCCCAGCATGGATGTGCGCGGACGCGAGGCCAGGGCCGCATCCAGAGAGTCCTGTGTGCAGTATCCGTTGCTCACGAGGATCTCTCCGAGGCGCCGCTTGTGGCCCATGAGAGCCGTTCTGGTGGGATAGGCGTGTTCGGTTTTGAGCCAGCGCAGCGGCTCATTCCTGAGTTTGGCGCTGAAGTAGGTCCACAGCGCACTGAGCGTTGCCCTGGTGTTGATCCAGTTGGCCCAAAGAGCGCGCAAGGGCGCCAACACGCCGAACGGAACACCATACAATGACGCTGAGGCAGCGATGCGCACGGCCATCCGCTCAACCAGCAGGCAGGCGTTCACTGAGGTCAGCGCCAACAGTACGGTACTGTTCTGGATCTGTGCCCTCAGAGTCCATTCCCCTCCCGCAAGCGCGCTGAGCAGCCACGACAGGCAGCCGTAAGCGAGCAGGATGTTGCACGCCAGACTGAGCGGATTGCCCCACAGGCCCTTCCTGTCCCGCCAGAAGAACCAAGCCTGGATCCACGGCCGGGGCATCCTGGCGCCCCATCCAAAGCGCCCCCAGGCCTGCAGCGAATTGCCAGTGATCCAACGGGACCTCTGCCGCACGGCCGTGCGCTGCGTGCCCGGAAAGTACTCGCGGGTCGCCACTGGGGCGCCGCCCTCCAGCACTAATGGCACAATCACCTGACGGCACCCGATTTGGCGAAGCCGGCAGCCCGTGTCATAGTCCTCCGTCAGCGAGCCGGGATGAAAGATCTGGTTGTCGTCGCGCTCCGCCAGCAGTTCGATGGCCTCGCGCCGAAAAGCGGTACCCACTCCGCAGCCGGGTAGAAAGCCCCCCATTTCCACGCGCGTGGCCAAGTCCTTGCCCTGGCTCTCGGCAAAATCGTCGCAATAGAGGCCGTTCGTGAAATTGAGGATGCCCGTCGCCAGAGGCAGCACGGGAATCTGCACCATCTCCGCCTGCGAAGAGTACCTGGCGATCAAGCGAAATGACCGGGGATGGATCAGATCCTCGGCATCGTGCAGGACGACGATCGCGAACCGCCGGCCATGTTCCTCCTCGTAAAGCAGGACACGCTGGTAGATCCAGTTCAGGCAGTCTGCTTTGCAGGTGGGGCCGTCGTGGGGAACTTCCGCCAGATGGACTCTGCCGTGGCTACGGGCTGCGGCCGACACTGCGGTCCACGTGGGCTCATCGTTGCGGTAGACCCCGACAAAGACTTCGTAGTTGCTGTAATCGATCGCGCCGAGGTTGTGATCGAGCATGGAGCCGATCACCCCCGATTCACCCCAAAGCGGAATCAGCACGGCGATGCTGGGCTCTCCTGATACCGGCTTCGGTCCCGCGGGCGTCCGCCGAGAGGCCAACCGGCGCAACCAGAGCAGATCCATCACCAAATCGTCCAGCGCGCTGATCAGAACGTAGAGACCCAGTGGACCCAATAGCGACACCACCCATGGGGTCATCCACTGGTCCAGCCCATTCAACCACCCGGCAACGCGGGCAAAAAGCAAAACCGGCACTACGCAATGGTAGTGCCGGCGGCAGGCCAAAACTCTTAGAAAAATTGCGGCCTACTTGGGCGCGCCTTCCAGGGTCTTCTTTTCCTTGTAGTACTTCCCGACGGCGTTCAAGAGTTGATTCTCTTTGGTCGCCTTGCCCTTCTCGTGGCAAGTGGCGCAGGGCTTGGCCTCCTTCTTTCCGATGGCAGGTGTGCCGAAAGAAAGTGCGGAGGTGGACAACAAGGCTGCAAGCAGAGTCGCAGCCGGCAGAATCAGGCGAAGTGATTTCATAGGTACTCCCAGATTGGTGGCACGCAGCCACCCACGCGGCATTTTATCACGCTCACCGCTCCTGTTTCAGCCGGCGGTGGCAACACTGGTACGACGTGCGCCGCGACTATTTGGGTGCGCCTTCCAGCGTCTTCTTTTCCTTGTAGTGTTTGCCAACCGCGTTCAAGAGCGGATTCTCTTTGGTCGCCTTGCCCTTCTCGTGGCAGGTGGTGCAAGGTTTCTTCTCTTTCTTGCCCATCTCAACAGTGGCGAATGCGTTGGTGGCGACAAATGCGGCAAGCAGTGTGGCTACAGGCAAAAGCAGGCGGAATGCTTTCATGAATCAGAACCTCCCGGTCAAGTTGGCCGCAGCGGCGGCACCCTTAATATATCACTACCTTAAAGTCTTGGTGGAGTGGTGATGACAATCGCCTTGGCTCGCTCCGAGCTTGACGACCGGTAGCCGTGTGGCTGGGAAGCGTCGAAGTAGACGCTATCGCCGGTATTGAGGATCGTCTCCTCGTCGGCGAAGTGAATGCCCAACTCGCCTTGCAGTACGAAGATAAACTCCGCGCCCTCATGGACATGGTCGGTCACAGCTTCCGGCAGCCGTGGTTCGAATTCCGTGAGATACGCCTGCAAACTCTTCTCCTGCGTGGAGAATGCCAGGCATTCGAAGAACCATGCCGGGTCGGGTGAATCTGCGCGGTCCGGGAACCGCATCCGCTCGGCCGCACGGACAACCGAAAAGAGAGAGCGTCTCTTTCGGTCGGCGAAGAAGTGATCCAGGCCCACATCGAAGACCATGGCGATTCGGGCCAGGGTGGGCAGTGTCGGAATCAGCTTCCCGTTCTCCAACTGCGACAACATCGAGGCAGAGAGCCCGGTGTGTTTGCCGAGGTCCACCAACCCGATCTTCTTCCGCATTCGGAGCTGCTTCAACTTCCGTCCCAAGTCGTAGGACGACAGCACTCTCTGGACTGTTTCAGGACCCGTCTCTGCTGGCATTGAAGATACCTTTAGCTTGACTGAAGTAGGAACCATTCCTTTATACCTTACTGAAACAAGTTTTATCAACACATATACAAGGGATGCGCTCGCTGGTAGGCTGGATAGTGAACTCACGTTCACAAAGAGGGATCTATCCAATGCGAGTGCACAATCCTGAACTAGCCGGCGTGCTGGACGACCAACTGGTCGTGATGGCGCAGTCCGGCAACAATGTGGCCTTCACCGAACTGGTGGAACGCCACCAACCCACGTGCAAGCGTCTGGCTCTTTCTATTCTTCGTGACCAGTCCGACGCGGAAGACGAGGTCCAGAACGCTCTTTGGAAGGCTTACGAGCACCTCGGCCAGTTTCAGCAGGACGCCAAGTTCTCGACGTGGCTGTCGCGTATCGTTGTCAATCAGTGCCTGATGCGTCTGCGGAAGGATCGGCGTGCCCGGTTCCTCTATCTGGACGAGGGTGTGGCTGGGGAAGAAGTGGCGACGCTGGATCTTCCGGACCTGACGGAATCACCCGAGGACGCGCTGGCGCATTTGGAGATCGGCGCGGTTTTGAAGACCGAGATTAACCGCATTCCTCCGATGCTGCGGGATGTCTTTGTCCTGCGCGACGTGGAAGAGTTGCCAATGCCGGATGTGGCAAGCCGCCTTGGGATTTCCATCGCCGCCGCCAAGAGCCGCCTGTTGCGGGCGAGGTTGGAACTGCGGGAGCGCATGGAGAAACACTGCGGCCGCATGGGCGTTGCCACGCTCACAGCCTAACTCGTTGCATTTCATGCTATATTGGGGCTGCATGCCAGCCCGAGCTTCGCTGGGGACCGCCCTTCCCGACGCATGAAAGCGCGCGTCCCACACATTCGCGGACTCGAGTCCTTTTTCGGAACTCGCGACGAGAACATCCGACTGCTTGAATCCGGGCTGACTGTCTCTACTCGTCTGACCTCTGAGTCGCTTGAACTTGAGGGCGATCCCGTTCAGGTGGCCAGGGCAGAGCAGATCATCCTGGATTACATTTCCCTATCTGAAGCCGGCCATAGATTTGCTCCCGCTGATGTACACAGCTATCTGCGTGTTCTGATTGCGGACGATTCCACGACACTCCGGTCGCTGGTCGAAAGCGGCAAGGCCCGCAACTTCGGTAAGAAGTCGCTGGTTCCCAAGACAGCCAACCAGAGAGCTTATCTCGACACCATCGAGCGGCTCGAATTGGTCTTCGGTATCGGACCGGCGGGGACCGGCAAGACGTATCTGGCGGTGGCGATGGCGGTTTCAGCGTTGCTGAACAAGCAGGTGGCGAGAATCATCCTGACGCGTCCGGCCGTTGAGGCTGGGGAGCGCCTGGGATTCCTGCCAGGCACACTGCAGGAGAAGATCGATCCCTACCTCCGGCCTCTTTACGACGCTCTCTTCGACATGATCGACACAGAGAAGGTGGAGAAGTACCTGGAGCGGAATGTGATCGAGATCGCGCCCCTGGCTTTCATGCGCGGACGCACCTTGAACGACAGCTTCATCATTCTGGACGAGGCGCAGAACACGACGGCTGAACAGATGAAGATGTTCATCACGCGCCAGGGATTCAACTCCAGGATGGTGATCACCGGCGACCTGACTCAGATCGACCTGCCGGCCGGGCGCCGAAGTGGCCTCAGCGAGGCGGCCGAGGTTCTGAACAGCGTGGAAGGCATCGGCTTCGTCCATTTTGACGAGCGCGACGTCGTGCGCAATCCGCTAGTCCAGCGGATTGTCAGGGCGTACGATAAGTACAATGAGAAGATCGGAATCGGCCGGCAGCTCTCGCTGAAGCTCAACGAGGGGCAAATGCCGGAACCCTCGCAGCCGGCCAAACCCGCAAACGGCGCATGAGCCCAGATCCGTTAGTTCTATTCGAAACTCCGGCTCGCGGCCTCCGGCGGCGGGAACTGCAATCGTTCGCGTTGCGCCTGCAGTCGGAAGTTGCCAAAGGGGGCGGGTTCTGCTGTCTGATCTCGACAGATGCTCACTTGCAGCAACTGAACCGTGAATTCCGGCAGGCGGATTACCCCACCGATGTGCTCTCGTTTCCGTCGCCGTCGCCTGAGGGCGGGCTAGGGGAGATGGCCATCTCTGTGCATCGCGCGGCTGAGCAGGGCGCCCGGCGCGGACACGGCACTCACACGGAAATCCGTATCCTGATGCTGCACGGATTGCTCCACTTGCTCGGCCACGATCATGAGACCGACAGCGGACAGATGCGCCGGCTTGAGACCCGATGGCGGAAGTCCCTCGGTCTGCCGGCGGGACTGATCGAAAGGACGGAGTAGTAGCAGATGCTCTTCCTCATCGTTTTCATCCTGCTAGCAATTCTCTGTCTGGTCAGCTTTATTCAACTGCTCTACCTGGAGTCTCTGCGGCTGTTGACACGCGATTCGGAGGCGTTGGACTTCTTCAAGGAGACCCTGGAGGAGCGCCTTGGATACGAAACAGAGCAGGGCGCCTTTGTCTTTTCACTGATCAAGCACACGCTGTTGGTATTCAGCGGAGCCATCTTTGTCGGGTTGGCCGCATGGCGCGGCGACACGTGGAAGGGCTTGTTGGAAGGCTTCCTGCTGGGCTGGGGTGTGATGCTGGCATCCAGCTACGTGTTTCCGCAGATCCTCTACAGGCGGGCTTCGAGCGTATGGCTGTTGCCGCTGGTTCCACTGCTCCAGTTTCTGGCGCTCCTCTTCAAGCCTCTGACCATGTTGCTGGGTTTCCTGCAATCGATCTTCGAGCTGGGAACGCCGGGGCCGCCTGCCGAGAAGTCCGAGCCAGGAGACGAGATCGAGGCGCTGATCAACGCCGGCGAAGAAGAGGGCATCATCGAGAAGGAAGACTCGCGCCTGATTCAGAACGTGGTGGCGTTCGGGGACAAACGTGTCCATGAAGTGATGACCCCGCGGCGGGAGATCATCGCGATTGAGGTTGATAAAACGCTTGACGATCTGCGGCGTTTGGCGAAGGAGCAGCAGTTTTCGCGAATCCCGGTGTTTGAAGGCACGTTGGACCGGATCCGAGGGTTCATTCACGTCCGCGACCTATACGAGCTCGATGACGCGCAGCGGCTGACACAGAATATCGAGGGACTGTTGCGGGAGTTGAAGGCGGTACCGGAATCAAAGCCGGTGCCCGAGTTGCTGCGCGAAATGCAGGAACGCGGCAACCACATCGTCTACGTGGTGAACGAGTATGGCCGGGTGGCCGGCCTGGCCACGATGGAAGATCTGGTGGAAGAGGTTTTCGGCGAGATTCGCGACGAGCACGAACCGCAGCACGATGTGGAGCGCACGGCTGACGGCGGCATCATCGTTTCCGGCGCGTTCGATCTCGATCATTTGGAGGAGTACTTCGGATTCCGGCCGGAGGATGATATCGAGTCGACCACAGTGGGCGGCCTGGCGTGCGAGTGGCATGGCGCGGTGCCCAAGCTGGGCGAAATTGTTGAGCGCGAGGGCCTCCGACTTGAGGTTCTGGCCGCGGATGACTTCCGGGTGGACAGAGTGAAGATCAGTATGGCGCCGGCGGCCGAGCCGGAATCGGGGACCCCATGAGCAAAGGCCGAAGCAAGAACAAACCGAAGCACGTCTCCGGATTCGTGTCGATTCTGGGGCGTCCCAACGCCGGCAAATCCACGCTTCTGAACGCGTTCCTCGGCACCAAGCTGGCGATCGTCGCGGACAAGCCGCAGACGACGCGAACGACAGTGCAAGGCGTCTGGACGACGCCGGAAGCACAGATCATCTTCGTCGATACGCCCGGCATTCACGCCGCGGATTCGCTGATCAATAGGCGGATGATGCAATCGATCTCCGAAGCATTGAACGGACGTGACCTGCTGCTGTATCTGATCGATGCGTCGGACGAGCCAACGGAGTCCGATGAGAAGGCCCTGGAGGTGGTGAAGAAGGCCGGTGCGCCCACCATCGCGGTGTTCAACAAGGTGGACCGCCTGGCGCACAAGGCGCACCTGCTGCCGGTCATTGATCAGTACACCAAGTGGCACGAGTTTGTGGAGTACCTGCCGCTGTCGGCAAAGACCGGCGAGGGATTGGAGGAGCTGCGCGCGGCGATCCTCAAACGGCTGCCGGCCGGTCCCGCCTACTTTCCGGAGGACTACATCACAGATCAGCCCGAGCGGTTCATGGCCGCGGAGATGATTCGCGAGAAGATCCTCTCATCGACGCGGCAGGAGGTGCCGCACTCGGTGGCCGTGCTGGTGGACGAATGGAAGGACGAGGGGCGGTTGTCGCGCATCTCGGCGACGATCTATGTGGAGCGGGATGGGCAGAAGGCCATTATTCTGGGCGCGGGTGGCGCTCACCTGAAGAGCATCGGCACGGCGGCGCGCCTCGATATGGAGGCGATGCTGGAGCGTAAGGTGATGCTCACGCTATTCGTGAAGGTCAGCCCGAAGTGGCGCGAGAATGAGCAGTTTCTGAAAGAACTGGACTGGCGCGCGATGATCGGCGCCGCCACGCCACAGCGCGGCGATTCGGACGATAATGAGGAGTAATCTCATGCGCTTCTTTACCCTCTTCTTCGTTCTCTTCTTCCTGCTCGGCTCCATCGCAGTGTGCGCGCAGGTCACTGACGACACCATCTACGACGCGGTACGCCGCAAGCTTGCCAATGACCCGGATGTGAAGGGCGGCACTTTCGAGGTAGACGTCAAGGACGGCATCGTCACCATCAAGGGCGTGGTCGAGAAGGAACAGTGGAAGCAGAAGGCCGAACGCCTCACAAAGAAAGTGAAAGGCGTCAAAGGCGTCGAGAACAAGATCGTGGTCAAGCCGCGCAGTGCCTGACGACGGGATGGTGCTGAAACCGGTCGGAGTGGTGCGCTCCAGCGTCCGTGAGCGCAAGCAGATGCCGGTGTGGGGTGCGCCTGCCGCGGTTGAGATCTTCCCTGAGTTTGCGGCGGCTCTGCATCGCGTCGAGAAGCACTCGCACCTTTGGGTATTCGGCTGGCTGATGCAGGGGCGCGCAGAGCGGGATGTTCTGCAGGTGACGCCCCGGGGCGTCAGCGATACAGGGCCGGGCGGCCTGCACGGCGTCTTTGCGGTGCGGTCTCCGGCGCGGCCCAATCCCATTGGATTGACCGCGGCCAGGGTGCTGCATCAGGATGGACTGGTGCTGCACTTCGACCGGCTGGATTTCCTGAACGACACGCCGGTGGTGGATCTGAAGCCGTACTTCATCACGCGCGACCTGATCTCCTCCGCAAACGGTCAGCAGGTGGGCAAGCCTCGCTCGCGGGAAGACCTGCGCGAGTCGCTGCTGGTGCAGGCGGTGCATTTCCACGGGGCGCTTCAACCGGACGTTGCGCTGGCGGTACGCATCGTCGAGCATTACCGCCTGACGGTTCATGGACTGGACGATCCGGGTCTTTACCGGCTGAGCGTTCCGCTTGCGCGGCCAGTATTGATCGACGGTCTGATGGGCATTACGCGAGCCACGCCGGGACGCGGAAATCTGACATTTACAGATGACGACGTTGTCACCTTTGACGGCACGCACATCTACCGGCCGTTGGCGGCTCTGCCAGCGTCGGCTGCCGAGATTCTGGCCGCGGACGACGACGCGCTGTTTACGCCAGCATCTTCTTAACGACTTCACCCGCCACGTCGGTGAGCCGGAAATCGCGGCCCATGTGGCGATAGGTGAGCTTTGTGTGATCGAAGCCCAGGCAGTGCATGATGGTCGCCTGCAAGTCGTGCACGTGCACCTTGTCTTCGACGATGTTGAAGCCGATGTCGTCCGTCTTTCCAACTACGGTGCCGGGCTTGATTCCGCCGCCGGCGAGGAACATCGAATACGCGAGCGGATGATGATCCCGCCCGGCGTTGTCCGGATCGTTCGTGTTGCGGATCTCCACCATGGGTGTGCGGCCGAATTCTCCACCCCAGACGATGAGCGTTGAATCCAGCAGGCCGCGCTGCTTCAGATCCTTGATGAGGGCGGCCGTCGGCTTCTCGGTCCGATCGCAGTTGCGCTTCAGGCCCTTATTGAGATTGGTGTGCTGATCCCAACTGGCGTCCATCATCATCACGAAACGCACGCCGCGCTCCACCATCCTGCGGGCCAGCAGGCAGTTTGTGCCGAACTGCTTGGTGACGGGATCGTCCACGCCGTACATCTCGCGGATGTGGGCCGGTTCCTTGCTGAGGTCCGCCAGTTCCGGCGCGGCGGTCTGCATGCGATAGGCGAGCTCGTAGTTCTGGATACGCGAGGCGATCTCCATGTCTCCCGTGTCGCCGAGATGCTCCTGATTGAGATCGCGCACGGCATCGAGGGTCGACCGCTGCGTGCCGGGCGTGACGCCGTCGGGGTTGGAGAGGTAGAGGATCGGGTCGCCGGAATTGCGCAGCAGCGTGCCCTGATAGTGCGAAGGCAGGAAGCCGCTGGAGAAGTTGGACGCTCCGCCGCTGGTACCGACGCCGGAGGTGAGCACGACGAAGCCGGGGAGGTTTTCCGACTCGCTGCCGAGCCCGTAGAGCGACCATGCGCCCATGGTCGGCCGGCCGATCTGAATGGAGCCGCTGAACAGCAGCAACTGGCCGGGGTGGTGGTTGAAGGCCTCCGTGTACATCGAGCGCACCAGGCAGAGGTCATCCGCGCAACTGGCGATGTTCGGGATGTAGTCCGAGAGTTCGATACCGCTCTGTCCATGCTTCTTGAAGACGCGCGGGCTGGCAAGTACCTTGGCGTCCTTCTTGATGAAGGCGAGGCGCAGTTGCGAGGTAAGCGATTCCGGCAGAGTCTGTCCGCTGATCTTCTGCAACTCCGGCTTGGGATCGAAGAGATCCATCTGGCTCGGCGCGCCCTCCATGAACATGAAGATGACGTTCTTGGCCTTGGCGGGGAAGTGCGGTTTCTTCGGAGCCAGCGGGCCGTTTGCCGCGCGGCCTTCGAGGCCCAGCAAGTGGCCGAGTCCCAACATGCCGACGCCGCCGCCGACCTCGCGCAGGAAGCGCCTGCGATTCTGCAATGCCCGGAATTCCAGTTCGTTCATGGCTGATCCTATTCCCGCGTAATGAACTCGTCGAGGTTCAACAGCACGCGCGCGGCGCTGACCCAGGCAGCGCTGTCCGGCGCCAGCGGCAGCAGCAGTTTGGCCTGCTCCTTTTGGGCGCTCAGTTCGGTGGCCTGCTGGTCCAGGAATTTCTGCATTCGCTCGCGTTCGCGTGCCGTGGGCTTGCGCGAAAGAGCGAGTTCGAAGGCGTAGTCCAGGCGCTCGTCGGGTTTGGACTCGCGAGCCAGGCGCAGGGCGAAGGCCTGGGCGGCCTCGAAGAACACGGGGTCGTTCAATAGATTGAGAGCCTGCAGCGGCGAGTTCGAACGGCGACGGCGCGAGCAGGCGACGTTGGAATCCGGCGTGTCGAAATTCATCAGCATCGGGTACGGCGTGGTCCGCTGGAAGTGGATGTAGAGGCCGCGGCGGTAACGCGCCGGGCCCTCGTCGTTGTTCCACTTAATGCTGTTGGCATAGCCGAGTTCCGCCACGCCCGCAGGTTGCGGCGGGCGCACGCTGGGACCGCCGATCACGGGGTTCAGGAGACCGCTGGCTGCCAGCGCCGCGTCGCGGATGCTCTCCGCCTGCATTCGAACCCTGGGGGCGCGCGCCAGTAGGACATTCTCGGGATCCTTGTCCTGGAGTTCCTTGCGCACTGTCGAGCTTTGGCGGTATGTCGCGGAAGTCAGGATGAGGCGCAGGGTGCGCTTCACGCTCCAGCCTTCGTCGCGGAAATCCGAGGCGAGCCAGTCGAGCAATTCCGGATGCGACGGCTTGTCGCCCTGCGTGCCGAAGTCCTCGGAGGTGCGCACGAGGCCGCGGCCGAAAATGTCCTGCCACAGGCGATTCACAGCGACGCGGGCGGTGAGCGGGTTCTCCCTGGCGACCAGCCATTTGGCGAGAGTCAGGCGATTGCGCGGCGAGCCTGCCGGCAACGACGGCAGGAAGCCTGGGGCGTCGGGTTCCACCTTCACGCCGGGTTCGCGGTAGTCGCCCTTCACGGCGATGTGCGTCTCGGGCGGCTGGGGCAGTTCCATCATCGCGAGGCTCTGTGTGAGCTTTGGCTGCTGGGCATCCAGAGCGCTGAGGCGCCGGCGGCAATCGGTGCGAATGGACTCCAGCGCGATGACTTCACGGCCTTTCGTCGGCCCCGTGTGGTTAATGAACCAGTACATCATCCGCTCGTGGTCTTTGGGATCTCGCTTGTCTTTCGGGGTGCGAAGGATCGCTTCGAAGTGGTCGAACATCGTGAGGGTGGCCGTACGCTCAAAGTCCCACTCCAGGTCCTGGCCCAGGTTGTTGGCGGCGGCGAGCATGCGCTGCTCCCATTCATCCTGCAGCCGCTCCACATCGTAGACCTTCAGCAAATGCGCGCGGCGCTCCAGGTAGGCGGGGCGGGTCCGCATCCAGGCGCCCATCTCGCCGGGCATGGGGGCATCGATGTCGATCTCTTCAGACCGATTGAAGAACGCGTACAGCGCGTAGTAGTCCTTCTGCTTGATCGGATCGTATTTGTGGTCGTGGCATTGCGCGCAGCCGACGGTGAGGCCCAGCCACACGGTGCCCGTCGTGCTGGTGCGGTTGGACAACTGGTCGAAGCGGTTCTCGGCGCGATCGACTCCGCCCTCGCGATTGGTGAGCGAGTTGCGGTGGAAGCCAGTGGCGATCAACTGCTCCTGGCCTGCATTGGGCAGGAGGTCTCCGGCGAGTTGCTCGATGGTGAACTGATCGAAGGGTACGTCCCTGTTGAACGAATCGATGACGTAGTTGCGCCAGCGCCAGGCGTAGGGCCGCACGACGTCCTCTTCATAGCAGTCGCTATCGGCGTAGCGGGCGAGATCGAGCCACTGGCGGGCGCGCTGCTCGCCGTAGGGGGGCGATAGCAGCAGGCGGTCGACGAGGCGCTCGTAGGCGTCGGCGCGCGAATCGGCCAGGAACTCCTTCACCTCGTCCGGTGTGGGTGGCAGGCCGGTGAGGTCCAAAGTGGCCCGGCGAATCAGCGTGGTCTTGGAGGCTTCCGGCGAAGGTGCGACGCTCTCCGCCTCGAGCCGCGCCAGCACGAACTTGTCGATAGCGTTTCGCGCCCACGCGCGGTTTCGCGTGTCGGGCGGATCGGGTCTGGTGATCGGCTGGAACGCCCAGTGAGTAGACTTGGGCTTCACGGCGGCGGTCTTTGCTGTGCGCGGCCAGACGGCGCCGGCGTCGATCCACGCCTTCAGAATGTCGATTTCCGCGGGTGTGAGCGGTGCGCCCGCGGGCGGCATCAAAAAGCCCTTTTTTGTACTCGAAACTCGCGTTATCAGCTTCGAATCGGCACTCTTTCCCGCGGTTATGACGGGGCCGGAGTAGCCGCCGGCCAGCGCAGCGTCGCCGTCGTCAAGCCGCAAGCCGTTCTGCGCCATCTTCTCGCTATGGCACATGACGCACTTTCGGGCGAGCAGCGGCTGCACGTCTTTAGCGAAATCGGGCTTAGTCTGCGCCGTCGCGCAGGCCGCCGCCGACAGGGCGGCCCAGGTCCACAGTGCACCCCTCATATGTCACATATTCTATACCTTATGGCTCTGGATTGGGTCATCCCGGAATGGCGAGCGCGCGGGAGGCTATCATAAGCCCATGCGCTTGCATTGCCGATTTGCGCCCCTTTTTCTCCTTGCTGCCGCCTTGGTGGGACAGACGGCAGGGATCGAAGGATCGTGGGAAGGCGCACTTCAGACCCCCGGCGGGAACCTTCGCATCCGTCTACGCATCACTCGCGGCGCCGACGGCGCGTTAGCCGCGAAGATGGACAGCCCGGATCAGGGAGCGACCGGCATCCCGGTATCCTCCATCACTTTTGCAGCAGGCGACCTCAAGTGGGATCTCAAGATGGCAAGCGCATCCTTTGCAGGGAAGCTCAATGCCGACGCATCCGAGATCGCCGGTAAGTTGACACAGGGCGCGGAAATACCGCTCAGCTTCAAGCGTATGTCGAAGGGTGAGATCAAGCCCATCGTCCGTCCGCAGGAGCCGAAGCCTCCGTTCCCGTACAAGGCCGAGGATGTCACGTTCGCCTCGAAGGCGGCGGGGGTGACGATGGCGGGTACGTTGACGGTGCCAGATGGCAAGGGGCCGCATCCGGCGGCGATCCTGATTACCGGATCCGGTCCTCAGGATCGCGACGAGTCGCTGATGGGCCACAAGCCATTCCACGTACTGGCGGATTACCTGAGCCGCCGAGGTATTGCGGTGCTGCGCTATGACGATCGCGGCGTGGGCAAGTCGACCGGTGTGTTCTCCAAGGCTACGACTCAGGACTTCGCGGACGACGCGGAGGGCGCGCTGGATTATCTCAAGACCCGTGCTGAAATCGCGCCTGGAAAAGTCGGCTTCGCCGGACACTCCGAGGGCGCCATCGTTGCGCCCATCGTCGCGGTCCGCCGCGCGGACGTAGCATTTCTGGTTCTGTTGGCCGGCACGGCTGTGAGCGGTGCGGATGTGATCCTGGAGCAGGGACAGGCGATCGCCAAGGCCGCCGGTGCTCCTGAGGATGCCCTGAAGGCCGCCCGCACGAAACAGATGGAGTACTCGACGATTTTTCGGGAATCGAAGGATGACGCGGAGCTCGAAAAGCGGCTTACTGCATATCTTGGGGAGGCCGGGAAATCTCAACTGGCGGTCTCGCTGTCTCCGTGGTTCCGCTACTTCATGCTCTACGATCCAGCGCCAACGCTCGAAAAGGTGAAGTGCCCGGTGATCGCTCTCAACGGCGAGAAGGACCTTCAGGTGCTGCCCGATCAGAATCTGCCGGTTCTGGATGCTGCGCTCAAGAAGGGCGGCAACAAAGATGTGACCGTGGTTCGACTGGCGAACCTCAACCACCTCTTCCAGACCGCAAAAACTGGACATCCCGTGGAATACGGGCAGATCGAAGAAACGATGTCGCCCACGATGCTGGAGCCGCTGGCCAACTGGATCCGCCGGCACACTGGATTGGAGAAATAGAATGCGCCTGCTTGCCTCACTCCTGCTCACTGCCCTCGCCGCTACCGCGGGGATGTCCAAACACATCGCCAGCTATGACATCCAAGCGTCGCTCAATCACAAGGCGCACACCATCACGGGCAGCGAGACGGTTACGTGGTTGAATGACTCTCCGGATACCGTCTCCACGCTGCAGTTTCACCTCTACATGAACGCGTTCCGGAATACGAACAGCACGTTCTTCAAGGAGTCCGGCGGACAGCTTCGAGGGGACAAGTTCAAGGGCGATGAATGGGGTTGGATCGAAGTGAAGAAGATGCGGCTGGTCTCCGGCGCGGATCTCACCAGCTCCATTCGTTTCATTCACCCCGACGACGATAACGCGGATGACCGAACGGTGATCGAGGTCCCGCTGCCGCAGCCGGTCAAGCCTGGCGAGACCATCCAGGTGGCCATCGACTTCGAGACGAAGATGCCGATGGTGTTCGCACGCACCGGCTTCCGGCAGGGCTTCTATCTGGTGGGGCAGTGGTTTCCGAAGCTCGGTGTCTGGGAGACCGCCGGCTTCCGCTTCTCTAAGCAGGGCGCCTGGAACTGTCACCAATTCCACGCTCACAGCGAGTTTTTCGCCAATTTCGGGCGCTATGATGTGCAGCTCACCGTGCCGTCCGACATGGTGATGGGCGCTACGGGCGAGCAGACGAAGAAGGTGGAGAACGTTTCAAACAAGACCACCACCTACACGTTTCATCAGGAGGACGTGACCGACTTCGCGTGGACCGTGCAGCCCAGCTACATTCGCATGGAGCGGATGTTCGAGGCGGCCAAGGAGGTGACGTCCGCGGAGATTGCGCACGAGGCCAAACTGCAGGGTATCCCGGAAGACGAGGTGCGGCTGAGCGATGTGAAGATGATCGTGCTGATGCAGCCGGAGCATCGCGAGCAGATCGAGCGGACGTTTCATGCCACGCGCGCCGCGCTAAAGCACTTTGGCCTTTGGTATGGACGATATCCCTACAAGACGATCACGGTGGTGGATCCTCCCCACGGCGCCGGCGGTGCCGGCGGGATGGAGTACCCGACCTTCATCACGGCGGGAACGTCGTGGCGGCTGCCGCCGGAGTCGAAGGGGTTGGAAGAGGTTACCGTGCACGAGTTCGGGCATCAGTTCTGGATGCAGCTTGTCGCGACGAATGAGTTTGAAGAGTCGCCGCTGGACGAGGGCTTCAATACCTATTCCACGTCGCTGATCATGGACAAGGTCTACGGGGGAATGGGGCATTTGCCACTGACAGCGTTTGGCATCAGCCTCTCGAATGTGTTCAAGCTGCCGCGCATCCGCGACCTGAGTATGAATCGCGCCGGGTTTCTCGGCAGTCCGGCAGACGACGATCTGCTGCGGAAGTCCTGGCAGTATTACGACAGTTCGAGCTACGGCATCAATTCGTACATGCGGATGGGCGTGACGCTCGATACTTTGGAGCGCATCGTCGGGCACGACACGATGGCGCGCATCATGCGGACTTATCATCAGCGCTACCGGTTCCAGCACCCCTCGGCGCCCGACTTCGTCAAGGTGGCCAATGAAGTCTCGGGGAAGAACCTGGAATGGTTCTTCGATCAGTTCTTCTTCGGCAACCGGCTGCTCGACTACCGGATCGGCAGCGTGACTAACGAGCAGCGTCGCACGCCGATGGGGCGGTTTGAAAAGGGTGGGGGCTTTCAAGTGACAACGCGCAAGGAAGCGGAGAAGGTGGACGATGCCAACGACGACAACAAATCGTTCAAGAAGGAGTATCTCGGCACGGTGAAGATTCAGCGTCATGGCGACGCCGTTGTGCCCGTCGAGATCGTCATCCGATTCAAGGATGGCTCGGTGGAGAAGCGGCAGTGGGACGGAGAGTATCGCTGGGTGAAATACACGTTCCTGCGGACGAGCGAGATTGACTCCGTAGACATTGACCCGGAGAAGAAGTACCGGCTCGATGTCAGCTTCGCCAACAACAGTTGGGTCAGGAAGTACCAGGTTGAGATGAGCACGCATTGGAGCGCCAATGTTCTCTTCTGGCTTCAGAACCTCATGCTGTGCCTGACGTCTGT
>CAYVDY010000057.1:0-18711 GCA_964450255.1 uncultured Candidatus Solibacter sp. | reverse complement strand
ATCTTCGTCGAGCGAACCTCAATCAGGCTGTTGCCGTTGATAGTCCCGGCGAAGACGGCGGAGCCAGTCTCTTTGGTCACAGGCAGACTTTCGCCGGTGATCGGGGCCTGGTTCACTTCCGTAGTGCCCTGCGTCACCATTCCGTCGAGTCCAATCCGCTCGCCGGGCGGGACTCGGAATATCGTGCCAACGGCAACCCGCGCCGATGGCTTCGACTGACTCGTCCCGTCCGGTAGCACCACGCCAACCGACTCCGGAGCGATCTTCATGAGAGCCTCCACTGCTCTCCGCGCCCGGCCCACGCTCCACGACTCGAGTGCGAGGGAGAGAGCGAACAGGAAGCTGACGGTGGCCGCTTCGAACCATTCCCCGATGCCAATGGCGCCCAGTACTGCGATCGTCATTAGCAGGTTCATGTCCGGCCGGAGCCGGCGTAGTGAGTACCAGGCCTTGGGCAGAACGAACCAGGCGCCGGACAACACGGCTCCCATGTAGAACACCCTGGCAATCAGCGGGATTGTTACAGTAGCACCGAGCCCCTCCGACCCCAGGGCGGCGCCCACGCCCCCATTCATCGCCGCATGCGTGGCGAAGCCCGCTACAGTCAGTACGCCGCTAGAGACGGTCACGATCGTTTTGCCGTTCCACCCGTTTGATGTGACGGGCGCCGCTGCGTTCTCCACTTGCCACAGTTCGGCGCGCATTCCTGTCCGTCGGACAGCCTCCATGATCACCGGGACGTCCGGGCGAGAACCAGATACCGTCAGCCGTCCCTGGAGCACGTCGAAAGTCAGGTTCTCCTCACCCCCAACCAGCGAGCCGAGTTCACGCCGCAGAATGGCTACTTCTTCGGCACAGTCCATGCCGTGAATCTTGAATTGAGTGCGATCAGGCACTGGCATTTCGCCTCCCCTCGATCCACAAATAGATCGCCGGCAACACAAGCAAGGTCAATGCTGTCGATGTCACTAACCCGCCGATGACCACGGTGGCCAAAGGACGCTGCACCTCGGCTCCGGCGCCATGCGAGAGTGCCATCGGTAAGAATCCCAGACTCGCCACGAGTGCGGTCATCAGTACAGGTCGCAACCTCGTATTGGCGCCCTGCTCCACGGCGTCCTCCGCAGCCAGGCCGGATTCGCGAAGCTGCGCAATGTAGGTGAGTAACACGATGCCGTTCAGCACGGCAATTCCGAACAAGGCGATGAAGCCGACTCCCGCCGAAATGCTGAAGGGCATCCCCCGCATCCAAAGTGCGAGGATTCCACCGGTAGCCGCCAACGGGACATTCAGGAAGATGAGCACCGCCGGCGACACGGCGTGGAAGTTGAAGTACAGCAGCACGAAGATCAGCAGCAACGCAATCGGAATGGTGATGGCGAGCCTGCGGCCGGCGCTCTCCAGTTGCTCGAACTTGCCGCCCCAATCGAGTGTATAGCCCTCCGGAATCTTAACTTTGCTCTCCACCACCCGTCTCGCCTCGGAGACAAATCCCGCAAGGTCCCGGCCCCGCACGTTCACCTCCACGCTGATGCGCCGCTGCGCATTCTCGCGGCTGATCTGCGCCGGCCCCTCTTCCTCGAAGATGTCGGCCAACTGCGCCAGCGGTATGAAATGGCCGTCACTGTCCCCCACCAACAGGTTTTGCACTGCTTCCACGGTCGCGCGATGATCAGGGGCAAACCGCACCTGCAGCGCGAACCGCTTGTTCCCTTCGACGACTTGACCCGCGATCTTCCCTCCTATCGCCTCCACCGTGTTCAGTACATCTTGAGCGTCCAGGCCATGTCGGGCGATGGCGTCGCGCCGCACGCGGATTCGCAGGTACGGCAGCCCCGCCACGCGCTCCGCCCGAACGTCGGCCGCGCCCGGCACCTTCTCGACGACTTTGACAATCTGCTGCGCCTTCTCGCGAAGAACTTCGAGGTCGTCTCCGTACAACTTGATCGCGATGTCGGAACGGACGCCGGCCTCCATCAATTCCTGCATCCGCATCTCGATCGGCTGCAAAAGGCCATAGGCTGCGCCGGGTGCTTCTACTTCGAGTGCCGCCTTCATCGCCGTGACCAGATCTTCCTTGGACCGCCTCCCTGGCCACTCCTCGACGGGTTTGAGCATCACATAGACATCACTCTGATCGATCGCCATCGGGTCCACCGCCACCTCCGGCCGCCCCGTGCGGCACACCACTTTGTCCACCTCCGGGAACCGCTTCAGCACCGTCTCGATGATTTCGTTTCCGTGCAACGACTCGCTCATCGAGATGCCCGGAACCCGGTACATCATCACCAGAATCGACCCCTCGTCCAGCCTTGGAAGGAATTCAGCCCCCAGGAATGGCACAATTCCCAGAGAAAGAACGAAGACCAACGCCGCAACCGCTGCCGTCGCGACAGGGAACCGCATCACCCGAACCAGCACCGGTCCATAGATCCCGCTCACCTTGCGCATCAGCCAGGTGGTCTTCTCCGTAGCCTTGTTTCGGAAGGCATACCATCCGAGCACCGGCATGAGTGTCAGCGCGATCACCAGCGATGCGCCGACTGCGAACAGTACGGTGATTGCCATCGGATCAAACATCTTGCCCTCTACGCCCGTCAACGTCAAGACCGGCACGTAGACCAGGAAGATGATGACGACGCCGAAAAAGATCGGGCGGGCCACTTCCTTACCCGCCTGTCTCACCGCATCCAGCGCGTTCTCCCCTGCCTCCCTATGACTCAACCGTCGCAGAATGTTCTCCATCATCACCACGGAACCATCGACGATCAGGCCGAAGTCGATGGCGCCCAGGCTCATCAGGTTGCCGTCAATTCCCCCCTGCGCCCGGCCCGTGGAACACAGCCGCACCGGGAGGGGAATGGCCAGTGGGACTGTGAGCGCGCCCAGGAAACTGGCCAGCAGGAAAAGAAGCACCGCGATGACCGGCAACCCGCTATCGACGAGATTGCGGCTGACGGTTCCGATGGTCCTACGAACCAGGTCCGTACGATCGTAGAAGGCCTCCACTCGCACCCCGGCTGGAAGAGTCTTCTCGATCGCGGCGAGTCGTGCCTTCACGCGATCAACCACGGTTCGCGAGTTCTCGCCCAACAGCATCATGGCTATCCCGAGAACCACTTCGCCCTTCCCGTCCTGTGTGGCGAATCCCTGTCGTACCATGGGCGCGAACCGGACGTCGGCAAGATTCCGGATCAGAATAGGCGTGCCGTTCGGTGATGCGCCCACTACAATGTTCTCCACATCGGACAGGCTTGAGATGAGTGCCTCGCCCCGAATCAGCGACTGCTGTTCAACTCGCTCCAGATACGCGCCGCCCGCGTTGGCGTTGTTTCGTTCCAGCGCCTCCAGAACCCGGCGCAGCGTGATGTGGTAACCGGCAAGTTTGTCGTTGTCGACCTCAACCTCGTAGGTCTTCAGCTCTCCGCCATGGGAATTCACCTCCACAATTCCAGGGGTGGAGCGCAGCTTCGGCGCAATCTCCCAATCGAGGATGCTGCGCAGTTCCATCAACGAACGCCCCTTGCCTGTCACCTTGAACATGTACACTTCGCCCAGGCCCGTCGTGATTGGACCCATTTCGGGTGTACCCATGCCAGGCAGAATCGCCTCCTTGGCCTGCGGCAGCCGCTCCATGATGAGACGCCGGCAGAAGTAGGGATCCATGTCTTCTTTGAAGTACACCGCCACATAGGAGAGGCCGAACTTGGAAACGGACTGGATCTTCTCAATGCCCGGAAGCCCGCTCATTGCGGTCTCTACCGGAAACGTCAGAAATTTCTCAACTTCGAGCGGAGAGAGGCTGGGCGCTCGAGTGAGCACCAGAACCTGATTGGGTGTGATGTCCGGAACGGCGTCGATTGGCAGTTGCTGTAGCGAGTAGAGGCCCGCGGCGGCCACCAGTACGGCCGGTGGAATGACGAGGAAGCGGTAGGGGAGGGCCCAGGGGACAAGTCTTTCCATGGTTACTCCTCCCCCAGTTCCTTGCCCGCAATGATCGACTTCAGGTGGAACGCGCCTACCGTGGCCACCCCTTCGCCGTCCCGAAGTCCGGAGAGGATTTCGACCTGGCCGTTGACCGTCTTCCCCACCGTGATCTCACGCGTTTCAAACTGCGTGGCTCCACGCCGCACGAACACCACCGTCTTGCCGTCTAGCTGCTGGATGGCGCCCACCGGCACCGCCAGCGCCTGCCGGCTAAATGTGGTTGGCAGTTCCACCGTAGCGAACATGTCGAGCTTGAGCAGCACCTTGCTGTTGGGCACCTCGCAGCGGATCTTCGCCGTGCGGGTCTGAGGATCCAGTATGTCGCTGATGTATGTGACTTTCCCAGCGAACGGCTCGCCTGGATAGGTGTCCACGTGGATAATCGCCGATTGGCCCACCTGGATGCGTCCGAGATCTTTCTCGTATACCTCAGCCTGCACCCAGACGCGCGACATGTCGGCTACCGTGAAGAGTTCCGTGCCAGATTCAACCACTCCGCCCGGCGAAGCCATCGCCTTGATCACGATGCCGTCGAACGGCGCCGTGATTGCCGTGATCACGGGCGTGTCCGGATCGGTGTGCGGTCCGCCGAATCGCCGCAACCGCGTGCTCAGTCCAGAGGTGATGCCCTCCAGCGCCCGGACATTCTCTTCCAATGCCTGGTACTCTGCGCGGCTTTGCTCATAGTCCTTCATCGGGGCCGCCCCGATCTCGGACAGCCTCCGGTTTCGTTCCACCTGTTTGGCCTGCAGTGTCAGCAGCACCTTCGAACGCTGGAGGTCGGCCCGAGCGGAAGCCAGTTGCGATGTGAGCTCCCCGGCTTCCATGTTGTCGATCCGGGCGAGATCCTGGCCCTGGCGTACCCGATCCCCCACCGTTGCCAGCACATCCTGGAGGCGGCCACGCGCCATCGAGCGCACCTGGCTCACCCGGTTGTCCACGGGCTGCACGGTGCCTGTCACCTGCAGATACTCCGACAATTGCCTGACCTTCACCGGAGCCACTTGCAGGCCAACGTTCTTCTGCGCCACCTCGGCCATCGTGATCAGCCCGGACGCTTCGTTCTTTTCCTTCTCCGGCTCCGCTTCGGGCTTCGTTCGTGAACAAGCCGCTACAGCGAGACACAACCCGATCACCGCCAATTTCCTGTTCATTTCAGATCTCCTCCCACGGCCCGCTCCAGCTCCACCAGACCTCGCCGCACGTCGGCTTCCGCATCGATGAAACTCATCTGTGTGTCGATCAGCCGTCGTTGTTCGTTCAGGACGTCCAGCAATCGCAATTGACCAAGCCCATACGCCTGCCGGATCACTTCAATATTCTTCTCCGATTGCTGGAGAACCCCGCTGTTCAGAATGCGGAGCGAACCGGTGGCCGCATCCCAACGCTCCCAGGCCGCCTCCACTTCAAGCGGGATCGTTGCCTCCAGATGCTGCTTCAAAGATCTGGAACCCGTCGCACGGGCCGCCGCCGCCTCGATGTTGCCCAGGTTTCGCTTTCTCGAAAGCAGTGGGAACGACACTCCAAATGAGAGGATGTTGTTCGTGTCTTTGAGTGCGGCCGGCTGGCCCGCCGCAGTGAGCCCATAGATGCCGTTGAATTGCCCGTATCCGAGCGAGTACCGTGCCGTCAGAGTCAGATCGGCGCGGGACTGCGCTTCCGTCAGGGTCACCTCGGCTGTTGCTTGCTCTTCCACGATCCGCGCGATACGCAAATCCTGCCTTTGCGCCAGAGCCAACGCAGACAGCTCACCGAGCGGATACTTCCGGCTGGAAGCAGTAGTCGAATCGACGGAAAGGCTCATCGGTTCCGCGAGACCGACACCGCAAAGCCGGCGCAGGTCTGCCAGCGCCACGCCAATCCTCCCCTTGATGGTTCGCCGCAACGCCTGAGCACGGTTCAGCTCCACCAACAGCAGTTGGCCATCCAACGGAGCGGCATCACCCGCTTGAACACGAGCCTCGGTCAGCTTCGCCGATTCCTCATAGGTCCCGATGAGCCGGTCGAGCGTGGCAAGCCTCGCCTGTTCGGTCACCGCATCCACATGGCGAAGTCTCACATCGATCACCAGCCGGCGCGCGCGCTCGCCGAGTTCCGCTTCGGCCAGTGCGACGCCTTTCTCGGCAACGCGGACCCGCTTATCGCGCTTCCCCGCCATTTCTACGGGCTGCGAGTAACCGGCGGCGTACTCCTCCTCTCCCGGAGACCCCAAAGGGCGGCCCGTGGACCCCTCCAATTGAAGGCTCGGCGCTGGCCTGACTCGGGCCTGCCGAAGAAGTCCGCGGGCTTCAACTACCCGCTGCTGCGCTGCCAGCAGCTCCCGATTTCTCTCGATTGCGATCCTGGCCAGATCGTCGGCGGAATACGCCTGGGCGCAGACGTTCTGAGCCGCTACGAGGGCACACAAGATCGGCGCCACCAGTGACAGCGTCACCTTGGATGACATAACTCACTCCTGAAATGAAGTCGAAAAAGAAAGAGGAGAAGTCGTCAGACGCGGGGAGGGTGGTAGATGTGCGGGGTTTCCGCTGAGGGGGGATTGCACTGCGCCAGGACGAAGGTCGGCGCCGAATCAATTGTCGGAGTCAGCTCGATTTTTGGGCTCACGACGATGTGAAAACAGCAGCAAAGGCAACTGTCGCCCTCGGGCGCCTGGGAAGTGCCGCCGTCGCCAGGAATACCCGTGAGCTCACAGGACTCTGGGGACATCAACTCGCAGGCAATCAGTTCCACCCCGGTCAGCAATAGGATTGCGACCGCAATGGCTCGAAAGACTGTGATTCGCGATGGCATGTGCCCTACGTTTGATTCTCCCACACCGGCGGGGAATCATCGAGGTCCGGCGTACGGCCTGTGGCGCTCACGGATTGGAACAGTACGCTACCGCCAGAGCGCAATCACCAGCCCGCCACCGATAATCAGCCCCTCGCCAATCCACACCGGAGCGGAAGGGGCTTCATGGAACAAGGCCCAGGATAGGAATTGCGCCACGACAAAAAAGAACACAACGTACAGTCCAAGCAGCTCACCAAACTTCCAAGGCGGCCGGTTCACTGTGTACCCATAGCCGAAGAGAACCACGCCTCCAATCAGAAACCAGAGGGCGCGTTGCCAGGAAGATTCACCAAGGCCCTTGCGCACAATCGCGTCTCCACCGGCCTCCAGCAACGCTGCGATCAGCAATAGGAGGATGGCCACCGGTTTGGACATCCCTCCATCAAACCACGTCCATTAGCAAACCACGCGTGTGCCGTGTCCAGCGACACCACCTCACCTCTCATCTCTCACCTCTGGCGTCTGTTGACCCACTTAGTCCCAAGAACATACACTCGAAAGTACGTTGCGAGTTTTGTCAGCACTAACGGCTATCGCTGCGTTGCTTCTCAGCTTCGCTCAGGCCCCGTTCGCCCACATGCATCGCCGCGATGCAGGCCACGGGCACGCGACGACCATGCCGCACTCCCATTTGCCGCTGTTGTCCGATCAACATCTGGCGATGCAGGGACCCGATGACGATGACGACGTCCAGCCAGTAGACTGGGTCCTCCTCGCGAAAAACTCCGTGCAGCCCTTCGTCGCGGAGCTCAGTGAGCCGACGATCGCCCTCGCTCCGCCCGCCCGACATGAGCCGCTGCAGGCCCCGGCGCCGCGCGCTCATGACCCTCCCGGTCTCATTCAACTCCCCCCGCGCGCTCCCCCCGTCTAACCACCTCACCGGGCACGCTTGACGTGTGTCCAGCCCGATCCTGCTCCTTCATCGAGGTGGAGAAATGTTCCCAATTTCAACGATCCATGCCCGTCGTGTGGCCTTCTTGAGCCCTCTGATAGTCGTTGTGACGTGCTCGGCACAGACTTGGACGGAAGCCCGCGTTCTCGACGTGTTCGCCCAGCAAAGCCCGCAAGCCGTGGCCGCTCGCGCACAGGTTGCGGTAACGCGCGCCGATGCCAGAGGCCGCAGTCTGTACACCAACCCCAGCTTTACCTACAGCCGTGAGGGCGCGGGCCTCACACAGTTTTTCCAGGCCGAGCAGACGCTTCCGCTCACCGGAAGAATTGGGATTCTGCGCCAAACCGTGGCGCCGGCCGTTGGCGCAGCCGAGGCGGAAGCCGATGCGCTGGTCTGGCAATTGCGCGCCGAGGTTCGCCAGGCGTATCACCGCCTGCTGGCGCTTCAAGGGCGCCAAGACGTGCTCGACGCCACGCTCACAGACATGCAGGAGGTGATCCGCATCCTCGCCACCCGAGAGAAGGAGGGTGAAGGATCGCGCTTCGACCGGCTTCGCGGAGAGCGGGAACTGGTTGACATTCGCTCTGAGTTGATCTCACTACAAGCCCAGACTGCTGAGGCCCGAAGTCGCTTGCTGGTGTTCCTTCCCCAAGGCACTGAGATCGCCAAAGTGGAGGGCGTCGTTGCCCCTACTGATGAACTGCCCGCACTGGCTGATATGGTCTCTCGGGCCATGGCTGCCCGAGCCGAACTTCGAGTGGACAGCCAACTGATTGCGCGACTCCGGTTGGAGCAGCAAGCCGCTGGTCGCCTCCGCTATCCCGAGCCAACGTTGGCTGCGGGCCTCAAGCGCGCCGATGTTCTCGATCTCTCTCAACCTGGAAAGCCTCCGTCGGAGCGAGCGCAGAATGGCTTCGTCGTCGGGATCACCGTGCCCATACCGTCCTTCAATCGCGGACAGTTTGAGGTCGCCAGACTCCAGGCCGAACAGACCCGCGTCGAGGCGCATCGCCGTGCGCTGGAACACCAGATTCGGCAGCAGGTAGCCGGCGCTTTCCAGACACTCACGCTCCGGCGTGGCGCACTTCAGGGCTATCGCCAGGAACTGGGCACCCGGAACGAGGATCTGCTGAAGATTGCCCAGGTAGCCTATCAGGAAGGCCAGGCTGGCATCCTGGAGCTCCTCGATGTCCTTCGGCTGCAACGCCAGTCGCAACAACGGGTGATCGAATTGGGCACTGCCGCGCGGGAAGCGCAAATCGAGCTGGAACGAGTGATGGGCCAGGAGGTGACGAAGTGAAGCGATATTACACGTGGATTGTTTGCGCGGGGTTGGTTCTCTCCTCCTGCCGGCCGGGCGCTCAAACCGAAGCGCCAGCCGCGCCCAAGAACGAAAAGGCGGAGCCGCATAAAGAGGCAGTGAGCCATTGGACCGATAAGACTGAGCTCTTCATGGAGTATCCGTCGCTCGTCGCGGGCGTGAAAAGTCGCTTCGCCGTCCATTTCACAAGCCTTCAGACCTTCAAGGCCCAGAAGGCGGGTAAGGTTGACGTGACCCTGAAGTCGAAAGACGGGTCGACGCAGGTGTTCACTGCAACTGCGCCCTCGCGGCCTGGAATCTTCGGCCTGGACGTCCTGCCGAAAAGGCCGGGTGAATACGAGATGACGGTTGCGCTGTCAGCGGCTGACGTGACAGACAGGCATGAGCTCGGCGCAGTGCAGGTCCACCCGGACGCGAAGGCGGCCGAGCACGAAGACCAGCCATCTAAGGAAGAAACCGTCGCCTTCCTAAAGGAGCAACAGTGGGCGCTCGATTTCGCAACCGAGATCGTTAAGGCCCGTCCGACGAGAGAGGTAATGCGGGTGCCCGCCGAGATCTCGCCCCGCGTGGGCGGAGAGGCGGAAGTGACAGCGCCATTCAGCGGCCGTCTCGCGTCCAGCACTGTGCCGCCCATCGGCACCACAGTCGAGAAGGGACAAGTCCTGGCGACGATTGTGTCTCCCACGAGCAGCCCCTCGGAACTGCCCGCTCTCGAATTGGCGAAGACCGAAGCGGAGGCCGCGCTCCAACTGGCGCGCAAGGAACGAGAGAGGGCGCAGAGACTACTGAGCGCCGGCGCCGGCCCCGCTCGCAGAGTCGATGAGGCGCGGTTCGCGGAGCAAACTGCGGAAGCGCGCATCACGGCGGCCACGGCCCGACTAACTCAATACCAGGCGAGCCGGGAGGCTTCCGGGTATCCAACGACGAGTACGCCGGTCCTGCTCCGCGCACCCATTACCGGCCTGATCACGGAGACCCACGCCGCCTCCGGCTCCAACGTGGAGTCCGGTACTGTTCTATTCAAAATCGTCGATGCGGATACAGTCTACGTCTCCGCCATCATCCCCGAATCGGAACTCACGCGCATCGCACAGTTCCGTGAGGCGGAACTGGAATTGCCGGGTGGGACTACAACACGGAGATTGAACCGTCTGGTTTCGGTCGGAAGAATGGTGGATCCGAACACGCGCACCTTCCGGGTCATTTACGAGGCTTCCAATGCAGACCGCTCTCTAGCCATCAACCAGACTGTCTACGCGCGGCTCCTCGGTCTCACCGGCACACCGCAACCCGCGGTGCCTGTATCGGCCGTCGTGGACGACGGAGGCCGCCCGGTCGTGTTCGTCCAGTTCGATGGCGAGGCATTCATTCGCAGACCGGTGACGCTTGGGCAGACCGAGGGCAGCTATGTCCAGATCGCTGAGGGAGTCAAGACGGGTGATCGAGTAGTTTCGCGCGGTGCCTACCTCATTCGCCTCGCTGCCATGTCCAACCAGATCCCGGCCCACGGGCACGTTCACTAAACGAGAGAACCATGATAGACAAACTGATTCGCTGGTCTCTCCAATACCGGGCTGTGGTCGTTGCCCTCTCGATTGCGTTCCTGGCGTGGGGAGTCTACGTCGCCAGGGAGATGCCGTTGGACGTGCTGCCGGACCTCACAGCCCCAACCGTGACCATCCTCGTCGAGGGTAAGGGCATGGTTCCCACCGAGGTGGAATCCCTGGTCACGTTTCCGATTGAGTCGGCATTGAATGGCTCCGCGGGCGTCCGTCGAGTGCGTTCCGCAACGGCCGTTGGCGTCGCCGTCATTTGGGTGGAGTTTGACTGGGGCGAGGATATCCATCGTGCGCGCCAGATCGTGACCGAGAAGGTGAACCTCGTCTCCGGCTCGCTGCCCTCCGGTGTCGAGCGGCCCTACCTCGCACCGATCTCGTCGATCATGGGCGAAGTTCTGTTCGTTACCCTGGAATCCGACGCCCATTCCCCACTCGAACTGCGAACCGTTGCGGAGACAGTTGTCCGGAGGCGCCTCCTGGCGGTGCCCGGCGTCTCCCAGGTGATCCCCACTGGCGGTGGGCAGAAGCAGTATCAGGTCTTGATCGATCCCAACCGGTTGCGGCAGTTCAACGTCACACTGGATCAGGCGGAAACAGCCCTGCGTCAGGCCAATCGTAACTCCTCCGCGGGGTTCCGGGTGTCGGGTGGGCAGGAGTACTTGATCCAGGGACTCGGCCGCGTTTCAAACGTCGATGAGATCGGCCAGATCGCCATAACGGCGCGGGAGGGGCGTCCTGTATTCATCCGCGACGTTGCCACGGTGCAGATCGGGCCGGCGCTGAAGCGCGGCGAGGCGTCTCACAAGGGCGAGCCAGCCGTAATCCTCGGCATCCAGAAGCAACCCGGCGCGAACACGCTCGCACTCACCAGGGCGCTCGATCAGACGCTGGATGATATCGAGAGAACTCTGCCAAAAGGCATGCACATCGATCGCAACATCTTTCGTCAGGCCGACTTTATCGAACGCTCCCTCGACAATCTGAGCGCCGCGATCACCGAAGGCGCGTTTCTCGTCATCGTCGTGGTTCTCCTGTTCCTCGTAAACTTCCGTGCGGCGTTCGTTACGCTGTTGGCTCTCCCCCTGTCGCTCGTCGCCGCCATTTTAGGGCTCCAGTGGATGGGGCTAACCATCAACGCGATGAGCCTCGGCGGACTCGCCATTGCCATTGGCGTGCTTGTTGACGACGCCATCATCGATGTCGAGAACGTGATGCGCCGCCTGCGCTTGAACGCCCAGCTGCCGGAGGCGGAACGCCTCAGCCCGATGGAAGTGATCTACCGGGCCAGCAGCGAGATACGCCAGTCCATCGTCTTCGCGACGCTGATTGTGGGCCTGGTCTTTCTTCCGCTATTCTTCCTCACCAGCGTGGAAGGGCGCCTCCTGAGGCCCCTTGGGGTTGCGTACGTCATCGCGCTGTTCGCATCGCTCGTGGTCGCCCTGACGGTCACACCGGCCCTCTGCTCGTTCCTGCTGCCGAAAGCGAAATCGGTAGTGAGCGGCCATGAGCCGTGGCTGGTGCGAAAGATCAAGGCGGCCTATCAGCCGGTTGTCGCCTGGTCACTCGATCACAGCACGGTGGTGATCGCGTTCTCCATGCTCCTCCTGGTCTCCGCCATGGCAAGCTACCCTTTCATGGGCCACGCCTTCCTCCCGGAGTTCAACGAGGGAACCCTGACTCTCAGCGCCGTGACGCTGCCGGGCACGAGCTTGGCCGAATCGGACCAGTTAGGGAATGGGCTGGAGCGGATCCTCCTGTCCGTCCCTGAGGTCACCTCGACCGCCCGCAGGACCGGCCGGGCGGAATTGGACGAGCATGTTCAGGGTGTCGAGTCGGCCGAGATCGATGTCAATCTGCAGATGAAAGGCCGCAGCAAGCAAAAGGTGCTCGAAGAGATCCGCGAGAAAGTGACGCTGCTTCCAGGCATGAACGTCACGATCGGCCAGCCCATCTCTCACCGCATCGACCACATGCTGTCCGGGACCAGGGCAAACATCGCGGTAAAGATCTTCGGTGACGATCTCGTCGCGCTCCGGTCTCTCGCCAAGCGCGTGCAGGACTCAATGGCGACGGTGCCTGGCGTGGTGGATCTCTCCACGGACCAGCATACCGACATCCCGACGCTTCGGGTCAAAATCGATCCAGTTCAATCGGCCAGGCTCGGACTCCAGGCCGGCTCGGTTGCCGAGACGGTGCAGACCGCGTTCGTCGGAAAAGAGGTAGGCCAGATCCTGGAGGGGCAGGTGAGTTTCCCGCTCGTCGTCCGCTTTCAAACCGGGCCGATTGAGCGACTGAAGCAAGTCCGCGACCTCCTGATCGACTCTCCGTCCGGGCCCAGGGTGCCCCTCGGATCGATCGCCGAAATCCGGGAGGATCGTGGGCCGAACTTCATCACGCGCGAAGCCGTGCAGCGAAAGATCGTTGTGCAATGCAACGTCGCGGGCCGCGACCTTCGCAGTGTCGTGACCGACATTCAGAAGCAGGTGGCCAAAACTGTCCCGCTTCCACAGGGCTACCGGATCGAATATGGTGGGCAGTTTGAGAGTGAAGCCAGCGCGTCCAACCGGCTTCTATTGCTGAGCGGTTTCGTGCTCGTGGGCATACTCCTGATCCTGATCACCGCGTTCAAAACTTTCCAGGACGCACTGGTGATTATGCTGAACCTGCCGTTTGCCTTGGTTGGCGGTGTGGCCGGCGTCTTCCTATCGGGCGGAATTCTCTCGGTGGCGTCGATCATCGGCTTCATCACACTGTTCGGAATTGCGACGAGAAACGGCATCATGCTGGTTTCTCATGTCCGGCATCTGATGGAGGTCGAGGGGGAAACTGATCTCAGGAGAGCCGTCGTGCGTGGCGCTTCGGAACGAGTGTCGCCGATCTTGATGACGGCGCTCGCGGCCGGCTTGGCGCTGATTCCAGTCGCCCTGGGATCGGGCAAGCCAGGCAGCGAGATTCAGGCGCCAATGGCCGTCGTCATCCTCTCGGGGCTGTTCACCTCGACCCTCTTGAACATGATCGTCATTCCGTCGGTACTGGGCCGGATCGGCCGGCAGAGAACCATGGTCGCCTCGTAACGCTTTCTGCCAAACGGCCGGGCGGCAACCAAAAAGTGAGGCGCCGATTGCTCCAAGACTGCGGCATTGCCGGGGCGATTTCACTCGCCATCCCCTGGCCGACGCGAATCGCCAATCCGGGGAGCCTCGGACCTATTCTGGTCGAACTGGCCATAGGGACGTCGCCACTCCCACGTGCGCAGGGAACCAGCCGCATCGGCAGTTGCGGACCTGGGCGAACGCGGTCGTTTCTGTTGGAGCTCGTCAGAGCCTCATTCTGAGCCGCTTGATTGAATTCTGGAAGACCGAGATTTTCGGGCCCAAGTGAAGGACCGTCGCCTGGATCGGTCCTACCCGACCGAGCAAAGCGGCGGTAACCCCGAGGATGTGTACGACATTTACGCCCGCAATCAAGTCCTCTCCGAAGGATGGTTCGTCCCACAAGACTTTTCGAGAGATCATCGCCCATCAGGTCGATGTCGGTTGCTTCGATTGCTGCCTCTGTCCCAGCGGCGCCCTTGGCGATCCTCACGTCGCCTTGGCGAATACAGCCGCGTTCTTAATAGGCGAACAGATCGCTGGCGTCATACGCCAAGATGCTCGCCAAGATCAGAAGTCCGAGACCTGAACGGCGAGGACCACTAGACCGTCTCGCAATCCGGGAGCACGTGTCGAGTCAGCGGAGTCAAGATCTCGAATGGGCAAATACCGTCTTGTGGACATGGCAGAGGGGATGCAGGTTGCTGGTGAGTAGTCATCGAAACTCCTGCCCCCCTCGGCCAGTTCCCTTCACTTCGTGAGGCTCTTGGCCATCTGCTCATGCGCAGCGGCCATGGCCTGCATTTCCTTCGCAGCTTTGCGGCAGTGCTCGGCAAAGTACCTGCAATGCTCTGCCGAATTCGGCGACATCGGAGTCTTTGAGGAACCCATCTGCGGGTTCCGCGTGTATTCGGCCGCGAGCGTCTCGTGCTCTTTGGCCTCGGCTTCGTGCTTGACGGCCATTGCGGTGTAATGGCGAGCGAGTTTCATATGATCGTCTGGTGTCTTAGCGCTTGCGACGAGAGCCTTGACTTCCTTCGATTTCAGTTCGCCCGTGGGCTCGACTGCCGCCGCCTGACCGGCTGACATCACCATCAATGCGGCGAGAATCATCGATGAGGCGACGGCTCGGTTCCAGTTCAGAAATGCGTTTCTCATTTCACCCTCTCCTTATTGCCCGCTCAGCGACCTGGTGAGCTCTGACGCTATTGAGTTTAGCAACTCGAAGGCCAATCGAGCGCAGAGTGAAAACTTCCTCAGTATCAGAGAGTTCGAGGAGCGCCCAATTAAGCGGCCGGAGGGGATTGGACGTGGAGGGACAGCGGATGGAGAACATTGGGCACAGCCTGCCCGGATTCCGGGCCTCGGGTGTACGATAAGGTCAAGGAGCGACCGCAATGCAACAAAAGAGCATTATTGCCAGCATCGTTGCCATCCTTGCCCTCGCTGGACTCGGGTACTCCGCGTGGCATTTCGTGAAGGAGCGGAGCGCACAATCGTGCAAAGCATGCACCAGACCCGTACATTCGCACATGAAGACTGTCGCCAGTTTGGACGGCAAACGCGAGGTCTACTGCTGCCCGGCTTGTGCGCTATCAGAGCATCAGCAGTCTGGGAAGCAAGGGCAGGTTGTCGAGTTGACCGACTATCTGAGCAACGGCCAGGTGAACCCGGCGGGCGGGTTTGTGGTTCGCAACAGCGATGTGAACCCATGCCTCCAGCATCATCCTGCTGTGGGCGAAAACAACCAGCCGCTCGAAGCCCACTTTGACCGCTGCTCCCCAAGCGTACTCGCATTCCAGGACCAGAAGGCGGCCAGAGCGTTCGCAAGCGAGCACGGAGGCCAAGTCGCGAGGTTCTCGGCCTTCGCCGCCGAGTTTCAGAGATAGATTCTCACGCCTTGACGCGCCGGAGGCGCAAGGCATTTCCGACGACAGAGACCGAGCTAAAACTCATCGCGGCCGCCGCGATCATCGGACTCAATAGCAAACCTATGAATGGGTAGAGCACGCCGGCCGCGATGGGCACGCCGAGCGCGTTGTAGACAAAGGCGAAGAACAGGTTTTGCTTGATGTTTCGCATCGTAGCGCGGCTCAGCCGGCGAGCCCGAACGATGCCCCCGAGGTCACCTTTGACGAGGGTTACGCCGGCGCTCTCCATCGCCACGTCAGTACCCGTTCCCATGGCGATCCCGATCTGAGCTTTCGCCAGCGCCGGGGCATCGTTGATGCCGTCGCCCGCCATGGCGACGAACCGGCCCTCGTCCTGGAGCCGCTTGACTGCGTTGCTCTTATCTTCGGGTAGCACCTCGGCAATCACATCGTCGATGCCCAGCTTGCTGGCCACTGCCAGGGCCGTCGTTCGACTATCTCCGGTCAACATGACAATCCGGATGTTCTCTTCGTGCAACTGCCGAATGGCTTCCGGGGTAGTCGCCTTGATCGGGTCCGCGACACCGATCAGACCGGCGAGTTTGCCGTCCACGGCGACGAACATGACGGTTTGGCCGTCCGCGCTCATCGCCTCGGCCTCCGCGGCCATACTTGCCGGACTGACACCTGAGTCTTCCATTAGCCGGCCGTTCCCGAGAAGCACGTCGAGCCCTTCCACTCGGGCTTTGACGCCCTTGCCCGTCACGGATTCGAAGCTTTCGGCGGCGAGAAACGGAATGGCGCGCGCTTCCGCTCCCGCCACGATGGCAGCCGCAAGGGGGTGTTCACTGGCACGTTCAAGGCTGGCCGCCAATTGCAGCAGGCGCGCTTCATCGAAGCCGGACGCGGGTTTCACCGCAACCAATTTGGGTTTGCCCTCGGTGAGCGTCCCGGTCTTGTCCACCACAAGGGTGTCCACTTTGCGCATGAACTCGATAGCCTCGGCGTTCTTGAAGAGCACTCCCATCGTCGCGCCTTTGCCGGTCGCAACCATGATGGACATAGGTGTCGCCAATCCCAGAGCGCAGGGGCAGGCGATAATCAGGACGGCCACAGCGGCGATCAAAGCGTGGGCCATCCGCGGCTGAGGTCCAACAGATGCCCAGATGACAAAGGTAAGGATGGAAGCGCCCATCACGATGGGCACGAAGTAGCCGGCCACCTGGTCAGCCAGCTTCTGAATCGGTGCACGGCTCCGTTGGGCATCAGACACCATTCGCACAATCTGAGACAGCAGAGTCTCCGAGCCGACCCGATCGGCTCGCATGACCAGAGACCCTGTGCCGTTCACAGTCGCGCCCGTAACCCGATCGCCAGCTCCTTTCTCGATCGGGATTGGTTCGCCGGTAATCATCGATTCGTCCACGCTGCTCGTTCCCTCCTCCACCACGCCGTCCACGGGTACCTTCTCTCCCGGCCGGACTCGGAGTCGGGCGCCAACCTGCACCTGGTCCAAAGGGACATCCGCCTCCGAACCGTCATCGCGAACCAGGCGAGCAGTCTTCGGAGTAAGGCCCAGAAGGGCCTTGATGGCTGCGCCCGTCTGACTACGGGCCTTCAGCTCCAGCACCTGGCCCAGCAGGACGAGCGTAACGATGATCGCGGCGGCCTCGAAGTAGACAGCGACGCTGCCGTCAGTGTCCCGGAAGGTTGCCGGGAATAGTTCGGGCGCTAGCGCGGCGACGAGACTGTACACATAGGCGACCGACACGCCGAGGCCGACGAGAGTGAACATGTTCAGACTACGATTCACGATCGATTGCCAGCCGCGAACGAAGAATGGCCAGCCGCCCCACAGGATTACAGGGCTGCTGAGGATCAGCTCCACCCACGTCCAGGTCCGCGGGGAAGCCAACTGCTGGAGCGGTTGTCCGGGGATCATGTCGCCCATTGCGACGACCAGCACTGGGATAGACAGGACGACGCTGACCCAGAAACGCCGCTGCATATCGGCAAGCTCGGGATTCGGCTGGTCACCTGCCGAAATCGTCTTGGGTTCGAGAGCCATGCCGCAGATCGGACAATTCCCGGGCTCACTGCGCACGATTTCCGGATGCATGGGGCACACGTACTCTGTGCGCGTAGCCGACGGCGGTGCCACTGGCTCCAAGGCCATCCCGCACTTTGGACACACACCGGGTCCTTGCTGCCGGACTTCGGGATGCATCGGACACGTGTATTCGTCCTTGGTTGCGGCAGTTTGGGGCCTCGCTTCACCTGAAGGCGCCGGTTGCGGGTTTATGTATCGCGTCGGCTCACTCTGGAACTTCGCTAAACAAGACTGGCTACAGAAAAAGTAGGTTTGTCCCGCGTACGAATCCGTTCGCGGGTTCGACTTTGGGTCTACGGTCATACCGCAGACCGGATCTCGCACCGGTTCGCTTGGCGGGCCGCCGTGATGTTGGACCGCGTTTCCCGCTACTTCGTGGTTCATACGACAACCTCATTTATCTCACCTGTCTCGTTTGATGCCCGACCTGCCGAATGAACTCCTCACGGCTGTCGGCTTGTGGACATAGGTTTGCATTATCTCAAGATGCAAGCGTTGGTCCAATGCGACAGGCTTTTCCATTCGCTTGAGCCAGGCTACTTCGAGCCGATACTGGACGGCCTCGAACTTCTCGATCGCCATCCCTTTTGAGGCCAGCCTTCGACTCGTCGCAAATCGCCAGAGGGTTCGCAGCGGCCGCACCACCCTCGGCGCACTTCGCGCGCTTGGGGCGTGAACTGTCGTGGCCCGCGAGCACACGATATGACCGCCAAGCCAGTGAACCTCGCGTAAACTGCGCGGCTTTCCGTCATGTTCGTGTGAGCGGTCTGCCCGGCGAACGGGGCCGACCTACCTGGTCATGACCGGAACCGTCCCACGATGTCCAGTGCACATTCGTTTTGGGGGCGGTGATCTTGCGATGCTGTGATACTGGCAACACTTGACCGTATTTCTTCATCTGACCAGATTCTGTCGGTTTGGTGAGCGCGAAAGCGCTCCCGCTCAACGACATATGGCACCAAGTCTAGCGTCGGGGAGACAGATACGCCGATGCCAGCGATCCTAGCTGTTGGCATCGGCCTACGGTGTGTATCGGCGCGGACG
>CAYVDY010000056.1:0-18792 GCA_964450255.1 uncultured Candidatus Solibacter sp. | reverse complement strand
TCTTGATCACGTTGCCGCCGAGGTCATAGAAGAAGTTCTTCGCCACCGGACTGCTCAGCGTCGTGCTCTGCGTCACATTCCCGCGGAACGTGAAGTTGGCGTCAAAGGCCGCATCGTGCAGCCGCACGCCATAGGGATCGGGCGCCCAGTTGTTGGTCAGCCACGTGCCGGCATAGCTGTTGTTGTCGTAAACATTGGTCGCCAGCGTGACAGTCTGCCCGCCCGCCGTGAACGTGGCGCTCGTCACCCGGTTCCGGATGTAGCGGTCCGTGTAGTAGCCGCCCGTCAGGTACGTGTAGTTGTACACCCGAGCCCCAGCCTCCGTCAGATCCGTATTGTATATCTTCTGCTGCGTCTGGTTGCCATAGGCATCCAGCGTCTGTCGCACCCTGCTGGAAACGCCGTCCCGCGTTGTCGTCACCGAGCTCACATACGGGTTGCCGTTGTTCAGGCTCCACACGAAATCCTTCTGCGATATCGTGGACCAGTCGATCCGCCGGTCCTGATAGACCGTCGCCAGCCCGGCCGTCGCCGATGCCGCATTCGTGTCGAGATACCAGAGCTTGATTGCCAGCGCGGAGACGTCAATCACGGCCCGCCACAAGTGGATCTGCCGGCCCGTGTCGTCCGGCGTGTACTCAACGTAATACTGGGAGCGCGCCCCGCCCGCCGTCGCCGTCAAGTACCGGTTTCGCACCTCCCGGTAGCGCTTCTGATTGGCATACTGAAAATCCTCATACTCCCACTCCAACTTGCCACCATACGGAAACGTCGCGCTCGTCATCTCCGCCGCGTTGTTGTAGCCCAGCAACGTCGTCTGCCCGCTGGCCGTGTTCGTGATGCTGTTCAACGCCGCCGACTCCACCGTCACCACAGGCGCGGAAAACGGCGACGTCACCGTCTTCGGCCCAATCGCAAAACTGTAGGACTCCCGCCCGGCCCCGCCCGTGATCGAAACCAGATGCGGCAGCGGATTGCCCCCCTGCTCGGCATAGGCAAACGTAAACGCCGGCGTGGCCGTGCCCGAAATCGCATCCCGGATCTCCGCCACCCGCCCGCTCGAATTGCTCCACCCCGCGCCCACGCCGTACCGGTACGACAACAGCACCTGGTTGCCGTTCGTATCCTGGATGAGCGTCGGATACAAAGTCCCGGAATCGTCCTCCGCCCCCGCCGACATCGCGCCAAAACTCCACCATGTCCCGTCGTTGAACCGCAACTTGCCAGTGATGCCGTCAAACGTGGCGTAGATGCCCTCGTTCGACGTGAACTGATACCCAGCCTGCTGATTCATCCGGTATTGCGCCCCGGTCGAGTCCGTGTAGACCCAGTGGTGCACAGTCCACCAGTCGGAAAAGTATGGCGTCATGCTCCCGGCGAGAAGCCGCCACCCAAAGCCGTATCCGATATCCCCGCCCAAGCGCCACACGGGCGTGGTCGTCATATCGTCTTTTCGCCAGTTTTGCGAGTTGTAGCTCAGCGCCAGCCCCACCGAGGTCTGCCCGCGCCCCACTGCCTTCAGCAAAGGAATCGTGTAGTTCAGATTCCCCGACTGCATGTCGATGTTCTCGCCACCCGCGCCCCAGTACGCACCGTTCGGCTTGACGCCTGTCCGCCGCGGGTCGAAATGCCCCGCCGCCGGCGTCGTCACAAACATCTCCGGCCCCGCCGTCTGGTTTAAATGGAAATCCATCGACACGATGAAATACCGGTAAGTCACGCCCGGGCTCAGCGTGCTGTCCGTGAACGTCGTGTACTGCGTGCTCCGCACATACTGCCCATTCCGGTAAACGTCATACTGCCACGTCCCCGAGCCGTCGCCATCCGAAACGCCTTTCCACTGCAAATCCACCGAATTCGAAAACGTGCTCGCCGCCACGTCGGCCTGCAGCACCGCCGGAGGAGCCACCCCCTCGTAGTTGTACAGAAACGCATGGTTGAACCCGTTCACCGCCGGCGCCCCGGCCACTCCCAGCCCCGGCTTGCCGCTCGTCAGCGCCGCGTCGCCCTCCCCGTAATACATGTGCCGCCGGTCGAGCGACACCGAAAACAGGAATCCCTGCGACCCGCCCGGCCGCACCAGCACCCGGATCTCCATCTGGTCATGCACGCCCACCGGCGTCTGCGACACCTGCGTAATCACGCCATTCACGCGCTTCACCGTGGTCATCGTCGCCGTCCCGCTTGTCCCGGACATCACCACGTTGCTGAAATCGATCGCGTAAAAACTCCCCGCCGACACCGTCCCATACCGCGCATCGGCCGATGCCCGCGCGAAGATCGTGTACCGCCCGCCCGATTGATTCAAACCCAGCGACGTAACAATCTCATAATACGCCGCCGCCGGATTCGGCAGGCTCATCGCCGTCGCGCCCGCCGCATCACTCGAAGTCAGCCGCCCGCCCGTCACTCCAATCGAGCCATTGGCCTGCCACTTGGTGCCGTTCCAGGAGTCAAATAGATCGTCGCTATAGGTCGGCATTCCAAACACCGGCGCCGCCAGCAACATCGCCGCCACCGTCAGCCGCGCTCTCACTTCGCACCTCCCGCCGCCTTCGTCCCATCCAGCACCGGCAGGCCCGCCAATCGCTCCAAAGTCAGGTCTTTCTTCAGCTTCTTCAGCTCCACATCCAACCCAGCCTTCCCCAGCCTCTCATGGTCAATCACCTGCAATCCCAGCCCCAGCCCCTGCGCCTTAGCCGGCAATTCCTTCAACCGCCCGATCCGCCCAGAAGTCAAAAACACGATCGCCGAGCGCCCATCGTCGCTCAATTCATACCGGAAACCCACAGTTTCCAGCCCCTCCAACTGCTCCAAAGGCAGACCCGGCCGCACCGGATCGTCAAAACTCCCCTTACCCACCATCGGAACAACCAGAATCATGCGCTCGGCCCATCCGCCGCCCGCCCCCTTTTGGGCCGCAACCGGCCCGCAAAGTGTCAAAACCATGACGGCACCCAGAAAAAAGCGCATAAAGCTCCTGTTGTTCGACGTGTTTCGTAAGCGAGGAAACTCAAACATAAATCCAGTACAGCTACCCTGTCAAGCAGAAAAAGACCTGGAAGTAGAAATAGTTCGAATCCGGTAAGGCCCACGCAATCCGGGTTGAGCTGGCCTGATTACAACACAAGGAGTGCCTGATGACCGCTCCAAGCCAGCGGTGCCCGAAGACAGGCAGCTCGCCACCATCCGAGTTCATCGGTGTTTATCGGCGCTCCATGTCCGATTCCCGTCGGCACGGAGAAAATAGAACGCAGATGAACGCGGATGAACACCGATCCAGTTTCAGGCAGAGCTGAACTCTATCCAGCACGCCTGAGGCGGCATCAGAGAGGCGTGCGTACTTTGGCCCTTGTTCTGGGCGATCAGCTCAACCTCGATTCCACGGCGCTGGCCGGGTTGGACCCGGCGCGCGACGCCGTGTGGATGGCGGAGGTCTCGAACGAATCCAGGCACGTTCCGTCGCACAAGGCGCGGAGCGCGCTGTTTCTTTCGGCCATGCGGCATTTCCGCGACAGGCTGCGCGGGGCCGGGCTTTTTGTTCACTACACGCAGTTTTCCGATGGCACGCTGGGCGAGCATCTGCGGCGGGCGGTAGATGCGCTGCGGCCTGAGCGGGTACTCGTGGTGCAACCGGGGGAGTGGCGGGTTTTGCAGGAGTTGCGGGCGGCTGTGCCCTCGCTTGAGGTCCTGGAGGACCAGCACTTTCTCTGTACGACGGCGGAGTTTTCAGCACATGCAGCGGGCCGCAAGCAGCTTCGGATGGAGTTCTTTTACCGCGAGATGCGGCGAAAATATCAAGTATTGCTGGACGTGGAGGGACGGCCCGAGGGCGGGGCTTGGAATTACGATACGGACAACCGCGGGAGCTTCGGTGCTCGGGGGCCGGGACTGCTGCCGGCGCCGCTGCAGTTTGAGCCGGACGCCATCACGCGGGAGGTTTGCGAGCTGGTGGAGAGCCGGTTGGCGGGGAATCCGGGGTCTCTGCGGCACTTCGACTGGCCGGTGACTCCGGAAGACGCCATGGCCGCTTTGGACGATTTTGTGCGCAACCGGCTGCCGCATTTCGGCCAGTTTCAGGACGCGATGTGGAGCGGGGCGCCGTGGCTGTACCATTCGCGGATCAGCGCGGCGCTGAATCTGAAACTGCTGGATCCATTGACGGTGGTGCGGCGGGCGGAGGAGGCCTGGCGGCTGGGGCTGGCTCCGCTGGCTTCGGTGGAGGGCTTCATCCGGCAGGTGCTGGGCTGGCGGGAGTATGTGCGGGGGATCTACTGGCGATTCATGCCGGAGTACGGCGATTCGAACGCGCTAAGCGCCAGTGCGCCTCTGCCAGAGTTCTATTGGACGGGCGAGACAGAGATGAACTGCCTGCGGGAGACCATCACGCAGACTCTGGATTACGGCTATGCGCACCACATTCAGCGCCTGATGGTGACGGGGCTATATGCGCTGCTGGCGGGTGTGGAGCCGCGTCAGGTGCATGAGTGGTATCTGAGCATGTACGTGGACGCCGTGGAATGGGTGGAGCTGCCGAACACGCTGGGCATGTCGCAATATGCCGATGGGGGTGTCATGGCGTCGAAGCCCTATGCGGCGAGCGGCAAGTACATCGACCGGATGTCCAATTACTGTGCCGGATGCCGGTACGATCCGGGGAAGGACTGCCCGTTCACGGCGATGTACTGGGAGTTTCTGGAGCGGAGCGAACCGCTGCTGCGCGGTAATCCGCGCATGAAGTTTCAGTTGAAGAATCGATATTTAAAGTTAACAAAACAATGAGCCATGAGAATCGTGTGTACTGCGTACTGGCGGCGTCGAGCGCCATCGGTACAGCACTGGGTGAATTGCTGGAGAACGAGGGCGCGACGGTCCATCGACTGTCGCGGCGGCACGATCAACTGGACCTGACGGATTTTGGCGCCGTGGAAGCGGCGGTGACTGCGCTGGGCCGGCTGGACGGGCTGGTGAATTGTGCGGGGAGCCTGTTGCTGAAGCCGGCGCATCTGACGACGCAGGCCGAATATGACGCCACGATTGCGGCCAGCCTGACGACTGCGTTTGCGGCGGTGCGGGCCGGGGCGCGGGCGATGATGAGTGGTGGGGGGAGTATTGTGCTGGTGAGCTCGGCGGCGGCGCGGACGGGGTTGGCGAACCATGAGGCGATTGCGGCGGCGAAGGCGGGGGTGATCGGGCTGACGCTTTCGGCGGCGGCGAGTTATGCGGGGCGGGGCATTCGTGTGAACTGCGTGGCTCCGGGCTTGGTGGAAACGCCGCTTTCGGCGCGGATCACGGGCAATGAGGCGTCGCTGCAGGCGTCGAAGGGGATGCACGCGCTGGGGCGGATCGGCCAGCCGGGGGATGTGGCGTCGGCGATGGCGTGGCTGCTGGATCCGGCGAACTCGTGGGTGACGGGGCAGGTAATCGGGGTAGATGGCGGATTGGGATCTATCCGGCCACGTTAACCTCAAATTCTCCCGGAGGTTGACGATAAGCAAACTATCATGGCCTACATCGATTGGACCCCGGACTATGATCTGGGTATCGAGGAGATCGACCGTCAGCACCGGCGTCTGGTAGAGATTGTCAACCGGCTACACGACGCGATGGAGCAGGGTTGCCCCAAGGGAGCGATGCAGGGGGTGGTTTGCGACCTGGTGACCTACACGGAGATTCACTTCCGGTACGAGGAGCAGTTGATGCAGTACCTGGATTTTCCCGATCGGGACTCGCACTTCGTGGAGCACCGGGTTCTGACGGCGGAGCTACGAGACTTCGAAACGGGGCTTGTCAGCGGGAGGCGGTGCCTTTCGATGGAATTGATGGAGTTTCTGAGGTCCTGGCTGCTGGGGCATGTTCAGCACTCCGACAGGGAGTTGGCGGATTATGCGCTGGGGCGGCGGGGCGTTGACGCGATGGCCTTCTGCGGCTAACGATTCTGACGCGAACGGCGCCCGGGCGGCATCAACTAAGGCGTAATGCAGCCTCCTATGTACAAGCCTGCCGAGTGGATGAGTTGGACACTGCGCGCCGCGGGTGTGTACAGTCTGGGTTGCGCCGCGCTGGCGCTGGCTGCGCCGCCGGCCCCGGTAACGGGCCTTGGGCTGGATTTGTGGTATCTGGTTTCGCTGCTGACGGCGGTGATGGGGCTGGGGTATCTGTTTTCGGCCAGCGATGCCTTTCGCCACTGGCCAATTGTGATGATGGGCTTCGTGGCGAAGGTGGCCATGTCGTGCGGAATCGCGTGGGAGATCTCGTCGGGGCGCCTGCCCGTGACGGCCGCCTGGTTTGCGGTGGTGGACGATCTCATCTGGCTGGTCCCGCTGGGGCTGATTCTGAATTCCGCGCATGAGGCGTTGCTGGGCAGGCGGCGGACCGTGCCGCAGGAGATTCTGCGTTTCGCGATGCGGCGGAAGACTCAACACGGGGTAACCCTGGACGAGCTGTCGCGTTTGTCGCCGACGCTGCTGGTGTTCCTGCGCCACACGGGCTGCACGTTCTGCCGGGAGGCGCTGGCGGATCTGGCTGGGCGCCGCGCTGAGCTGGAAGCTACGGGAACCAGACTGGTGCTGGTGCACATGAGCAGCGAGGAGCACGACGGGCGGTTTTTCGCCAAGTACGGGCTGCAGGACGTGGAGCGGATCAGCGATCCGGAGCGCGCGCTGTATCGGGCGTTCGGTCTGCCGCGGGGGAGCTTCGGCGATCTGTTTGGGCCGCGAGTGTGGATCCGGGGATTCCAGGCCGGGATTCTGGGGCGGCATGGCGTGGGCGCGCTGGCCGGCGATGGTTTTCAAATGCCGGGTGTGTTCCTGCTGTTCCACGGCGAGATTGTGCGCAGTTATCGCCACCAGAGCGCGTCGGACCGGCCGGACTATCTGTCGCTGGTGACGGGGCAGAACTACGGGGCTCCGGAACTGCGGGAGCGCTGAGGCGTGGTGGAGATAGTGGACGAGATGGGTCGAAGACGGCGGCGATCAGATGATGGAACGCGGATGAACGCGGATAAACGACGGATTCCTTCTGCAGACGAGAGTCAACTATCGTTCTTCGTTTCGGACACCATGTAAGCGGTGGGCTGGATTCGCTGAATTCAATTGGTGGCGGGTTCGTCGTCATCCGGGCGAGCGCGCCGGTTGAGCCATTGACTGGTTGCCAGGACCGCGGCGGCCACGGCGAACCACACCTGCCAGTGCGAGAGCGGTCCTTCCGTGATGAAGAAATTGCGCGCGAAGCCCATATCTTGGCCCAACCGCCAGAACGCCAGGGCGAAACACATTGCCGCGGCCGGGGAAAGCAGAGCCGCCAGCCCGCTAGCCATCTCCTGCCAGGTGACAGGCTCGGCTGCCGGAGGTGGTTCGGGCAACGGCTTGGTGGGGCGGTTGAGGCGGATTCGGACGATCATTATCACTTGCCCTGTAGACTTGATGTAGAGTGTAAAAGGTTTACACCTTGAGCCCTTATCGGCTCGCGAGGAAGAATTCTTTATGAGCATACTCAAAGTAGGCGTCATCGGCTGCGGCTTCATGGGCAAGACCCATGTGGAGAATCTGCGGCGGCTTGGATTTGTCGAGGTGGCCGCCGTTGCCGGCGTCTCCCCGGAAGAAGCGCAGCGTTTTGCCGCGGCCAACTACATCCCGAAGGCAGCGGCCAGCTACCAGGAGATCCTGGCCGATCCGGAGATTGTCGGCGTGCATGTCTGCACCCCGAACGCGCTCCATGCTCCGGTCACCAAGGCTGCGCTGATGGCCGGCAAGCACGTGTTGTGCGAGAAGCCTCTGGCCATGTCGGCGAAGGAAGCCAAGGAGATGCTGGACCTGGCGGAGAAGAAGAAGCTCTGCCACGCCACCAACCACAACCTCCGCTACTACCCGTGCGTGCAGCAGGCGCGCGCCATGGTTGCCAACGGCGACCTGGGCGACATCCTGGTGGTCCAGGGCACCTACTCGCAGGATTGGCTGCTGTACGACACCGATTTCAACTGGCGCATCACCCGCAAGGCGAACGGCCCGCTGCGCGTGATGGGCGACATCGGGTCGCACTGGATGGACATGATCCAGCATGTGACGGGAATGTCCATTACCGCCCTTTGCGCCGATCTCAAAATCATCCACAAGACCCGCAAGCAGCCCAAGGTGGCGATTGAGACCTTCGCCGGCAAGACGCTCAAGCCGGAGGATTACGACGAGGTGAAGATCGACACCGAGGACTTCGGCATGGCCATGATCCACATGGGCGACACATGCCGCGGCGCCTACACGGTGAGCCAGGTTTCGGCCGGCTGCAAGAACCGCTTCGAATGGCTGATCGCAGGCACGAAGGCCAGCATGTCCTGGAATCAGGAGCGTCCGGACGAGCTCTGGGTGGGCAAGCGCAATGAACCCAGCCAGTTGATCCTCAAGGACGGCAGCCTGTTCTACCCGAAGGCCGCATCCTACTCCGATTACCCCGGCGGCCACTCGGAGGGCTACGACGACTGCCACAAGCAGCTCTATAAGCGCTTCTGGAGCCGGGTGGCCGATCGCACCCTGCCGATCGAATACCCGACGTTCGCCGACGGCCTGCGCGGCATGCAATTGCTGGAAGCCGTTATCGAATCCAACAAGAAGCGCGGCTGGGTGAAGTGCGCCCCGGCTCGCGGCAAGAAGTAGTCATTTGTCCATCGCGGCGCAGGACTATTCCGGCGCCGCGATTCCTGAATTTCGGACTGCCGCCGCCGCCATCGCCCAATCGCAGTTGACGCTGGGCCAGCGCGCGAAACGACGTCGCACGAAGAAGAATGTGCCTTCGCAGGCAGGCAGGATCCATCTCAAATTGCACTCGCAACGGCCCAATTCTCGCGTGTAGGCTATAGAGAGAGGCCTCTCTATGGCAAGTCTGGACTGGTCGCAATGCCCCGTTGTTGAGAGTGTTCCCGGAAAGGTGAGCGGCGCCTGGGTTTTCCGCGGCACGCGGGTACCCGTCTCTGCGATCTTCGAGAATCTCAAATGCTCACCCATGGAGGAAGTGCTTGAGAACTTTCACGTCACACGGGACGAGGTTCAGGCCGTGTTGGACTTTGCCGCCAAGAGCGCTCTGCCTCCGCTGGAGCCATCTCGCGCGGCATGAGGATCCTTCTCAACGAGAGTACGCCGCAGAAACTGCGGCTACTGATTGACAACCGCGATACCGTGGCCACTACATGGTTCCAAGGTTGGTCGGGCCTGAAGAACGGGGCACTCCTGGCCGCGGCCGAAGAGGCGGGCTTCGACCTGTTCATCACGGCGGATCAAGAGCTCAGCTATCAGCAGAATCTAACGGGTCGCCGACTGGCGATGCTGGATTTGAGTACCAACAACTGGGGCGTGGTCAAGCAGCAAATCGGCGCGATCACCACTGCCATAGATACCGCCGCGCCCGGGAGCTTCGGATTTGTCGAGATTGGTCACGGACGGGGGTAGTTACAGGACCGGTATAGCGTTCCTCGGAATTCTGCAAGCCGTCGTGCCCGATGGGCCTGATAGCCGGATGCCTCCGGGACGCCCCCCTACTGAAGCAATCCCGGCGCTGGACTATTGCGGCGCCGCGATTCCGTCCGACCTCGGATCGCACGCCCCCTCTTTCATCTTCGTCTTCGTGTTGTAGAGCACGGCCGCACCCCGCCCCATATTCGTCGAGTACGCCCCCCTCACCTCCACCTTGTGCCCGCGCTTGGTCAGGTCCGTGATGGTCTCCAGACCCACGCGGTTTTCCACCTGCACGTCGCAGCCGGCAGGCCCATTCTTGGTGAAGCGCGGCGATTCCAGCGCCATCTGGATGTTCATCGAGCGGTCGGCCAGATTTGAGATGAACTGCGCGTGCGCCAGCGGCTGATTCGGGCCGCCCATGATGCCGAAGCCGACGCGCAGATCACCCTTTTCGGCGAACGCCGGGATGATGGTGTGGAACGGGCGCTTGCGGGGGGCCAGCCGGTTGGGATGGCCGGCGTCGAGGACGAAATTCCCGCCGCGGTTCTGGAGGACGAACCCGGTGCCTTCGGCGACCACGCCGGAACCCCAGCCAGCCGAGACGCTCTGAATCCACGAGGCGATGTTGCCCTCTCGATCCACCACGCTGAGATAGGTGGTGTCGCCCATCACAGGATGCCCCGCCGGGGCCGCGCAACTGGCCTTGTTGGCGTCGATGAGCTTGGCCCGGGTTGCGGCGTAGGGCTTACTGAGGAGCCCGCCAACGGGCACGCTGGCGAATTTCGGATCGGCATTGTAGGTCAGCAGATCGGCGTAGGAGAGCTTCATCGCTTCGATCTGCGTGTGCAGATCCGTGCCGGCCTGCTCCATCAGATTCAGCATGATCAGGGCGGCCATGCCCTGGCCGTTCGGCGGGATTTCATAGACCTTCCAGCCCTTGTAACTGGTGGAGACGGGTTCCACCCATTCGCTGGAAAATTCGGCGAGATCAGCCGCCGACATGGTGCCGCCGAGCTTCTTCGATCCGGCCAGGATTTTCTGAGAGACCGCGCCCTTGTAGAACGAATCGCGGCCTTCGCTCGCGATCATGCGCAGCGACCAGGCCAAGTCGGGATTGCGGAACATCTCTCCGGCCTCCGGAGCGTGCCCGCCGGGCAGGAAGACGCGCTGCGCTTCGTCGCTTACCTTCAGGCGGGAGTCGCTCCAATAGCTGTGGATGATTTCGTGCACCGGATGGCCGTCCTGCGCGTATTGGATGGCTTCGCCGAAGAGATCCTTCCACGGCAGCTTGCCGAAGCGCGCGTGGGCTTTTGACCAGCCGTCTACCGCGCCGGGGACGGTGACCGCGTGAATCCCCGAGACGGGCATCGTTTTCGCGCCAGCCTTGGCGAGATAATCCGGAGTCAGTTCGTGGGGCGCCCAGCCGGAGGCGTTCAGCCCGTAGAGCTTGCCGGTCTTGGCCTCCCAATAGAGGACGAACAGATCTCCGCCCACGCCGCACATCATCGGCTCCACTACGCCGAGCACGGCGTTGGCGGCGATGGCGGCATCGGCGGCCGAGCCACCACGCGCCAGCACGCGGGCTCCGGCCTGCGACGCCAGCACGTGGCTGGTGGAGACGATGCCGTTCTGAGAGAAGACGCGCGAGCGGCTCTGTGTGCGATCTGAGCCGGACAGGGTCACGGTAGCCGCGAGAGACAAGAGTGCCAGGTACCTCACGCGAACCATTGCACCACAACTGGCGCGCGTGGATCACATAATCAGATATGCGCATCGTTTTATTGGCGCTGCTTCTCGCGTTGACCGTGGACGCGCAGCACGGCGGTTTCTCCGTTGACGAGCAAGGACGCGTTTGGTTTGTCACTGACCTGGCTCCACGGAATTCGGACGCCGGGGAGAAGTCCCGGCTCTATATCGCGGACGCGTCGGGGTTCAAGGTGGAAGCTGAGGCTGCGACCTATACGGACGGCATGCGCGCGATTGTCCTGCCCGCCGTCAGTTCCGATGGCACCCGGGTCGCCTGGACGGAACGGGCTATCTTCCCTACCATCGCCGGCCGCACCAGGCCGACTGAATACGTTGGCAGCGTTGTCCGTCACGGAAGGTACAGCGAAGGACCAGTGGTACGTCCGGGATTTGCCGGCATCAGCCGCAACGGCGAGTGGGCGTTGTGGGCCAATCCGGCCGCCAATGGCTTGGGGTCGGTTTGGCTCAATTCCTCGACGGGCGAGGAGATCCCGTTGCCGGGCGTGATGCTCAGCGTCGAGACCGTGGCCGCGGATGGCTCGGCCGTCCGGCCTCTGGAGGATCGAGTTGAAGTACACAGGCCCGCCGGCGCAGTGGACCGAATTCCGGCGGGATTCATCTCCACCCAGGCGCTGATCAGCGCGGATACCCGCCGGCTGCTGATCAACTCCGCCCGTGCGCTGTACCTCTACGACCGCGATCTGAGCGAGTGGACCACGCTCGCCGGCGACTGTGGCTACTGCTCCATCCGCGCGCTGAGTCCCGATGGTACGCGGATCGCTTTTGTGGGCGATTCTCTGCAACGGGCAATCACCCTCGTCGATACGCGTGACGGGACGGAGCGGACCATCCCGATGAGCGACGACCGTGTCGAGAGCCTTCAATTCAGCGACGATGGTTCCGCGCTATGGGTGATGACGTCGGGGCTTGAACTGCTGCGTATCGACGTCGCCAGCGGTGAGTGGAGTGTGACCATGCCGCCCACGCCCGTCTTGAGGCGCCTTCCAAAATACGCAGCGCCAGGCGCACGTTTCCGCATCGACGGCGATGGACTGGCCGGCGCGGCAGTCTCAGTTCGAGGAAGGCGATTGGAGATTACAGATCGCGGGCCCGGTTGGCTTCAAGCGATGCTGCCCGTGGATTTGCCGCCCGGTCCGGCGCAGTGGACTGTCGATGGTCCAGGCGCACGCTTTGAAGCCGGGCCGGTGCCGATGGAGATCGTCCGCCAGCTTCCGCAGTTTTTGGAATTGCGCGATCTGGGCGAGTCCGATCCCGTCTGGATGCCTCGCCCGGTTGCGTTTGGTGCGTCCGACGGCTGGTTGATCAACCCGGAGCGGCCGGCTCTTCCCGGCGAGGAACTGCTTCTCTCGATGACCGGTCTTAACGAAGACACGGGCGCTCTGCAATGGAGCATACGCCCATTTGCCGACAACGGCTTGGGGCGGGGACTCTCTATCGACGGAGTCGAGCCGGATCCGAGCCGTCCCGGTTGGTGGATTGTGCGGCTGCGCTTACCCGCGGACACCCCACCGGGCGACACGTACGTGTTCTGTTGGACGGACGAACTGCCGCACGAAATCGGCTACGCGCTATTGCCGGTCAACAGCGGCGGCAGCGTGAGGAGTGAATCCAGCAGATAGTCCGGCGGCGCATCGTTCAGAGAATCGGGGCTGATGCCATAGGTTACGCCCACGCACTGCACGCCCGCGTTGCGCGCGGTGAGAATGTCGGTGGCTGAATCGCCCACCATCCACGTCTCCTCTGTCTTCGCTCCGCACTCGCGCATCAGCGTGTGGATCCCGATGGGGTCCGGCTTCTTCTGAAGAAAACTGTTGCCGCCGTAGATCTGGAAAAAGAATTTCCCGAAGCCCAATCCGGTGCACATATCGCGCGAGAAGCGCTCCGGTTTGTTCGTCAGCACGGCCATTCTGCAGCCGCGGGCATGGAGCGTTTCCAGGGTCTCCACCACGCCGGGATAGGGCCGCGTGTGATCCAGCATGTGCTCGCGGTAATAGCCCAGAAAGTGTGCGAGCGCCTCTTCCACGCGCTGGTCCGAGGCCTCCGCGCCCATGGCGCGCCGAATGAGGACGGGCGCGCCGTTGCCTACGTAGGAGGCCACGGTTTCTTCCGGCAGCGCTGTCAATCCCATGAAGACGCGCGTTGCATTCACTGCTTCGCACAGATCCTTCACCGAGTCTACGAGCGTGCCATCCAAATCGAATATCACCAGCGTCATGTGTTGTCTACAAGCTCCTACCGCAGCGCCGCGAAGCCGACCTTGATCAGCACCCACAAGCCCCAGGGGATTAAGATGCCGGTCAGCGCCTTGCTGAACGGTAATTTACGCGCGCCAACCGTGGCGGAGAACCCAATCGCCATCAGAGCGATCATCCAGAACGTGAAGAGATCGAACGACGAGGCCAGGCTGACCAGATATTTCGATGTGGACTCCGGATTCAGGAACGCGCCGGCATTGAACGCCAGTGCGTGTTCAATATCGAATTCATCGGGCGGCTTGAGGTACATGACCACGCACGTCAGGATGCTGGAGACCAGGCTGGCCGGAAACATGGCGTAGGCGCAGATGTTCAGGGACTGTTTGTAGCGCAGGCCGGCGTCCAGCAGGCCGTTCATCAGGAACAGCAGGACTCCGGCAACAATGAGGACTCCGAGCAGAGTCGCGGCGGGCGGTCCGGCGTACATCATCACGGGCATCATCTTGCGCTGCATCGCCATGGCCTCGGCCTTCTTGTCGGCGGGCATGTCCTGGAGCTGCGTGTTGGTCTCAAACGCCTTCTGGATCATGCGGTCGTAGCCGACCCGCTGCACGAACAGGGTGACGAAGATGAGGCCCATCAGGACCATAATGGCCGCCGGAATCCACCAGCGGCCGCGCTCGGCCACATCGGGAAAAGTCTTGCCAGGGGCGTGAAAGACGCCGGTCAATCGTCCGGCTTCGGAGAGTGGTTCCATGTTTCAGTTCACCGGCACAAGGCCGGCCTCCTTCCTGATCAAAGCGCGAATATCGGACCAAGGCAACTCGATTGTGGTGGGGCCCGTGGAATGGGGCGCGATTTCGTAGTCGTTGTAGTGGATCACCAAGCCGGCAGGGGTGACGCCCCAAGTACGGCTCAACGTGAACCTGTCGTCGGCAAAATTGTAGCCGGCCTCCGAGAGTTTCTTGCCCGTCTCAATGTGTCTGCCGGCGCGGAACCGGTTTTCCGCCACCACTCTCAGCTTCTCCATGCCATCGGGTGTCAGAAGGCTGGCCAGACTCACACTCCCGCCCGTGGAGGGAGCAAGGTTCAGGTAGTCGCGATGTGTGTTGGAATGCGCGCCGCCCTTGAAATCCTCTTCATTGATCTCCACGCTCAGCAGATGTGCGTTGGAGAAGATCACCTCGGCCGAGCGGCGCACGAAATAGGTGATCTCGGAATCAGGGAACTCTTTCTGGAACCGGTGGAACTCTTCCGCCACGGCCGCTGCCTCCGCCTCAAAGCCGGTGGGCGCGTCCTTCGGTTGAAGGCGCGCCCGTATGTCGGCATTGATCTTTGCTCTGATGCCGGAGTCCGGGGCCGCGCTCGCTTCGATCCACTTCACGCGAAACGTCACGCACGGTTGTTCCCGCTTCGATTTGTCGCCGCAGCCGGGTACGACCTTTTCGAAAGACTTCGTCTCAAATTGCAGTGGGCTTGGCTGAGCCGCGTCCGGCGCCTTCCGGCATCCTGCAGTCAGGATCGCAAAGGCGAGAGCGATCCTCATCGAGGTGTGGTTCATTCCATCTCCACTCTCGATTGTAGACCGCTCCGCGAGGCTATTTCTTTGCGCCAGGCCTGGTGGCTTCGATGTCGATGGTGATTGCGATGTCGTCGCCTACCACCACGCCGCCTCCTTCGAGCGCGTTGTTCCACTTCAGGCCGAATTCGCTCCGCTTGAGTTTGGTGGTCGCCGTCGCGCCGCGGCGCAGGTTTCCCCACGGGTCCTTGATCTCGGGAGTGGGCCCTTCCACGTTCAAGACAACTTCCTTCGTGACGCCGTGCATTGTCAGATCGCCTGTCACCGCGAGTCCGTCGGCGGTTTTCCTGGTGCTCTTCGATTTGAAGGTCAGCGTGGGGAACTTGGCAGTGTCAAAGAAGTCCGGGCCGCGCAGATGATCGTCGCGCTTGGTGACGCCGGTGTTAATGGTAGCCGCGTCCAGTGCGGCGTCGATCCTCGTCGCGCCCGGGTTCTTTTCATCAAAAGACACCGTGCCGCTCATGTTGCCGAACTCGCCGCGCACGTTGGACACCATCAGGTGCTTGACCGAAAACTGCGCCTTGGAGTGCGAGCCGTCGATCTTGTACTCTTCCGCGCCGAGGCCCGCGGCCGCCAGCGCCATTATCGCAATCAGTGTGGTCAGTCTCATTTGCTTTGTCCTTTGTTCTCCGTCGTAGAACCTTTCGGCCGCAATCTGGCCGTGCTGCCTCCGCCGCGGCGCTGCCTTGCTGCCGGCCAGGTCTTCGATCGTTATTGGTCTCCGCGTTCTCTCATCTTCTCGAGCAGCACGACAAGCAACTCCGCTTCCGCCTCGGTCAGCGTGCCGGCCATTACGGACTGAGTGGCATCGAGGAGCGGATCCAACGCTGTAAGCAGCGCCTGTCCGCCACCGGTGATGTAGCAGAGCACCTGGCGGCGATCCTGTTCGCAGCGCACACGGCGTACGAGCCCTTTGAATTCGAGGCGGTCCAGCAAGCGGGTCATTCCGGGCGTCTCTTCGATCAGACGCTCGCCGATTGAGAGAGTGGGCAAGCCGCCGTCGCCGGCTCCGCGCAGGATCCGCAGAACGTTGTACTGTTGCGGCGTGATCTCGTGCGGTTCCAGTTGCCGTGTGAGTTGGCGGCGCAGGATATCGGCAGTTTTCAAGACAGACAATGCCGCTTCATGGTGGATCGATTGAAACGGGCGAGACTGTCTGATCTCGCTTTGCAGCCGGCTTTCATGGCGTGCCATGCTGTTACTATACGCGACATTAGTTGACGTGTCAAGTAACAAGCGCAACCGAGATAGCGAGGTTGAATTGGCGCTCACGCGCTATCGCGGGGCAGGGCCTTCTCTACTTCACCGGACCAGATCTTCTTGATCTTGTCGTAGGTGGAGGCAAACCCGTCCTTGAGTTCGCGAGGGGCGAGTTGGACGAGGATATGGGAGGCCTCGATCAGGTACGGCGCGGCCACGGAGTCCTTGATCGAGTTTGGCACGGGGTTGAGCGGGAACGCCGTGAGGATCATGACGATTACGACGCCCACGAGCACGGCCTTGACCAGACCGAAGACGGCCCCGAGCATACGATCGAGCACGGTCAAGCCGGTCCATTTATAGAGCCGCGCCAGTCCCCAAGCCAAGAGCGCACCCACCAACTGCACGCCGATGAAGACCAGAAGGAACCCAGCGATGTTAGCTAGCGACCTGGAGCTCACATAAGGGATGAGAAACGCCCCGGCGGTGCCATACATCCACGAGGCCAGGATGATGCCCAGCAGCGTGGCGGCCAGCCCGATGGCCAGCCGCGTGAAGCCCTGCCGCAGGCCCTGGAGAATAAAGATGGCCGCCAGGACGGCCATCACAATGTCCAACCAATTCACAGAGACTTACCCGTGAGCTTCTCGTAAGCTTCGCGGTACTTGGCGGCGGTTCTGGCGGCCACATCGTCGGGCAAAGCAGGGGCCGGGGGCTGCTTGTTCCAGGAGAGCGTCTCCAGATAGTCCCGCACGAACTGCTTATCGAAGGAAGGCTGCGCGCCGCCCGGCTTGTACTGATCGGCGGGCCAGAAGCGCGAGGAATCCGGAGTGAGCACTTCATCGCCCAGCGTGAGCGTGTCGCCGATGAAGCCGAATTCGAATTTGGTGTCGGCCAGGATGATGCCCCGTGTCCGCGCATAGGCGGACGCTTTGGAATAGATCGCCAGCGTCAGTTCGCGCAGGCGAGTCACCACATCCAGGCCGGCCATGCCTGCGGCGGTTTCGAACGTGATGTTCTCGTCGTGGCCGGTCTGCGCTTTCGCAGCCGGCGTGTAGATCGGCTCGGGCAGTTGCGAGCTTTCCAGCAATCCGGTGGGTAGGGCGATGCCGCACACAGTCCCGCCCGCACGGTACTCCTTCCAGCCCGAGCCGGACAGGTAGCCGCGCGCGACACACTCGATGGGAACCATCTCCGCGCGCCGCACCAGCATCGAGCGACCTTCCAACTGATCCGCGCAGGCGCGCAGTTCGGCCGGATACTCGCTGACGTCAGCCGTCAGCAGGTGGTTCGGAACGATATCTTTCAGAAACTCGAACCAAAACAGAGAGAGCTGTGTCAGCACCCGGCCTTTGTCCGGGATCGGCGAGCCCAGAACGCAGTCAAAGGCGGAGATGCGGTCGGTGGCGACCATCAGGAGTTTGTCGTCGCCGATGGCATAGACATCGCGGACCTTGCCGCGCGCGACCAGTTCAATGCCGGGCAGGGAAGTCTGAAGTAGAGTGCTCATAGTAGCTGAAGTCCAGTTTCGATCAGGGTTCCAGGCAAATGCGAATGGCGCGCGTTTCGAACTCGCTGCCGAGCCGTTCCATCGTCCCGGGGCTGAGACGCCCCTGGACCTGCTCAAACAGTTCGTTCTCTTCGCGCCGGATGTGAGTGCGGAGCAGCGCGGCGAAGTCCGAGAGAGCGGCGTCCGTGGCGCCGTCCCGGATGTGTCGCGCCATCTGCTCCATCGAGCGGTGTTCGGCTATGAGTTCGGCCACCATGGGGGTCGGCCCCAGTTCGGACTCGATGGCGGGGAACAGGAGATCCTCTTCCAGAGCGAAGTGGTTCACTAACTCCAGCTCGAACCGGTCCCAGACCTTCGCCGCCAGGCGCGCCAGATTGGCGTCAGACCGGTCCTGCGCCAGCGACCGCTCCAGCAGGCCGCACAAGACCAATCCATTGTGATGCTGGTGCGATAAAGGGTGAAGGCTCTTGTGCCGCAGCATGGGGAGAATTCCGATTGTTACCACCTTGCGGGGAGCGGCGCAAGGAGGAGTTGTGAAACATTTTCTCGAAGAATGTTTGATGCAAACCGGATTGTCTTGCGTTATAGTAGAAGGGTTGCCGTCCGGCATCGCCAAATTTGTTTGCGGACAGGTGGCCGAGTGGTTAATGGCAGCAGGCTGTAAACCTGCCACTCCTTGCGAGTTACGGAGGTTCGAATCCTCCCCTGTCCACCACTTATTCCCCTGATGGCTCCGTGAGCCGTGCAGGGGCTGTAGATGGTTTGGCCGCCGGATGGTTGTGCGTTACCCTTCCAGTGAGTTGCATCGCGAGGGGTGGGTTGCGCTACAGTAGTTTTGAAAGGGCCGATGTAGCTCAGATGGTAGAGCGCGTCCTTGGTAAGGACGAGGTCACCAGTTCAATCCTGGTCATCGGCTCCAGAATTCGTTGGACGAGCTGGAGCCCTCCAGATTCCGGCGGACGCCTCTGTACCGGCCGGTCTCCAAAACAGACCGAAGCGAGAGAGACAGCCGCATTACGCGCAGGGCAGTAGGGAGTTGCACGCATGGCGAAAGAAAAATTTGATCGCAGCAAACCGCACGTCAACATCGGCACGATC